>ONMU01000089.1 GCA_900319035.1 uncultured Bacteroidales bacterium
CTGAGCGACAAGAAATGATAGCACTATTTGTAAACTATAAATCTCTTCCCGACGGGCAACTCATGGAGCGTGTTCGTCGGAAAGACGATGAACACGCATTTGCGGAAATCTATCGCCGTTATGCCCGATTGCTGCAAGGTTTCTTCTTCCGCAGGTTAGGTGGCGACGTGGAGCAATCCTCGGATCACATGCAAGACACGTTCTTGAAAGTGTGGTCTTCACGGTGGAATTATTCAGACGGACAACCGTTCCGCACATGGATTTTCACCATCGCCTACAATCTTTGCAAGAACACATATCGGCAAAATCAGCATGAGCAAGAGTATCTTGATTCGCTTCCGACGGACGAGCCGATTGCAGAAGACAGCACTCCGCTGAAATTGGATGCAGCAACATTTGATAGTGCTTTACAACAAGAACTTGCCCGTCTCAATGAGGCGCAACAAATGTTGTTTGAACTTCGGTTTACGCAGGAGTTATCCGTGCCGGAAATAGCCGCGATTATTGACATTCCGGAGGGCACTGTCAAATCGCGCCTCAATACATTAACCAATTATCTACGACTAAAATTGAAAGATTATGAGTAATACATTTGAATCCCAACTATCTTGTTCGGCGCGTCGTATGCGCGAGCAATCGGAAAGCAATCTCTCTGTTCCCGAGACGATTGTTATTCCACAAAAAAACACCCGTTATTGGGGATGGATAGCGACACCAGCTGCCGCTGCCGTTGGTCTGCTGATAGGACTTTTCATTCATCGCCCGGCAGAGCGTCAAGACAAATTCTCTGTACCCGTTGTAGTTGCTTCCGACAATTCCGGTCATTGTATCATAGACGATGGCACGGATTATAGTTTGTTAATATCGCTATAAAATAATGGGGGCTCGCACAGCGCGGAGCGCAGATCGCAGCGAGTGAAACGAGCAAGAACCTGGGTTTAAGAGCCCTCACATCCACCGATTTTTTGTATAGTGGCTCATCTGCCAAGATTTTAGCGGATAGTACAGGCGTATAGGAAGCTTGCTTACTGATACGGATGGACTAACCGATAAGGAGTGCCGCAAGGTACAAGCCACTATACAAAAAAAAAGACATCCTGCAGGATGTCTAAAGGGTGGAATGTGGGGCTCGAACCCACGACACTCGGAACCACAATCCGATGCTCTACCAACTGAGCTAAGACCACCGTGCGCGAACTACGTTCGCATTGCTGATTGGAGATTGGAAATAGGACATTTCTCCAAAAGCGGGTGCAAAGGTACTGCTTTTTTTTGAATTGTGCAAATTTTCGTGCAACTTTTTTGAAAAAATATAATTCAGGGCCTCATAAAGTGTTCTAAAAGTAATGTTCTCGGGAGATGGTCCCGTGATGGTACTGTTCAGATCTTCATTATTTCCGCTAATGGGACTTTTACGAAGTCCCGTTGCTGCCAAAGCGGGTGGGGAAGAATGAGTAAAGGTTTACTTGCCGGGGTATCCGGATCTTCTATTTGACACATGACTTCCTGTCCATGCTCGTCGAAGGCACGTATCAGATCGATATCGATGGTACGATCCGCGTAGCGTGGAGTAGAGGAAGCCTGTGTGGCGTAGGCGGTGCTTTTGTGCGTTCGTCCTAAGGCTCGTTCGATGGCCTGCGTGGTATGCAGAACTTCGAGAGGTGAGATCGTGGTCTCTACGGCGCAGCAGAGGTTACAGAAGGTATTGGGAGAATCAAAGCCCCAGGGCTCGGAATAATAAAAAGAAGAGCAACGTAGGACAGGTCCTATCTGCTGCTCGATCTGTTGCATCGCATGGCGAAGCGTCTGTTCGCGTTCGCCGAGATTACTTCCTAAGGATAAAAAATATACCATTTCAAAATCACAGAATAATATACATAGTATATTATAAGGATGGGTAGGATACGATATCACCCCTACTTAACCCCTATTTAGGTCTTACTTATTATCCAACCTACGACTTTGACGGCGTGCGGGTAGAGGATGGATGTCTTGACAACAGGTTCATTCTCCTGCCAATGGAAGGCTTCGTCGGTCTTATCCATGATAAAGACGGCGAAGAGCACAATGATGCCGTATTTGAGTACGCCGAAGAATCCTCCGAGGAGACGATTGGCCCAGCCCAAATGAATGGCTCTCAAGAGGCGTGTCAGCAGTTTGGCGGCAATAGAAAGGAGGATGGCTATCGCTAAGAATATCAGCGCGTAAGCCACGATGTCGCACACACCTTCCGGCCAATGAAACCACTGCAGCAAACACTTCGATACGGAGGGCGCAGCAAATCGCGAGCCGAGCACTCCGAGAATCACCACCACGAAGGCGATGATCTCGGAGATAAGCCCGCGCATCAAGCCTCTGACGAGGCCTATAAGAAGCGGCAGAAGGATAAGGACATCCAGCCAGTTCATGGATTACTCGTCAGAACCACTTGAGGATAGTAGTAGTCCAAGTAGAATACCGGGTCGAACTCCT
>ONMU01000065.1 GCA_900319035.1 uncultured Bacteroidales bacterium
TTGCAGGAACAACAACATAACGAACCCACATACATTGAAATCTATGAGCAACCAGCAAATTTACAAAATCATTGAGACGATCGTCCTTGCGCTCCTGACGTGCTGCGCCGTCGCCCTCGGCATGACGAGCTGCAAAGCATGGCGCACGATCTCCACCACGGCGACGTACATTCAGTCTGCCGACAGTACCAAGACCTCCACTACTATCTCCACCAAAACGGTCGAGGAGTATTCCGGCGTCAAAAAGTGATGCCGGATGTACGAAGGAACGATGTACGATGTATGTACGATGTACAAATGTACGATGTACGAAGGATGTACGATTTACCGCTTCGCGGGATTTCCGATTTACGCGGCGGACAATCGTCCATTCAAGACAAAGCGCACCCGTGAGGATGCGCTTTTTCTTCCTTTGTACATAAATTGTACATCTTACATTGTTCCTTCTTACATAAATTTTACATCTTACATTCTTCCTTCTTACATAAATTTTACATCTTACATTCTTCCTTCGTACATTTTTTTGGCGATTTTTCGCTTTTTATTTGCATATATGCAAAAAAATGTGTAAATTTGCAGCCGATTTGTAAATCGGTTTAAAATGAAAACAAACGGTATCATGAAAAGAATCTGTATGGGCTTGGCGATGGTGCTGATCACGTTGAGCTTATCTGTGAGCCTGTCGATGAGCGTAAGCGCTCAAGGACGGTTCAAGGACGTGCGTCAGACTTACCTCTGGGACGTGACCCTCTCGATGAAGGGTTACAACGGTGCGCCGGATATCTACAGCAAGGTGGTGGATGTGATGGTGAAGGACATCGAGTCCATCACTGACGAGCGGACGGAGATCGTGGTGATCCCCTTCCAAGACACGCAGTACTGCGAGGTATGGCGTGAGTTCGCTACGCCTCAAGGCAAGGCGGCTATCATCCAACGGATTCGTTCGTACGAGAACAAGAACATCACCAACACGAACATCTCCGCCCCGCTACAATACGTGATAGATCAGGTGTTCACGTCCGACAAGATCGATATCATGAAACTCATGACGGACGGTAATGACAATGTCAATCCGGCTCGGCTGCGTGAAGTGCTCAACCAATGGTGCGAGATAGCGAAAGAGAAAGATGCGTATGGCTATTACATCCTGCTGACCAATGCGGCGAAGATGGATTTTGAGCTGAAAGGGATCTGTAATTTCGAGGAGGTGGATGCGTCGGATATGTTAGATGGTATTGCGGATATTCGTCAGCTCAACAGCACGCTCAAGCAAGGTATTCTCATCAATATCCGCGATGAGTACGATAAACCCAAACGTCTGACCTTCAAGATCTACTCCGGTGACGGAAATATACCTGCCGGTTTCAAGATGCACTATAAGACCCTGCCCAACGACTATGTGGAGGTGGATGAGATAGCGGAGATGAATGCCGATAACTCGCTGGAGATTCATCCTAAGTTCAAGAAGACGCAGGAGGCACTGATTGCCGAACTGCCGACCGATTATCCGTACAGCGATATCGTGCTGCAATACGAACCGACACCTCAGATGTCGGAAGGTAAGTACGCTTTCACTCGTATCATGGATCACGAGTGTGCGTTGATGTTAGAAAACAAACCCGTTAAAACCGTTAAGATCTATGTCAAGTAAAGTGGATAGTTTCAAGTTGAAAGGTAAAAGTCTCAGCTGGGCGGCGATGGTCGTCTTTGCCATCATTTTAACGGGTTGTCAACCAAAGCACGATGAGTACTCGGTGCTGTGGGGCAAGACCGATACGTATGATAAGTTCCTTTGGAAAGAGCAGATCCCCGATACCCTCAAGCAGACCCTCTGTTTTGATTTCAACGACGATGCCCGTCAGTACCTCTCCTCTCCGCTGCGGATAGGGGTGTTCAAGAAGACGGAGCACGGTCATCTCACTCCCGTGCCGACCTCCGAAGCGCAGCTGTTCGTGGACGGTAAGGCGTTGGAGAACAATATCCTCACCGTGCAGCCCACAGAGAGCGAGAAAGAGGTAGGTGTCGTCTTCTCGCCCAATGCGGAGAACAAGATGCACTACTGGTATCTCAAGCCGGTGGACACGGCGGGTCTGGATCGTATCAATGATCAGGCGCAGTACGGCGCGGACGATGCGCTGATGGAGATCAAGCTGCGCAAAAGGCATGTGATGAACCCCTTGGCGGAAGGGCTGCTGTGGTTCGGTATGATCGTTGGCGCTGCCTTGGTGCTGTGGTTCCTGATACTAAAGAGGATGTTTTTCCCTGTCTTCCGTGTCACTCGTCTGCAACTGACGGGACCGGAGCCGTATATGAGTCTTCTCAAGCTGAAGAACTATCGTCTGTGCATTCTCTCGGCGCATCCCGAGAAACAGAGTGCGCTCAACCGTCTTTTCTGCGGCGAGATCAAGTATGAGGTCAACCCGATGTGGACAGCGCCGGTGGTGTTCGAACCCCGTGACAAGAAATCGATCCGCGTCCGTCCCGATAAGAACACCTATTCCACGGATGCCCGGATCATGAAAACCAACGCGGACTATGTGCTCGTGAACGAACTCTCAAAAACGAAAACCAATATGAGAATCTCGTAAATCGTCAATCAATCGTCAATCGTAAATCGTCAAATCGTCAATACTATTATGGCTACAAAAATCAAACGCTGCCTCTATGTAGGACTTGGTGGAACGGGTATGAACGCATTGCTTCATACCAAGAAAACATTTATGGACACCTATGGAGAGGTGCCTCCTATGATCGGATTCTTAGGTATCGACACGGATAGCGGAGCGTACAAGAAGACGCTGACCACCGTTCGTGGTGAGGAGGTACGTCTTAGTCCGAACGAACAGTTGCCTATCCTCGTGAAGGACGCCCGTCCTATCTATGATGTGAACAGAGAGTCTTTCTCTTGGATTCCGGAGAAGAACCTGTACGCACTGACGGGTATGACCCTTGGTGCCGGTCAGGTGCGTACCAATGGTCGTTTTGCCTTCACGGTCAATTATGTGCAGGTGGCGCAGAAAGTGCGTACTATCCTTGACCAGATCTCCAACGCACGTATCCAAGCCAACGATAAATACGAGCTGTTGAGCACCAACACCGAGATCCATCTGGTCTTCTCGGTTTGCGGCGGTACGGGTTGCGGTACGTTCCTCAACATGGCGTACCTGCTCCGCAAAGAGGCTCCGCAGTGTAAGTTAACCGGCTATGCCGTGCTGCCGGATATCTTCAAATCGATGTCCCGTTCGGGTATGGCAAAGGTGGCTCCAAACGCGTATGGCGCTATCCTCGACCTCGATTATCTGATGCATATGGGGCTCGGCAGCACGCCTGTTCAGCTCGATTATATCAAGGACAGCTATGAGATCCGTGAACGTCCGTTCAACTCCGTGGTCTTCATTGATAACAAGAACGAGAACCTCGACACCTATACCCATGTGGACGAGTTGACGGAGATGATCTCCTTGGCGCTCGTCACCTCTGCCGGTGAACTGAGTTCGGCTTCCGCTTCCGTCAGCGATAACTTGGAGAAGAACATCACCGAGGGTACGATGGATATCGAGAATAAGAAAGCGTGGGCTGCCGGTATGGGTATCTGTGAGATCTTCTTCCGCAACAACGAGATCAGCGAGATATACGCTATCAAAGCTGCCAAGAACCTGATCGACCGTATGTTCAACTCCTGCGAGGACACCGATATCATCGTCAACGCGTGGATCGATTCGCCGGAGGTCAATATCCGCGAGAACAACAACAGCGATCATGTCATCGATTATATCGCCGACAAGACTCCGGCATATGATCTGACCATCAATGAGGACTCGAACGCGATGCCGGAGGTGGAGCAGTACCTGCAGATGAACAAACTCAAAGACGAGGCGGTGAACGAGAAAGTGACCGCCCTCAGCAACCGTGTGCGGGCTGAGTTGCATAAACTGATCGTGGAGCACGTCAACCGTGAGTGCGGTATCTCCACTACCCGTGGTATCCTCGAAGCGATAGATGCTCAGGTAGATACCTTCCTCAGCGAGATGAAAAAAGAGAAAGAGGAACTGCTCGACAAACAACCTCGTCTGCGTTCAACCCTCGAAGCCGCCGTGAGTGACCTCAAGGAGTACAACGCTAAGTTCTTCAAAACCAAATCGACCTTGGAGGAGAAAGAGGAAGATGTCATCGCTTCAGCGAAAGACCTCTGTGTGAACCTCCGTGATGTAGCCCGCCGAGATGCGGCTACCATGGTCTTCAACACCCTCAAAGCGAACCTCCTTGCCGAGACCAATAAGATCAATATGATCGCCGAGAGCCTCTTGGCTTGCTCCAAGAAGTTCGCTGCCGACCTTGCCAAGTTGCAGAACAACGTCTCCAAAGCAGCACAGACCTTCCAGATTGACCTTGCGCAGGATATCGCTACCTCACTCAGCGTGAAGCAAGACGAGATCGTCTTCTCCGATTTCGTGCGTTCGTTGCCGGACAGCGAGAAAGTGTATCAGTTTGCCGGTTATGACGCTGATGCGATCGAGGCGTTCATCCTCCACTACACCAAGGAGCTGCCGACCGCTAAGGACTACCGCGAGATGACGATCGATCATATCATCGATAAGATGGAGCCGGAGGCGTTCGACCGTATGATCCGTCTGGCAATCAATAAGTCGCTGCCGATGTTCCGCTATTCGTACCGCGGTCATCGACCCAAAGAGAACCCGCGTGACAGCTACTATGTCGGTCTGCCTGATAAGGCGCATAGCCGTCTCGTGACCGATGATTATTTCAAGAGACGCATCCAGAATGCGGATTGCGATTTCGCCAGCATCGGTGTGACGGATAAGATCATCATCTATCGTCAGATAGGTGTCGTTCCGGCTTATACGATCTCGTCCATCGAGGATTATCGTCGTGAGTACGAGGAGTGCAATGCCGATTGTCATTTTGACTATGCCTTAGAGACGCGTATGCAGCGTGAGGAGTTCTCGCTGATGCCCAAACGTGCTACGGATGACGACCTGCTCGATCTGTGGGTCAAAGGATTCATCTTCGGTCTCGTCAAAAACGAGAACGGCGAGTATCTCTTCCAGAGCCAAGAGCATGGTGACGCCTTGGATGATAACTGGGTGTCGCTCGGCAAATACCGTGACGAAGCGTTTGAGAACTTCCGCCGCTATAAGAGTTCGATCCGCAAGGAGTTCCCGGAGTTCTTTGAGCACTTGGCGAACAGCAAAGGTGCGGACGCAATGCAGGCTATCCTTGCCAAAGTGCGGACAGGGTACCTCGATACCTTCTCGCAGATCCATATGACCAAAGAGGAGATCAAGAAACACGGCTTCGAGAAGATCCGCCAACTCATCACCGACGAGATCAATCATGCCAAGACACTTTAAAGGAAAATCTGAATTCTGAATTCTGACATCTGAAATCTGAAATCTGAATTCTGAACTCTGAATTCTGAAATCTGAATTCTGAACATCTATGAGACATACGGTACATATCATGCTGGGCAATCATGCCGGGACGGTGCTGACGGACATCAAGAAATATGTCCTCCGGTACGGCAGTGAGGAAGAGAATATCTTCTTTAATGCTATGCTCTATCGGGAGGAAACGGACGAAGCCGTTTTCTATACCGCGCGTCCGGCAGAACAGGACGAGACGCAGTTCGTGTCCGGCATCGAGAACCTGTACCACATCTCCTTGGAGCCGTTCTATACCTTACCTCAGACGAACCGGACGGAGTATCTGCAGGCTTGTTTTGCGGCGCTCTATAACCGGAAGATCACCATCAATAACCCGGGTGACTCATCTGCGCTGCACCTCTGTCTCTACGTACCGGTATATGAGAGCAAGTACTGGGAACGAGTGAGGGAGTTCCTCTCGGCGATAGACGCTATCCCCCAGCAGTACGAGGTGGACTTGTTCCTGCTGCCCCATGACCTTGCCTTCCTCTTGGAAGCCGAGACCGAGACCCTGCCCGTGAAGATGGCTTCCTACCAACGGCAGACCAAGAAGACCATTGACCAGATCCTCGAAGCGAAGAAGACCTTCCGCTCCTTGCAGCACCTCGTCCTCATGCAGAACTGCAACGCCAACGGTTTGTCGCTTGACCTCAACGAGGAGAGCCTCGTGCGTATCATCGGTGAGTTTGCCCTGCTCAGCGTCTCTCACTACAGCGAGATGTTCAATATCGCTGCGCAGGAAGCCAACCGTCCTATTCATGCCTTGGGACTCAGCGTGCTCAGTTTTGACAAGTACTATTTCGTGCAGTACCTCCTGCACAAAGCGTATATTCATATCCTCGACCGTGAGCAGGTGACGCAGAGCGAGGTGGACGTGAATAAAGTCTCGCAGATCGCCCAGAGCGTCTTGGCGCGCAATGTGAAGGTCTTCTCCCGTCTGTACGACACACATGTCAAGCCCTGCCTTGACCGTAAGATGGATCAGAACGATATCATCGCGCAGATACACCCCGTCCTCACCGACGAGATGAGACGTATCACCGACGAGTGTCAATCGTTCATCGACTCCCCGGACCTCAGCCTGCCGGAGAAAAAAGCGACCTTGGCACAGCTCTTAGGCGAAGATGACGACCTGCTCGTCGGATATGTCTTCAATAAGAAACAGCTCATCATCGATGATTGCAGCCGTGAGGTGCTCGATCTGTTTGTGGAGGCGAATAACAAACTGTTGGAGCGCGAGAATCTGATGAGCGAAGCTGCGCTCTCTGCCGCTTCCTCAGAAGAGATACCGATGCCCGGACAACTGTTGGACGAGATCAAGAACACCAAGATCGACATGCGGGAGGCGTCGAACTATATCCGTCTCAAGACCAATGAGTTACAAGCTATCGGCGAACGGATCAACGAGCATCAGGAGAGCCGCAAACGCTTGACCGACCAAGGCTTCGTCTTTGACGACCAGACCTTCCAACTGCAATCCGACATCGTCGAGAGACCCTTGGAAGAGGACTATAAACCGATCGGCACACCTCCTGCCAAAGCGGACTTGCGACCCCTCTTCACGCCCATCAAGAACCAAGGTTCACTCGGGGCTTGTTCCGCTTTCGCACTCGTGGCGATATACGAGTATATCCTGCGTAAGAACAAACAGCAGGAAGCCGACCTGAGCGAGGCGTTCGTCTATTATAACGTCCGTCGCAAAGAGAATAAGCTGGATACCGACCCGGGCAGTTCGCTCTATAACGTCGTTCTGTCCATGGGTGCAGACGGTGTCTGCTCCGAGACCTTATGCCCCTATTCGGAGAATCCCGAGATGGAGCAACCGACTGAAGCCGCGTACGAAGATGCGCTCAAACGCCGGATCGTCAAGGCACTCAACGTGCAGAAGAACGTATCGCATATCAAAGCAGCGGTTTCGGACGGTTATCCCGTGGCTGTGTCGCTCAAGATATTCGAGTCCTTCGCCACCGAGGGAGGGTTCATCCCGCGCCCGACGGACGAAGAGATAGAGAACGGGCAATCGGGCTATCATGCGATGGTCGTCTGCGGCTATTCGGACGAAGAGAAGATGTTCATCGTTCGTAACTCATGGGGCACGAAATTCGGTGACCATGGGTATTGTTACATCCCCTATTCGTATTTCGAGGATTTCCTCTCGGTCGCTTGTATCGTCACCCGGATCAACGATACCGGTCTGCAAGTCAAAGGCAATGACAGCAAGGTCACCCTCTCGTTCGACATGTCCGACGCACGTATCAAAGGAGCGATCTTACGCAACCTCATTGAGGAGGAGAAACGCCATCTGACAAGGCTGGAGACCGTCCTGCAAACCAAAGAGATAGCCTACCATAAGATCTTCCAAGCTTTGGGGATTAACGCTACCCGAACGACCCTCTGTGAGGGCACGATCCAACGGCTCGCCTTGGAGAAAGAGGAGCATAGGACTGCCAAAGAGAACTTGCAGAAAGAGCGTTCGCTCAAACTCCATGAGTACAAAGTAGAGACCATCACCCACCGCATCTGGTTCGGGTTGAGTATAGTGGCGTTCCTGCTCATCTTCGGGGTGTTCCTCTTCGGATTCCGGATACCCCTCTCCGAACTCATCATGCAAAAGGGTGTTTGGTGGCTCATCACGCTCTTTGTGCTCGATATCACCTATTTCATCTATTGGAATTGGCAGCGTCACAGCGGCTATATCGACCTCAACGAACGCTATCTGAACCAAATAACTGCCGAAGAACAAGCCGTGCAGCAACGTACACATCTGTTAGGCGTCTTCAAACTCCAGACCCATGTGGCGGGAATGATCATCGATTCCCTTGCGCAACTCTTCCATAACCTCCATTCGAAATACAACAGTATGCGCTCCTTCGTGGGGAACCTCAAAGGGTGGCGTGAGGAGGAAGAGACCGAACAGGTGATGAAAGACGATGTGCGTGAGCCTTTCCTCTCCCTCATCTCGAACGCCTGTCTCGATCGCTATTTCGATACCTGCAAGGATGCCATAACCGCTAATATCCGTTTGGACCGCATGTTCCGCAACGCCTACCATGTGGAGGAAGAGGAGGTGATCCGTTTCAAGAACAACCTCAAGCAGACCCTTGTCAAGGAGCTCTTTGCGAAGTTAGAAGGCTTCTCGATATACCGGCATATAGTAGGGGAACGTTCGTTCGACTATGTCGAGAGGGACTACACGAACCTCGATACCTTGCTCCAACAGATGGATCTCAAGTCGAACCATTTCGTTCGTACCGAATCCACCGCTGAGACCCTTGAGGCACAGAACGCGAGCTGCAAGCTCCTGTTCATAGACACCGATTTCCAAGCGAACCGTACGCAGTGGAAAGCCATCTGCGACAAGAACTTCCAAGTAGCACCGAACTTATGCGCAGACTCTTCACCCTTCAAGATGACTCTTCTCCGCCTCAACGCCCTTGAACCCAAGGAGATAGCCATTTTAAAGTTTAGAGTTTAGAGTTGAAAGTTTAGAGTTAAAAGAAGTTGAAAGTTGAAAGTTGAAAGAAATTATATTTTTTTTCATTTTTTCTTGCATATGTAAAAAAAAAGTTGTACCTTTGCAGCGTCAAAGGTAAAACGAAAGGATAAATATGACTCAAGTATTTTCTCCATACCAGATGCAGATTCTGGACAGCATCGCAAATGTACACAGCGACAAGGAGTTGTGTGATATTCGTGATTTGATTGCAGAGTATTTCTCTAACAAAGCATTGGATGAGATGGATCAACTTTGCAAAGATGGTAAGTTATCTACTCCCGTTATTCAATCTTGGTCTAAAGAACATCTTCGTACAGCCTATATTTGATAAAAAACCCCATTATTGACGACAAAGTAAATTTATTTTGCAAAACGCTTGCACATCTCAAATTTTTTTTGTACCTTTGCAGCAAATTTTAAAAAACATCAGAAGTACCAACGGTTAAGACACTACATTATGATGACTCAAACAACGTCATATCAATACTTTACGACCGGGCTGACGTCCGAGAGCAGGAGGTGTGCGCGTTAGAAAACAGAACCC
>ONMU01000056.1 GCA_900319035.1 uncultured Bacteroidales bacterium
TAACAGGCGCGACCTTTGATGTGTACGAGCAGTAGCAGACATCGCCGTCCTCATAGTCTATCGGCATCACAAAAACGTTGAACCACAGCTCGGGCTCGTTCATATAAACGTAAGTGTGCGTGGGCTTTTTCAGTATCGCCGCGCTGTAACACAGATCCTCAAAGCTCAGGTTTTTCGGCAGATATCTTTCGTATTGCGAATTTGGTATAAACTTTCCCACAGCGCGTTCTCCAATGTCATACGGCGGATTTTCGAGCAGGTAGATGTATGATTTGTTGCCCGTCACAATGCGGATATCGCCGTATCCGTCAGCAGTCTTTCTGCACGGTCGGCGAAAGGCTCGCTGTAACCGGGTGCTTCCTGCGGCGGCAGCCCCAAGGCTTCCACCAAGATACCCATACACACTCTCCATACGTCATTGAGATCCAAAGCATGGAGCCATCGTTTGAGACGTTTGCGGTCTATCGCCTGAGCATAATGATGCAGCAGTAAAGTGAGGTCGCACAGTTGTCTCAGGTTAGCGCCGGCAGAGAGCATATGTTCCCACAGATGCAGGAAGACGAACAAGGCATTGAACGTCGGTTCGGGCACTTGTACCTCCAAACCGTTGAGCATCAGCGGCTCGCTTTTGCTCATTCCGTAGCTCTCCATACGTGCGTAACGCTGCACGTCCAGCGGATGAGTCATTGCCACGGTCACCCGATGCACCTCGATGGACACGCCGTCCACAATGAGGTTATAGTGCTTGTAATGATCGAGTTCCTCATCGAACTTAAGGGCGTTGGGGAAGGTCTCGCGCATCGTAGCGCACGCCGGATGATACTGCTCCTTACCCACAAACAGGTCTATGTCTCCCCACTGCCGCAAGGTCGGTTCGGGATAGAGGGCAGCCAAACCGGCACCTTTCATCAGCACCGGACGGATGCCTGCTTTCGTCAGTGCCGACCATGCCTGCTCTAAGGTGTGCTGCAGATGGACGTGGTTCTGATAGGTATTCATACAGACGGCTTTCATCTGCATCTTCGCTTGTGCCGGTATATCGTCTTGCGCCAAGACCGAGGGGAAGACCAGCGAGCCGGTTCCTTGTACCAGATTCAGCCGCAGCAGATCATCCGTCTGCTCGGCATTCCATTGCACCTCTCCGCCCCATAAAGCGGCGCGAACTTGACCAACATATATTTCTTCCGTTTTCATGCACTGTGTGTTTTGCGGGTCAGGATAGAACGCATCGTTAAAAAGAAATACTTGATATCCGTCCGAATAGGGTTCTTGAGGTACTCCGTCAGGTATTTGTCTTCGCTGGCAAAGAGTTCGTCAAACGTATTCGGGTGATCGATATAGAACGGCGGTATCAGTCCCGGACGGGTGAGTGTTCGTTTGTCCTGCAGCCATTTGGGATAGGTCTCGAACATGGTCTTGCTTAACGGACGGACGCCCACTAATTTGACATCGCCTTTGAGCCAGTTGAAGAGCATCGGCAGCTCGTCTAACCAGTACTTACGCATGAACTTACCCCAGTTCGTTATTCTCCAATCATCATTACTCTTGTCGGCTATATCCATTCCTCCACGAGCATCGAAGACGTATTTCTGGATATACTCGGCATAGGGGTGCATGGTACGCATCTTGTAGAAATAGCGGATCTCCTTGTTCTTGCATACACGCGGCAGTTTGATGAGCGGTCCATAGACCTTGAACTGCTCTTGGGGATAGGGCTGCGAGTGACGATGCGCGAACACATATTCGATATGTCCCATCGGCACGATCTCGTCCACTGCAAAACCGCAGTAATAGAGTCGTCCGAGCACCTCGGTCTTGCTCAACATACGTTTGCGACCTTTGGTGATGTCGTAATAGAGGCGGCTCGTGAACATCAGTCGGGGCAGGACGCGTTTGTTGAAGAAATAGAGGCAATATACGAGCCAGTTGATGCCGGCAGGGTATTTGGCAAGGATCTTCGACTTGATATATTCCTGCGGACGATAACAGCAGACGTACCTGCCCTCATCCGGCAGTTTCTGGTTGACGATACAGAAACGACGGTTGATACCTTTGGCATCATTGAGCAGGGTCAGATCGACGATAGTCTGATACTGATAATCGGGTATCTGCAGGAAGGCAAAGCGGTTTCGGTCACACACGGATTTGGTCAACCGGCTGTCCAGACGGGCTTTCTCCAAGAGCATCCGGTAGTCCTCTTCGGTCGTTACGGAGAGCACGGACTGACGGATAGACGCCATCGAGTGTGCTCCACGGGCTTCTTCGGGACGAGTGACGAAAGCGTTCTCTCGCTGCTCCACCTGCATCGCCGGAACGGTCATATTGGTCGCGTATTTCCAGTAGTGCTCCAAGAGGATGACTACGGTGTCCATGGCTCCAACGACCATGATCATCCATGTAGCTACCTTGGGAGACAGTCCCCATGGTAAGAGCGGAAGCACCCACCAACAGGCGGCAGTGAGTATCGCAGCCGTGGCGACGAGTGAAAGCATCGACTGCCAGAACCACATCTCCTTATAGGAGCGATATAGCTGCGTGATCGCACCGATGAGTATCCACGACAGAGCCAAAGCGCCGCACAGTGCCCAATAGGCATTCATACTGCTTTTGGCAGCTACCCACCGCCAAAACATACAGACCAGCATCGCGAATATCCACAGAAAAACGTCTATTACAACCCTTTTATTCATACGTTTGCGTTTGTCGTTGTGATTTTATTTATTGTATTCTTTGAATTTACGTGCGGCTACGCGATACGACATACAGGCATCGGTGTACGCGTTCTCCGCCATCAATAGTAACATCTCCGCCTCCAGAAGCTCGGTCATTGTGCCGACCCCGGCTTTGTAGTTCATATACGATACGCGGTAGTTCTCATTCGCCAGATCGCGTCCCGAACGGTGCTCGTCCATCAGTTTGACGGACTCCGTGAGTTGGTCATAGACCTGACGGTTCTGGAGATCGAGTTTCTCGCGGTAGTTATCGAGCATCATCTGTGCTTGCTGGATCTGGAAATTATGCTGCTTGATCTTATGCGAGGTCTCACCCCACGCTGTCAGAGGAATAGAGAGATGAGCAAAACCGATGACGTTCACTTTGTTACGCTCGAAGAAATTCGTCAGACCGCCGGAAGCGCCTATACCTAAATGCGGCAAGGTCTCACCGATGGTCAGTTTCTTCATGAGGCGGTTATACTTGAGGTTGAGATCCAAGAGTTTTGCCTCGGGTCTTCCGTCAATAGAGATCGACGCGGGGTCTTGCGGCAACTCGTTGATGGTCTCTCGCTCAGGGATGGTATCCAACACCAGTTCCTGACCCTCATAGGGTTGCCCTATCTGATGGCAAAGCAGACGGCTTGCCAGACGGATACCATTGGTCAGCTGCACGGATTTGGTCTTGAGTTCGTTCTTCTTGAGCTGCACACGCATCAGATCATTGCCGGTCACCAGACCGTTGTTAAACGCAATATCCGCTACGTGGGCTACGGAGTCGAGGAGTTCGAACGACTTATCCAAGATCGCCTGTTTCTTTTGCAGCCCTGCAAGCATCCAATAGGTCTCCGTCACCTCTTGGAGCACATCCCGTTCGCTGACCTCTTGTTTGAGTTCCGCAGCGGAGATACCGAGTTTAGCCAGACGGTTCGCATTCACGATCTGTCCGCCCCAGAACAGAGGCTGTACGGCACGCAGTTGAGCCGACACACCCCATTTCACCATTTTCACCTGCGAGCTGAGTTTAAAATTCGGGTCACCGGCTTGTCCGATGACGGTCAGCAGTTCGAATGCCTCCTTGAGGAAGTCACTTGTGCTGCCTTCTAATCCTTTGGTAACGTCCACATCCACTATATGATTAGCGGCATAGAAGCCGAAGCCTTCTGCGCTGATCTGCGGGAAGTATTTCCACAACATCTGTTTCTTCACCTCACGGGCAATGAGCACTTCGAGTTGCGCCGAACGGATCGTGCAGTTACGCTGACGAGCGCTGTTCAGACACGAGTCCAGCGTCAACACCTCGCTTTGGGCATGACCAAAAGCGGCAACGAACAGACAGAGGACGAAAAGTATATATGCTTTATTTCTCATAACGACGAGTAGATTTGTCAAACAGTTTCCAATAAGCCACCGGCAGCAAGGTCACCACCATCGGCATGGTCAGAATAGCACCAAAGCAGATCACCACACCCATCGGCATCCAGAGGTCGGTAGCCGCCAAGATCATCGGTACCACACCCAGCGCCGTAGTAGCGGTGGTGAGGAAGATAGGTCTCATACGACGCTGACCGGCGAGGTACGCTGCCTCTTTGGCGGTCTTGTGCTCCACCGTCACCAGATGGTCGGAGTACTCATACATGATGATTGCGTTACGCACGATGATACCGATAAGCGAGATGACACCTAAGATAGCCGTCACCGATATATCCATACGGAAGATCCACATTCCCACCGCCGAACCAAACAGACAGAGCAAACTGGAGCTGAGGGCAAGGAAGGAGATATTGAGTTTGCGGAAGTGATAAACGAGCAACACTAACAGCACCAGCAAAGCGGCGCCGATGGACTGCACGAGACCCGGCAGCATCATCAGAGACTGCTCTAACGCACCGCCGAACGTGATATGCACCCCATCGGGCAGGTTCTTACGCAGTTTGTGCACATAACGGATCACCGGTTTGGTCGCCGTGATAGCGGACAGTTTGCCACGGGTGTCTGCCGAGACGGTGATCGTACGAATACTGTTACGACGTTTGATCTGCGCATGGTGAAAATCCGGTTCCACTTCGGCTACCTGACGCAGCGGCACCCACACGCCCGGCAGCAAGGTCGGGATCATGAGGTTGCCTATGTCCGCATAGCTGAGGGTATCGGCACCAACGGTATAAAGTACCACCGGCGTCTTATAGCCGTCCTCCCAGATAGAGGTCATTCCTCGTCCGTGCAAAGCGCCGTTGAGATAGAGCGACAGTGTGGATTGCGTCACGCCCAGACGGCTTGCCTCGTCGTCCTTGAGACGCAGACGGATCGTTTGCACCGTCTCGTCGTAGTTGGTGTGTATCCACGACAGATAGGGGAACTGCGCAAGGAAAGCCTTGAGCGAATCCGCTACTACCTCCAACTCGCCTATATTAGAGCCCTGTACATGCACCTCAATCGGGTTGCTGACTGCCTGATAATCGAGCATCTTAAAGCGGCAGAAAGCATTCGGGAAAGCGTTCTCATACAAAGGCTGATACTGCTCGATGAGCGCGAAGGTAGCCTCCGGAGAAACGGTATTGACGATGAACTGTGCGTAGTTCTCTCCTGCCATCTGCGGGGCATAGGTAGCATGAAAACGCGGACTCGACATACCCACAAACGCCGTCACACTCTGCACCCTTTCATCCGCATTGAGCACATTACCCAGACTGTCCACGATCGCTTGAGTCTGCGCCAAAGACGAGCCTTCCGTCAGGTGGATCTCCACCGCAAAACTGTCACGGTCGGCTTTCGGCATCAACTGGATGTCCAGCTGCGTCATGATAAACGTACCCAAGACGACGGAACCCAGACTGAGGTTGATCGTCCACCACGGGTGACGGAAACAGAGATCCAGCAGCTTCTGATACCCGGACTGCAAAGCGGCAAAGAACTTATCCTGCGTACGCTCGATGAAAGTCGGTTCGGCATCCGCCGGCTTGCGACGGATGAACGTGCTTGCCATATACGGGATGATCCAAACGGCATAGAGGATACTACAGGTCAGGGCAATGAAGATCGCCCATGGGAAGAGACGGATGAAGTCCGCCAACGAGCCGGTCATGAGCCCCAACATCGGGAAGAACATACCCGAGATCGAGGTCGTTGCCAAGAGCATCGGCACAAACAGATCCCTTGTGGAGACAGCCGCTGCGTACCATCGGGAATGACCCTGCGCGAGGAGTTCGCTATATCCGTCGATGACGATGACCGAGTCATCCACCACCATACCCAAGACCACGATCAGCGCAGCCAAGGTCACGGTGTTCAGCTCCATGCCTACAAGGTACATCACACCGAGCGTGACCGCAATACAAACCGGCAGACCGGTCGAGCTGACCAAAGCCGTACGCATCGGGAAGAGGATGAGCATGACGGCTATCACAATCAGCACGGAGACCACGAGGTCTTTGAGGAACGACCTGACACTCTGATCTACCACACGCGGCTGATCGGTGATCTTATGCATCCTCACGTCCGGTGGCAGCGTAGCGCGCATATGCTCCAACACCTCATCCACTTTGGCGCCAAAGGCAACGATGTTATTGTCCGGCTGCATCTCGATATTCATCAGCAGGCAGTCACCTGTTCCGTCCTCGTCGAAACGGCGGATATACTTCGACGCTTTGGCGTACCGGCGAGTGATGGTGGCGATATCTTTCAGACGGATCGTCTGACCGGCAATAGGATCCGACATGATGATCTGCTCGCCTAACTCGTATTCCGTTCTGTACGGCACATCGACATGGATGAGCGCCGCTCCCGTCTCGTTATCCACCTCTCCGGTCATCGTACGGAAACCCTGCGCTGCCAAACGGGCAAGGATCATATTCTGGTCTATGCCGTACTTGGAGATCCGCTCCACATCGAGCGTAACGGCTATCTCTTCGTACTCCTGTCCGAGGATCTTGATACTACCCATCTCGCCTATCTCACGCAGCCGGTCAGCCGTCATCTCGGCGTATTCCTGCAACTCACGCGGGGATCGCTCGGTACTCTCTATCGCTAAGAGGAGACTACTCGTATTGCCGAAATCATCGATCACCGCGATCGCTAACAGACCCGTCGGCATCTGCATCTGTTTGAGCAGACTGATGCCGCCTCGTATCTTGGACCATGCTTCGTTACTGTTCATCACTTTGGGCGAAAGGGCGGCGAAGATATAGCACATTCCGTCCTTGCTCAAACTGTATGTCTTGCGTTTGTCGATCTCCTTGAAGGTAAAGAGATACTGCTCTATCGGTTTGGCTACCTGCTCCTCCACTTCCTGCGCCGTAGCACCCGGGAAGACAGCTACCACAAGTCCCTGACGGATCGTCACCTGCGGGAACTCGTCTTTCTTCATCTGTCCGAGGGCAAAGATACCAAACAATACCAGCACCGCCACCACCGCATAGATGATGCGGTAGTTACGCATTGCGCCTTCTATATGGTTTCGTGTGCTCATATCAATAGGTCACTATTGCTCCGTTGTACATCTTCTGGTATCCCTTGGCGATGATCGTGTCGCCCATGGACACACCTTCGCTTATCAGCACACCGTTCTCCACAAAATCGCTGATCTTCACCATACGACGCTCCGCACGGCCGTTATGCAACGCCCACACGCTGTGACCGCTCTGCTGCGTCTGGATACATCCTGCCGAGAGGATCACCCCCATTTGGTCTCGCTGCGAAGTCACCGCGCGGCAGACCATACCCGGCAGCAAATCGTTTACTGCGTCCTCGGACGTGATATCCGCTTCCACACGGTACGTATGCGCCAGACGCGTAGCGGACACCGATTTCTCGGTGATACGTGCCTCGTAACGCTTACCCAAAGCAGGCAGACTGACGGCTATCGGATCGCCTATACGCAGCGGTCCCACTTCGTTCTCCGGAACCGTGAACTCCACGCGATAAGCACTCATATCCATCAGCGTACCTATCTGCTGACCGAAACCCACATGCTGACCCACATCGAGGTCGTTCATGTTCACGATACCTGCCTGACTGGCACGCATCGTGCAGTCGTCAAAACGCTTACGGGAAGAGATCACTAACGAACGCGCTTTCTCCACATTCGTCTCCATCTCTACCCATTTGAGGTCACTAATACCGCCTTCGTCGTGAACAGGTTTGAGACGCTTCCATGCGTCCTGCGCCTGACGATACATCGCTTCGGCACTCTCCAACATCGCTTTCGCCTGCGTGCTGTCAACGGTAGCGATCAACTGTCCCTCACGCACACGGTCACCGCTCTTGACATAGATACCCGTGATCTGACCGCCCAAGGGAAAAACCAACGAGATATTGGTCTTCGGACGAATAACGCCCACATAGGTGTTCTGAACCAACTGGCTCGTTTCACCCACCACCTCTATCTCCACCGGAAGAGGTTTGTCTGTCAGATAACTGTACTTCTTAGATTTGGGGGAACATCCGGCAAAAACCATCATCACCGCCAACGCCCACAAAAAGATACTTTTTTTCATTATTTGTCGATTATTTTCGTGTTCTTATTCTTTATTATTTACCATGCGCATATATGCACATTACACATGTGCGCATAAAAAGCGGTGCAAAAGTACTACTTTTTTTGCACATACGCAAATTTTTAGTTCCTTTTTTGCAAAAAACTTGCATTTTGCCACATTCAATGAGTAAAAACGAAGAAGCTCCGTTACCGGAACGAGTCCGGAACGTTATACACACGTATCCAACTCGATATCGCGCCAAATGATACCCCAAACATACCCAAAGGATACCCCAAGGATACAACCATAAAATTGGTAAATACGTGCTTTATACTATATATACTACGTATATATACTTTTTGTTGCCTTCTATCCGAATTTTGGCACGAAGTTTGTAGGAATACTAAAAAACTCAACATTATGAAACAGTTTGTACTTATTGTATTGGCAGCGATGGTGAGCTTTGAGTCAGCCGAAGCTTGTCTGAACAAAGCGAAAGTGAAAAGCTTAGAGGTGAAAGGTGAAAGGTTAGAGGCTAAAGGAGAGCTGACGATCTTGGTCATGGACACCACGCAGGCTTTGTTGCCGGAAGCGGAGATCCGCTTCGGGAAGAGTGTTCTGCGCACGTCGTGGGACGGTCGTGCGGTGGTGAAAAGCGAGAGTCTGGCGAACGCCAAGACGATCTCCGTTAGCTGCGAGGGATACGAGTCGAAGAGTGAACGAGTGAAGGAGTTAACGAATGAACGAATTAACGAGTTAACGAATGAAGGAATGAACGGGTTAACGAATGAACGAGTTCTGATCATTCGTCTGACGCCGAAGAAAGGTGCGGAGCGGGAGGAAAACGGAGGCAGGTTGCCGGGTTCCGGCAAGGGGACGTCGAAAGGCACTCTACTCTACCGCACGATGGACACCAAGCCGATGGCGGAACCTGCGATGGTGACCACGGATCTGGCAGCCGAAGCGAGCCTTGCGGACTTCAAAGCCGAGTTGGAAGAGACGCCTGAGCTCTTTGTGGGCGGTCCCACAAGGAACATCTCCGCAGGCATGCTGACTGCCGGAGAAGTGAATGACTTTGCGAAATGGAACCTCTGGCCGATGGTACGGGATAGTATATTAGGTGAGTTCATCGACGAATGGAAAATAGCGCCGCGTGAACGTTACACCGTACAGGTGGTCACCCAAAAAGGCGGTTATCCCATTGCTTCGCAGGACGTTAGCCTGATAGACGGAAACGGCAACACTCTCTTCCAAGCCGTGACGGACAATACCGGCAAAGCGGAACTCTGGGGGGAACTAATTAAAAATGAAAAATTAAAAATTAAAAATGATCTCCGGATCCGTGTGGGCGACTACGTGGCGGAGGCAAAGAGTTGGCAAACGGTAGTGCTGGATGAGCCGTGCGACGTGAACGATGCGGTAGATGTGATGTTCGTGTTCGATGCCACGGGTTCGATGGGTGACGAGTTGCGTTACCTGCAAGCCGAGATGCGGGATGTCATCGCCCGTGCGAAAGAGGCGACAGGCGGTTTGGCGATCCGCACAGGAGCGGTGGTCTATCGGGATCATCATTACGACGAATACCTGACGCGTATCTCTCGTCTGACGGACGATATCAGCGTGACGCAGCAGTTCATTGACCGTCAGGAAGCGAACGGTGGCGGCGACTACCCCGAGGCTGTTCCGGAAGCGCTGATGGCGGCGCTCAACAGCGGCGGTTTTAACAGCAACGCACGTGCGCGCATCGTATTCCTTGTTTTAGACGCGCCTTGCCACCAAGACAGCGCTACGATAGCTCTCTTGCACGAACAGATCCTCAACGCCGCAGCGATGGGCGTACGTATCGTGCCGGTCGTTTGCAGCGGTTTGGGAAAGAGCGGCGAGTATCTGATGCGTAGCATTGCGCTGACGACCAACGGCACTTCGTTCTTCCTCACCGACGACTCGGGTATCGGTCACACGCACCTCAAACCCGCTACCGACAGCCTCAAAGTGGAGCACCTGAACGATATGCTCGTTCGGACGATCGTGGAGTTCAGTTATATGCCCAATTGCGAGGGACACTGGACAGAGGAGACGGACGAGAACGAGAACGATCAGTTTGTGCCTAATCCCTTTGAAATAAGCGATTTAGAGCTCATGGAGATCGACGTGACAGACTCCCCGACTACCTTGTATCTGGTGGATATCAGCGGTAAGTTGATCACGGTCTATGAAGGTCGTTTGGAGGAAGCCGGAGACGCACAGTTAGCGCATTTACCGCTGCCTCAGCTGAGCACGGGTGTCTATTTCGTCAAAGCGTTCTATAACGGTCAATGGCACACCAAGAAAATACTGGTTCATTAAAAAAATGCACCTTCGATTAAGAAAAGTGGCATAAACATTTGTTTATGTCATTTTTTTTTCGTACCTTTGCACCCGTTTTTGAAAAATGAGTTCTGAACTCTGACATCTGACATCTGAAATCTATTAAAATATATGGAAGCAAAGTACAATCCGACAGACATCGAAGCCCGCTGGTATCAGTATTGGCTCGACAACAAACTCTTTCATAGCGAGCCGGACGGCCGCGAACCTTATACCATCGTCATCCCGCCGCCCAACGTAACAGGTGTGCTGCACATGGGACACGTGCTGAACGAGACGATTCAGGACATTCTCGTTCGTCGCGCACGTCTCGAAGGCAAGAACGCGTGCTGGGTACCGGGTACCGACCATGCGTCTATCGCTACGGAAGCGAAAGTGATCAAACGCCTCAAGGAGCAAGGTATCAATAAATCCGACCTGACCCGCGAGGAGTTCCTTAAACACGCGTGGGCGTGGACGGACGAACACGGAGGCATCATCTTGAAGCAGCTCCGCAAACTCGGCTGTTCCTGCGACTGGGACCGTACGTCGTTCACCATGGACGAGACGCGTTCGAAAGCGGTCATCAAGGTCTTCTGCGACCTCTATAAGAAAGGTCTTATCTACCGCGGTCTGCGTATGGTCAACTGGGATCCCGAGCGTCAGACTGCTCTCTCCGACGAGGAGGTGATCTACCACGATGAGCATAATAAGTTCTACTACCTCCGTTACGAAGTAGCCGAGGAGCCGGGCAAATACGCCATCGTGGCTACGACGCGTCCTGAGACCATCTTTGGCGATATAGCAGTCTGCATCAACCCCAAAGAGACCCAGAATGAGTGGCTCAAAGGCAAACACGTGATCGTACCGGGTGTGGGTCGTGTGATTCCGATCATCGAAGACCGTTATGTAGAGATCGGTTTCGGTACCGGTTGCCTCAAAGTGACTCCGGCACACGATGTGAACGACTACGCCCTTGGTCAGAAATACAACCTCAAGACCATTGACATCTTCACGCCGGACGCCCATCTGAACATGGACACGGTAGAGGAAGAGTTGCAGCCGAACGTACGCAAGTACCACGGCATGGATCGTTTCGACTGCCGCAAGCAGATTGTGGAAGACTTGCAGGCTGCGGGTCTCGTGGAGAAGATCGAGGACTACGACAATAAAGTGGGTTACTCCGAGCGTACGAACGTGCCTATCGAGCCGCGTTTGAGCCTCCAGTGGTTCGTGAAGATGCAGCATTTTGCAGACATCGCCCTGCCGCCGGTGATGAACGACGAGATCGTTTTCTATCCTACCAAATACAAGAACACCTACCGCAACTGGCTTGAGAACATCAAAGACTGGTGTATCTCCCGTCAACTCTGGTGGGGTCACCGCATCCCGGCCTACTACGACGCCGACTTGCTCGCTGAGACCGGTTTGGAGAACTATCCCGACGATAAGATCCTCGTCACTGAAAGTGACCCGAATGTACAAGGGGACAATGTACAAGGTACAAAGGTGAAATGGGTTCAGGACGAAGGCGCATTGGACACTTGGTTCAGCTCGTGGTTGTGGCCGATCTCGTTGTTTGACGGTATCGAGAACCCGGACAACAAAGAGATCAACTATTACTACCCGACCGCAGACCTCGTAACGGGACCGGACATCATCTTCTTCTGGGTAGCCCGTATGATCATGGCAGGTTACGAGTACGTGGGCAAGATGCCGTTCAAACACGTCTATTTCACCGGTATCGTACGTGATAAACTGGGTCGTAAGATGTCCAAGAGTCTTGGTAACAGTCCAGATCCGCTGGATTTGATTGAGCGTTTCGGTGCCGACGGTGTGCGTATGGGTATTCTGCTGAGTGCCCCTGCAGGCAACGACATCCTCTATGATGATTCGCTCTGCGAGCAGGGAAGGAACTTCTGCAATAAGATCTGGAACTGCTTCCGTATGATGAAGGGTCTGGAGATAGCAGACATCCCGCAGCCCGAGACCAGCAAATATGCGATTGAGTGGTTCGAAGCCAAGCTTCAAGAAACGGAGGGCG
>ONMU01000070.1 GCA_900319035.1 uncultured Bacteroidales bacterium
CCGAAGAACCAGAGCAACCAGTACATTATTGAAAGACGTAAAAAATAACCTATTAAAGTCACATTAACATTATGAGTCGTTCATTGAAAAAAGGACCGTTTATCAACGTTAAGTTGGAAGACAAGGTGTTGGCTATGAATGAGTCCGGCAAGAAAGAAGTTGTCAAGACTTGGAGCCGCGCATCTATGATCTCCCCTGACTTTGTAGGTCACACAATCGCAGTTCACAATGGAAACAAATTCATTCCTGTTTATGTAACAGAGAACATGGTAGGTCACAAACTCGGAGAGTTCGCTCCGACTCGTACCTTCCGCGGTCACTCGGGCAATAACAAGAAGTAATCCATTGAAATCCAATTAACATTTAAAATTCCAGATTAAAATGGGTGCAAGAAAACATAACAGCGCTGAAGCAATGAAAGCCGCTCGCAAAGAGCAGTATTTTGCTAAAGCAAACAACATTCCTACCAGCCCGCGTAAGATGCGTCTCGTTGCAGACATGGTTCGCGGCATGGAAGTGAATCGTGCACTCGGTGCGCTGCATTTCTCCACACGTGAGGCAAGCCGCGCGCTCGAGAAGCTCCTGAAATCTGCTGTAGCTAACTGGGAAGTAAAAACCGGTAAGAAAGCAGAGGACGAAACTCTCTATGTAACGAAAATCATGGTTGACGGCGGTATGTCGATCAAGCGTATGCTGCCCGCTCCTCAGGGTCGTGCTTATCGTATCCGCAAACGTTCCAACCACGTTACAATATTTGTAGATACTAAAAATACTAACGCTGAAAAGTAATTTAGATTATGGGACAGAAAATTAATCCTATAGCAAACCGTCTGGGCATTGTCCGCGGTTGGGACTCCAACTGGTTTGGAGGCAAGAATTACGGAGATACGCTGCTTGAGGATAGCAAGATTCGCGAGTACCTCTGTGACTGTTACTATCTGCACCGCTCGCCCCGGTTTTATCATCGGAAAAGGTGGAGAAGAGGTTGACAAATTGAAGAAGGAACTCCAGAAGATTACCCATCAGGATGTGCAGATCAACATCTTCGAGGTTAAACGTCCGGAATTGGACGCTACCATCGTAGCTAACAAGATCGCACGCCAGTTGGAAGGTAAGATCGCTTACCGTCGTGCTGTTAAAATGGCTATTCAGTCCACCATGCGTATGGGCGCTGAGGGTATCAAGATTCAGGTATCCGGCCGTTTGAACGGTGCCGAGATGGCGCGTAAGGAGATGTACAAAGAGGGTCGTACCCCGTTGCAGTAGGTGCTATCACCAAAGTAGGTGTGATCGGTGTAAAGGTATGGATCTGCCGTGGAGAAGTGTATGGTAAGAAGGACTTGGCTCCTAACTTCTCGCAGAAGCAAGAAGGTGGCCGCCCGGGCATGGATCGCCGTGAGGGTGGACGCGGAGAGCGCAAAGGTAACTTCCGCCGCAACAAGAAACAATAATGTTTAACCGATTTGTAGATTAGAATCATGTTACAACCTAAGAAAACTAAATTCCGCCGTTGCCAAAAAGGCCGCATCAAAGGTTTCGCTCACCGCGGTCAGGAACTGGCATTCGGTTCGTTCGGTATCAAGAGTATGGGTACCGTATGGTTGACCGGTCGTCAAATCGAGGCAGCCCGTATCGCAGTAACCCGTTATATGCAACGTCAAGGACAAGTTTGGATCCGCGTTTTCCCGGACAAACCGATCACCAAGAAACCGTTGGATGTACGTATGGGTAAGGGTAAAGGTGCTCCCGAAGGATTCGTAGTTCCATTGGAGCCCGGTCGTATTATCTTTGAGGTAGAGGGCGTAAGCTACGATGTAGCTAAAGAGGCGCTTCGTCTCGCAGCTCAAAAGCTACCGATCACCACTAAATTTGTCGTAAGACGCGATTACGACGCAACACAAAATGCATAATTAAGGATTATGAAAACAGCTGAAATTAAAGAATTAACAACTCAAGAGATCCAAGAGCGTCTCGCTTCCGAGAAAGAAGCTCTGGTTCGTATGAAGTTAAATCACAGTATTTCTCCGCTCGATAATCCGTTGCAGATTAAGGCTGCGCGTCGCAATATCGCTCGCCTTGCAACGGAACTTCGTGCCCGTGAAATTAACAAGTAAAAAACGACAAAGACAATGGAAAGAAATCTTAGAAAAGAGCGCGTTGGCGTAGTTGTTTCCAATAAGATGGAGAAGACCATCGTGGTCGCTGTCCGTTGGAAAGAGAAACACCCCATCTATGGCAAGTTTGTCAATAAAACTCGCAAGTTCCATGTTCATGACGAGAAGAATGAGGCAGGTATCGGCGATACCGTACGCATCATGGAAACCCGTCCTTTGAGCAAGACCGTGCGTTGGCGTTTAACTCAAATTATCGAAAGGGCTAAGTAATTATGGTACAGCAAGAATCTCGTCTCACAGTATGTGACAACTCCGGTGCTAAGCAAGCACTCGTGATCCGCGTTCTTGGTGGTACCAAGAAACGTTACGCATCCCTCGGCGATACTATCGTAGTAGCCGTTAAGGGCGTTATCCCTTCGTCTGACATGAAAGATGGTACGGTTAGCCGTGCTATCGTAGTGCGCACGAAGAAAGAGGTACGTCGCGCTGACGGAAGTTACATCCGTTTTGATGATAATGCATGCGTTCTCGTCAACAACGCCGGTGAACTCCGCGGTAGCCGTATCTTCGGCCCGGTGGCTCGTGAGTTGCGTCAAACAAATATGAAAATTATTTCTCTGGCACCTGAAGTGCTCTAATCATCTAAAAAATTACAAAAATGGCAAAACTTCATATCAAAAAGGGTGACACCGTTTATGTAAACGCAGGTGCTTCGAAGGGTCAGACCGGCCGTGTGCTGGAAGTGATCGTTGACAAGCAACGCGCTATCGTAGAAGGCGTTAACATGGTATCCAAGAGTACCAAGCCCAACGCAAAGAATCCGCAAGGCGGAATCGTTAAACAGGAAGCTCCTATCCACATCTCTAACCTCAACGTCGTTGAGAACGGCAAACCGGTTCGCGTTGGCCGCGTAGAGAAGGATGGCAAGCTCGTTCGTGTATCTAAAAAAACTGGTAAGGAGATCTGATTATGAATACTGCAAGTCTTAAACAAGATTATCAGGAGCGCATCGTGCCTATCCTGATGAAGGAGTTCAACTACACTACCGTAATGCAGTGCCCGAAACTCCAGAAGATCGTCCTCAACCAGGGTCTGGGCGAGGCTGTAGCTGACAAGAAGATCATCGAGGTAGCGCTCCAAGAGATGACTGCTATCGCTGGTCAGAAAGCCGTAGCTACCGTTTCGAAGAAAGATATCGCTAACTTCAAGGTTCGTAAACAAATGCCGATCGGTGTATGTGTTACCCTCCGCGGTCAACAGATGTATGAGTTCCTCGAGCGTCTCGTTCGCGTTGCTCTGCCTCGTATCCGCGACTTCAAAGGTATCAACAACAAGATGGACGGCCGTGGTAACTACACCTTGGGTATCACCGAGCAGATCATCTTCCCTGAAATTAACATTGATAACATCACCAAACTGCTGGGTATGAACATCACGTTCGTTACCACCGCTAAAACCGATGAGGAGGGCTTCGCGCTCCTTCGTGAGTTTGGTTTACCGTTTAAAAAGTAATTCAGACTATGGCAAAAGAATCAATGAAAGCCCGCGAGGTAAAACGCGCTAAATTGGTTGCTAAATACGCAGCTAAACGTGCGCAACTCCTCAAGGATGGTGACTATGTAGGGCTCCAAGCCCTCCCGAAAAACGCAAGTCCGGTACGTCTGCACAACCGTTGCAAAGTGACCGGTCGTCCGAAAGGATACATGCGCGCATTCGGTCTCAGCCGTATTCAGTTCCGCGAGATGGCTTCCAAAGGCCTCATCCCGGGAGTAAAGAAAGCGAGCTGGTAAAAGAAAAGTTTGAAGGTTTGGAGGTTTGAAGGTTTGAAATCATGAACAACAATTCACAAACTCTCAAACTCTCAAACTCTCAAACCATCAAACAAAATAATTAATTATTAAATATTGTCCCGACAGGCGGGATTAATTTAACAACAACAAAACAATGACAGATCCTATTGCAGATTACCTCACTCGATTGAGGAATGCTATCAAAGCCGGCCACCGTGTGGTTGAAGTTCCGGCTTCGAATCTGAAGAAAGAGATCACTCGCATCTTGTTTGAGAAAGGTTACATCCTTTCCTACAAGTTCGTTGAGGATGGTCCTCAGGGCACTATCAAGATTGCCCTCAAGTATGATCCGGTTAACAAAGTTAACGCGATCAAGTGTTTGAAACGTGTATCCACTCCGGGTTTGCGTAAGTACGTTGGTTACCGTGATATGCCGCGCGTATTGAACGGTCTCGGTATCGCTATCCTTTCGACCTCGAAAGGCGTGATGACCAACAAAGAGGCTCTTGGCCAGCAGCTCGGTGGTGAAGTATTGTGCTATGTTTATTAATAAGGAGGAACAGCTATGTCAAGAATTGGAAAACTTCCTATCGCAATTCCTTCCGGCGTAACGATTACCGTTAGCCCGGAGAATGTAGTGACCGTAAAAGGTCCGAAAGGTGAGCTCTGCCAGGCAGTTGATCCCCTGATTTCTGTAAACGTAGAAGACGGCGTATGCCACGTTACTCGTCCGAACGACGAGAAAGAGTGCCGCGCTAAACACGGTCTGTACCGCGCTTTGATCCACAACATGGTTGTAGGTTGCAGCGAGGGTTACAAGAAGACGCTTGAGCTCGTCGGTGTTGGTTATCGTGTTGAGTTGGCTCAGCCGAACGTGCTGAACTTCTCCCTCGGTTATACGCACCCCATCTATCTCGGCTTGCCGAAAGAGGTGAAAGTAGAGACCAAGTCGGAGCGTAACCAGAACCCGTTGGTAATGTTGGAGTCCGCTGACAAGCAGCTTCTTGGCCAGATTTGCGCTAAGATCCGCTCGTTCCGCAAACCGGAGCCGTACAAAGGCAAGGGTGTTAAGTTCCAAGGTGAAATCGTTCGTCGTAAAGCTGGTAAGTCGGCTGGTAAATAATTAGAAAGGAAACAAGATTATGATTAAGAAAATTGCACGTCGCCTTAAGATTAAGGCATCTATCCGCACCAAGGTGTCGGGAACTGCAGAGCGTCCGCGTCTGACCGTGTTCCGTTCTAACAGCCAGATTTACGCTCAGGTGATCGATGACCTCGCAGGCAAAACCCTCGCAAGCGCATCTTCGCTCGCTATCAAGGACAAATTGACAAAGACCGAGAAAGCTGCTGAGGTAGGTAAACTCATCGCTGCAGCTGCTCAGAAGGCCGGAGTCAACGAAGTAGTATTTGACCGTAACGGATACCTCTATCACGGTCGCGTTAAAGCTCTCGCTGACGCTGCTCGCGAGGCTGGTCTCAAATTCTAATAACTGACGATATTATGCAAAGAGTTAAAACAACACAAGACCTCGAGCTCAAGGAGCGTCTGGTCGCTGTCAACCGCGTAACGAAAGTTACCAAAGGTGGACGTACCTTCACTTTCGCAGCTATCGTAGTTGTTGGAAATGAAGATGGAATTGTAGGTTACGGTTTGGGTAAAGCAGGTGAGGTGGCTGCTGCTATGCAGAAAGCTACCGAGGCTGCTAAGAAGAACCTCATTCAGGTACCTGTTCTCAAGGGCACTATCCCTCACGAGCAGTATGCTAAGTTCGGTGGTTCCCGCGTTTACATCCAGCCTGCTACGCACGGTACCGGAGTAAAAGCCGGTGGTGCTATGCGTGCCGTACTGGAGAGTGCCGGTGTACACGACGTGTTGGCTAAGTCCAAAGGTTCGTCCAACCCCCACAACCTCGTGAAAGCTACTATCCAAGCGCTCGCAGAACTGCGTGACGCTCGTACCGTAGCCGCTAACCGTGGCGTAAGCCTTTCTACAGTGTTTAATGGTTAATAAATTCTTCTACAACTATGGCAAAGATTAAAATTCAACAAGTACGCAGTACTATCAAATGTCCGAAGGTGCAGAAGGAGACCATGATTGCTCTCGGTCTGCGCAAAATGAACGCTACCGTTGAGCACGAAGCTACCCCGGCTATCCTGGGTATGGTAGAGAAGGTAAAGCACCTTGTTAAAGTTATTGACTAATCCCTAAAATTTGTAATTACATCATGGAATTGAATAATCTTACCCCTGCAGCAGGATCGGTAAAGACCGCAAAGCGTGTCGGCCGTGGTGCAGGTTCGGGCCTCGGTGGAACTTCTACCCGTGGTCACAAGGGTGCTAAGTCGCGCTCCGGTTACAGCAAGAAAATCGGTTTCGAGGGTGGTCAGATGCCTATGCAGCGTCGTCTGCCTAAGTTCGGCTTCAAGAACATCAACCGTGTGGAGTACAAAGCTATCAACCTCTCGACCCTTCAGCAACTCGCTGAGGCTAAGAAACTGGAGAAGATCGGCTTGATCGAGCTCCACGAGGCTGGTTTCATCTCCAAAACCCAACTCGTTAAGATCTTGGGTAACGGCGAACTGAAAGCTAAACTGACCGTTCAGGCTAACGCTTTCTCCAAGAAAGCTGAAGAGGCTATCGTAGCTGCCGGCGGCACCATCGAAAAAATCTAATTGTTAAGTAGTCGATAAGTCGATATATCGAAATATCGGAATATCGGAAAATCGAAATATCGATAAATCGTAAAACATTAACCATTATGAAGTTAATTGAAACATTTAAAAATATCTGGAAGATCGAGGATCTCCGAAACCGTCTGCTGACCACGGCGCTGTTCGTGCTCATCTATCGTTTCGGATCGTTCGTCGTTCTGCCGGGTATTGACCCTACAGCCTTGTCTGCTCTGCATAATCAGACAGCAGGTGGTCTGATGGCGCTCTTGGATATGTTCTCCGGTGGAGCCTTCTCCAATGCGTCTATCTTCGCCCTGGGTATCATGCCTTACATCTCTGCATCCATCGTGATACAGCTGCTCTCTATCGCAGTGCCGTATTTCCAGAAGATGCAGAAGGAGGGTGAGTCCGGACGTCAGAAGATGAACCAGATCACACGCTATCTGACCGTGGCTATTCTGCTCTTCCAGGGACCGAGCTACCTCGTGAACTTGGCAGTACAGATGGGCCAAGCAGGTCAGCCTTTGGCTATCGGATTCAACTGGTTCACTATCTCATCGACCATCCTGCTTTGTGCAGGCTCTATGTTCGTGATGTGGCTTGGTGAGCGTATTACCGACCGTGGTGTAGGAAACGGTATTTCCTTCATCATCTTGATCGGTATCATTGCGCGTCTCCCGGGTGCTCTCGTTCAGGAGTTCTCCAGCCGTCTCAACGACGCCGGAGGTGGTCTGATCGTGTTCCTCGCTGAGATCGTGATCCTGCTCCTCGTGTTTGCTTTCGCAATCATGCTGGTTCAAGGTACACGTCGTATTCCGGTGCAATACGCAAAACGTATCCAGGGTAACAAGCAATACGGTGGCGTTCGTCAGTACATCCCTCTCAAGGTCAATGCTGCTAACGTAATGCCGATCATCTTTGCTCAGGCTATCATGTTCATCCCTATCGCTATCGTAGGCTTCCGTGCTTCGGAGAGCAATGCCTTCGTTCAGGCGTTCATGGATAACAACGGCTTCTGGTACAACTTCGTATTCGCACTGCTGATCATCGCCTTCACCTATTTCTACACCGCGATCATCATCAATCCGGTTCAGATGGCAGAGAACCTGAAACTGAACAACGGATTCATTCCGGGTGTGAAACCGGGTAAGAAGACGGCTGAGTATATTGACACTATCATGAGCCGCATCACCCTGCCGGGTTCGATCCTGTCTTCGGCGGTACCTCGTTGCTCATCATGGTAGGTGTTATATTGGATACTTTGCAGCAGATCGAGAGTCACCTGCTCATGCGTCACTACGACGGATTCTTCGAGTCCGGCATGCGCATCAAAGGTCGCTCCGGTGCTATGGCCTACTAATTCGTCACACCTTTGTACATTGTACATTGTAAATTGTACTTTAGATGATTTTTCTCAAGACAGACGAAGAAGTAGAACTCATGCGGGCAAGCAACATCCTGCTTGGTAAGACCTATGCCGAAGTGGCAAAGGCTATCAAGCCGGGTGTTACTACCGCCCAACTGGATAAGATAGCGTACGAGTTCATCATGGATAATGGCGGACGTCCTGCCTGCCTTGGTTACGAGGATTATCCCGCTACCCTCTGTACTTCGGTCAACGAAGTGGTGGTACACGGTATTCCCTCCGACAAGGTGATCTTAAAAGAAGGCGACATCATCTCCATCGACTCCTCGATCGAACTCAACGGCTGGCACTCGGATTCCGCTTATACCTTCCCGGTAGGAGAGGTGAGCCCCGAAGTGATGAAACTGCTCAAGACCACCAAGGAGGCGCTCTATCTGGGCATCGAACAGGCGGTGACGGGCAAACGCTTAGGAGATATCTCCTTCGCTATCCAGAACCATTGCGAAAAAGCCGGTTACGGCGTAGTACGCGAGTTCGTGGGACACGGTATCGGACGTGATATGCACGAGGATCCGGAGGTATGCAACTACGGTCGGCGTGGTAACGGTATCGTCCTCAAATCCGGTATGACCATGGCTATCGAGCCGATGATCACACTCGGAAGACGCAATGTCCTCGTAGAGGACGACGGCTGGACAGCACGCACCATCGATCGCAAACCCGCAGCCCACTACGAACACAGTATATGCGTTCGAAACGGCAAGGCGGAGATCTTATCCACTTTTGACTACATCCAGGAAGTCCTGGGAGACAGATTTATCTAAATCATCTAAATATCAAAAAGTATGGCAAAACAAGACAGCATCGAAGTGGACGGAACGGTAGTTGAGGCATTATCCAACGCTATGTTCCGCGTGCAACTCGAGAACGGACCGCTCATCATCGCTCACATCTCCGGTAAGATGCGTATGCACTACATCAAGATCCTTGCCGGTGACCGTGTCAAAGTAGAAATGAGCCCCTACGACCTGACCAAAGGACGTATCTCGTTCCGCTACAAGTAATTATTAATCGGGATGAAGGAATAAGGAATAAGGAATAAGGACAATTTAGTCTCGACTCCTGACTCCTGACTCCTGACTCCAAAAGAAAAACCTGTTTTTACAATGAAAGTAAGAGCATCAATCAAGAAGCGCAATGCAGACTGCAAAATTGTACGTCGCAAAGGCCACTTGTATGTAATCAACAAGAAGGATCCTAAAATGAAGATGCGTCAAGGATAAGCGTAATCTTTAATTAGAATCAACCACTTCTTAAAATCAATTATTTTTTAACAAAATTATCCTTAGTATTTAATTATGGCTATAAGAATTGTCGGTGTAGATATACCGCAAAACAAATGTGGCGAAGTCAG
>ONMU01000067.1 GCA_900319035.1 uncultured Bacteroidales bacterium
AACGATGTACGATGTACGAAGGAAGAAAAATCGCCCAAATTGAGCGATTTTTCGCTTTTTATTTGCATATGTGCAATTTTTGTTGTACCTTTGTACCCAAATTTGGTTTGTATTGTATAAATATACAATCCGACAATAAATAATAGGTAAAATGTTAAGACATCTACATATACAAAACTATGCGCTGATAAGCCGCCTCGATATCGATTTCGAGGAGGGTTTTTCGGTGCTGACAGGTGAGACCGGTGCCGGAAAAAGTATTATCCTCGGTGCTCTCGCTTTGGTGCTGGGAGCTCGGGCGGATAGCAAAGCTATTACCGACGGAGAGGACAAATGTATCATTGAAGCCACATTTGATGTACAAAGGGACAATGGACAATGGACAAAGGAGATGATCATCCGGCGGGAGTTGTATGCGAACGGGAAGAGCCGGTCGTTTGTGGATGACAGTCTGGTGACCTTGCAGGAGTTGAAGGGCTTGGCGAACAAGCTCATTGATATACACAGCCAGCATGCGAACCTGCTGATAGAGAATGCGGATTTTCAGCTGGATGTAGTGGACGTAATTGCCTGCAATGAGGCGCAACGATCTGCCTACTCCGCTCAGTATGAGCGATATACAGCCGCCGTGGAGCAGCTGCATCATCTGCAAGCACTCGCTAAGAAGAGCCGTCAAGACGCCGATTATATCCAATATCGCTACCAGCTATTGAACGAGGCGAACCTGCAAACGGGCGAATTGGAGGAGTTGGAGAACGAGCAATACCAGCTCAGTCATGCGGAGGAGATCCAAGCAGCTTTGCAAACGGCTATTGAAGCGATCCAAGGTGAGCAAGGCAGCGCTATCGAGGCGTTGCGGATGTGCCATCTGGACGATGCGGCAACCGAGTTGCAGGAACGAATAGAGAGCACGCGTATCGAGTTGCAGGACATAGCCGAGGAAGCCGAGCGCAAGTTGAGTCATATAGAGATGGATCCGCAGCGGCTGCAATGGGTCGAAGAGCGGATCGCGAGTTTGGAAGAACTGCTGCATAAGTTCAACGCAGAGAGCCTCGATGAGCTGATAGCCATGCGGGACGAGTTAGCGGAACAAGTGAACCGAATGGACAGTTTTGAGTTCGACATCGCGCAGGCACAGAAAGCCGTTGACACCGAGCGTGCAGCGCTCACGAAAGCCTCAGCGGTGCTTACCAAGAGTCGCCAAGCCGTTCTGCCGCAGATATGCGAGCGCTTGATCACCAACCTCAAGAGACTCGGCGTAGCACACGCGAAAGTAGAGATGCCGATAAGCCCAACGGAGGACTTCACGCCGAACGGTTGCGACGAGGTGCAGATGCTCTTTGCGGCAAACCTCAACCAGAGTCTGCGTGCCGTAAGCGAAGTGGCGTCCGGCGGTGAGATAAGCCGGTTGATGCTCTGCCTTAAAGCGCTTATTGCCAGCTCGAAAGGACTGCCGACGATCATCTTCGATGAGATAGACACCGGTGTGAGCGGCGACATAGCGACCCAGATGGCATCGATCATGCGTGAGATGTCGGCACATCGTCAGATCATCGCTATCACCCATCTGCCGCAGATAGCCGCACAGGGCGAACACCACTATAAGGTCTATAAAGCCGACACCGACAAACGCACCGAGACGCATATCAGCCGTCTCACGGAGGACGAACGGATCACCGAGATTGCCTCGATGCTCAGCGGCAATAATGTCTCGGAGGCTGCAATGAAGACGGCGAAGGAATTGTTGAATAGAAATTGACGATTGGACGATTGACGAGGTACGATTGATGGACGATTGAAAATAATTGACGATTGTCCGCCGCGTAAATCGTAAATAAAAATAAATCGTAAATAAATCGTAAATCGTAAATCTGTAAATCGTAAATAATTTTATGTTGCCTTTAGCAGAACGAATGCGTCCGAAGACGCTGGACGAATACATAGGACAGAAACATCTGGTGGGACAAGGAGCTATCCTTCGGCAGATGATCGAGAGCGGTAACATCGCCTCGTTCATTCTGTGGGGTCCTCCGGGTGTAGGCAAGACGACGCTTGCGCGTATCATCGCGCATCAGTTGCAACGTCCGTTCTACACGCTGAGCGCCGTTACCAGCGGCGTCAAAGAGGTGCGTGACGTCATCGACAAAGCCAAACGCTCCTCTGCCATGAACAGCGGTCTGTTCGCGCCTGCGGACGGACGAAGCCCTATTCTGTTCATTGACGAGATCCACCGTTTCAGCAAGAGCCAGCAGGACAGTCTGCTCGGTGCCGTAGAGGAAGGAACGATCACCTTAGTGGGCGCAACGACCGAAAACCCTTCGTTCGAAGTGATCACTCCCCTACTGAGCCGATGCCAAGTGTATGTGCTCAAGTCCTTAGACAAAGATGATCTGATGGAGCTGCTCAACCGCGTGCTGACGAAAGATGAATATATCCGTTCATTGGGCATACAGGTCAAGGAGAACGAGGCGTTGCTTCGTTTCAGCGGCGGTGATGCACGCAAGCTGCTGAACATCATCGAGCTGGTAGCCAACAGCGGCGTGAAGATCATTGACAACGAGACCGTTACCAAACAACTGCAGCAGAACCCCGTAGCGTACGACAAAGATGGCGAGATGCACTACGACATCATCTCCGCCTTCATCAAATCGGTGCGCGGCAGTGACCCGCAGGCGGCTATCTATTGGTTAGCGCGCATGATAGAAGGCGGTGAAGATCCTAAGTTCATCGCACGGCGGTTAGTGATCTTGGCAAGCGAAGATATCGGTCTGGCGAACCCCAATGCGATGCTGCTCGCCAACACCTGTTTCGATGTGGTGAACAAGATCGGCTGGCCCGAAGGACGTATTCCCTTAGCGGAAACGACCATCTATTTGGCAACCTGTAAGAAAGACAACTCCGCGTACCTCGCTATTGACGAAGCGCTCGCGAAAGTGCGCGAAACGGGCAATTTGCCGGTTCCTTTGCATCTTCGCAACGCTCCGACAAGTTTAATGAAAGACTTAGGTTATCACGACGGCTATCTCTATCCGCATGATTTCCCGAATCACTGGGTGGAGCAACAATACCTCCCTGACGAACTCGTCGGCACTGAGTTTTGGAAGAAAAACTGATGGCAGGCATATACATACATATACCGTTTTGCAAGAGCAGATGTCTCTATTGCGATTTTTTCTCTACCGTCCAACTGGATCGTAGAACGGAATACGTAGATGCCTTGCTCAAGGAGATCACGGCACGCAAGGACGAAACCGGAGAACCAATTCGGACGATTTACCTTGGTGGCGGCACACCGAGTATGCTGGACTCCATTGATATCTTCCGCATCCTGCGTACTGCCGGAACGGAAGGCGTGGAAGAGATCACGATGGAGGTCAACCCGGGAGACGTGAATGAGCAATACCTGCGTGAGATCAAGCAATGCGGTGTCAACCGGCTCTCCATAGGCGTACAGAGTTTCAAGGATCACCTGCTGAAAGCCATCGGACGCCGACACACGGCAACACAAGCGATCGATGCCGTTCGGACAGCACAGAAAGTCGGGTTTGACAATATATCCATTGACCTCATGTACGCCCTGCCGTCTCAGACCTTGCCTCATCTGGATGCAGACCTCTCGCTTGCCTTGAAATTAGGCGTGCAGCATATATCTACGTACGGTCTCATTTACGAAGAAGGAACCGCGCTCACGCAGATGCGGGACAAAGGAGAGATAGAGCCGATTGACGAAGACAAAGAAAACGAGATGTACGACCTGATATGCAAGCGGTTTAAAGAAGCGGGATTCGTTCATTACGAGGTCAGCAATTTTGCGCTACCCGGGTTCGAAGCCAAGCACAACAGCAGTTATTGGGACGGCACGCCGTACATAGGCGTAGGCGCAGGAGCACACAGTTATAAAGGCAACATGCGCAGTTGGAACCCCAAAAAGCTGAATTCGTACATCAACGGGATTGAGAACCGCACCTTGATACGCACGAGAGAGTATCTCTCCGAGACCGACTTCTACAACGAGCGGATCATGTTGGGGCTCAGAACGAACAAAGGCATCCTCGCATCCGACGTAGACGTACGTATTGGTCACGAAGTGGTCACGAGAATGACAGACGAATACCAGCTCTTACGGCTGACCGAGGACGGTCGGTTAGTAGCCACACAGAAAGGGCTGCATGTGTTAAACAGAATAATAGAAGATTTGATGATATGAAAACGAAAAATTGGTACAAACCGTTTTTGATTTGGTTTTGGAGTCTCTTTGTAGGAGGCATTCTGCTGGTTTGGTTGATCCTTTGGCTCATTACCAAGGGTGTGTTGGGTTACCTGCCGCCCTTGGAGGAGTTGCAGAACCCGAAGAACACCTATGCCTCGGAGATCATCTCTGCCGACATGCAGTCCTTGGGACGCTATTACCGGTACGAGAACCGAATAGGTGTGCAATACACGGATCTCTCGCCCAATATCATCCATGCGTTGATAGCTACCGAGGACGCGCGTTTCTATCGTCATACGGGTGTGGATTTCAAGTCGATGTTCCGCGCTGTGCTCAAACTCGGACGTGCCGGTGGTGGTTCTACCCTCACCCAGCAGTTGGCGAAGCAGCTGTGGTCGCCGCGAGCGAATAACATCTTCGAGCGCGCAATGCAGAAACCGATAGAATGGGTCATCGCTACCAAGCTCGAACGGCTCTATTCCAAGGACGAGATCCTGCTGATGTACCTCAACCAGTTTGATTTTCTGTACAACGCCGTGGGTATTCAATCGGCTTCGCAGGTCTATTTCTCCACCACGCCTGCCAACCTCAAGATAGAGGAAGCGGCGATGTTGGTCGGTATGTGTAAGAACCCCTCGCTCTATAACCCCGTTCGTCATCCTGTACGCGCTACCGGTCGCCGTAACACGGTCTTGAGCCAGATGGAGAAATACGGCTACATAGACGAAGCAGCAAGAGACTCCCTCTCTGCCCTGCCGCTTGAGCTGCACTACCGCTCGGTGGATCATAAACAAGGAAGCGCACCCTATTTCCGTGAGTACCTGCGTGGTGTGCTCACCGCCAAAGAGCCCAAAGAGAGCGATTATCCGGAGTGGAACAAACAGCAGTACAAGATAGATGCGTACCAATGGAACAACAATCCGCTTTACGGATTCTGCGAGAAGAACAAGAAACCCGATGGCTCCAAGTACGACATCTATCAGGATGGTCTGAAGATATACACCACCATCGACTCCCGTATGCAACGATATGCCGAGGAAGCGGTGAGCGAGCACATGCAGGCACAGCAGAAGAGTTTCTTCAAGGAACTCAAAAAGAAAAAGAACGCGCCTTTCTCCCGTTCGCTGACCCAAGAGGAGATCAACGGTATCATGAACCGCTCCATGAAACAGACCGACCGTTACCGCAACATGAAACGGGAAGGTATCAGCAATGACTCTATCCGTCGGGCATTCGAGACACCGCGTGAGATGCAGGTCTTCACCTATGACCGCGGACTGATAGACACCGTTCTCTCACCGATGGACTCCATCAAATGGCAGAAGAGTTTCCTGCGCTGCGGATTCATGTCCATGGATCCGCATACCGGACATGTCAAAGCGTATGTAGGAGGACCTAATTTTACCCATTTCCAATACGACATGACCACCAAAGGTCGTCGTCAGGTAGGTTCGACGGTGAAGCCTTACCTCTACACCCTTGCGATGGACGAAGGCATGTGGCCGTGCGACAAGACTGTCAATGAGCCTATTACCCTCTTGGACGCTAACGGCATAGAATGGACTCCGCGTGACACGCACGATAAGTACAGAGGCGACACCGTTACCCTCACGTGGGGTTTGCAGTACTCGTCCAACTGGATCTCTGCGTACCTCATGTCCCTCTTCACGCCCGAACAGTTAGTGAAGATCATGCAATCCTTCGGTATTCAGGGACAACTCGATCCTGTCATCTCGCTCTGTCTTGGACCGTGTGAGGTGAGCGTAGAGGAGATGGTGGACGCTTACACCACCTTTGCCAACAAGGGTATTCGTACCGAACCGCTCTACGTCACCCGCATCGAAGACGCGAACGGAAACGTCATCGGCACTTTCAGCCCCAAGACCCACGAGGTCATCAGCGAGACAACCGCCTATAAGATGATCTATATGCTGCGTCAAGTGCTGGATCACGGAACGGGCGTGCGCGTGCGTTTCAAATATGGTATCACGGCACCGATGGCAGGCAAGACCGGTACGACCAATAACAACTCGGACGGATGGTTCATGTGCTTCACGCCTTCGCTCGTCAGCGGTACTTGGGTCGGCGGAGAAGATCGTGGCATACATTTTGATACGATGGCAGAAGGACAGGGTGCCTCGATGGCGCTGCCCATCTGTGCGCTCTATATGCAGAAGGTACTCGCAGATGAGACACTCGGCTACAGTCCGAACGAACAGTTTGATGTACCGGCTTGGTTTGACCCCAATGAAGGATGTAAATAGATGTACGATGTACGATTTACGATGTACAATTTATTAACGATTGAAAGGTTTTAGATACATATTATCCCTTGTACTTTGTACATTGTCCCTTTGTACATTTGCGCAGCTCAATACCGACCGCATCACAGCTATCGGGCGGAATGCGCTGTATTTTGAGGACTATGTGCTCTCGATACAGTATTTCAATCAGGTCATCCGGCTCAAGCCTTACTTGAGCGAACCCTATTTCTACCGTGCGATAGCAAAGATCCAGTTGGAGGACTATCAGGGGGCGTTGCGGGATTGTAACTCCGCCATCGAGCACAATCCTTTCTCCCCGGGTTGCTACTACGCCCGAGGGTACATCTACCGCCAACTCAATGAGTTGGAGAAAGCCGAAGCGGACTACACGCAAGCCCTTCGTTTCTCGCCGGAGAACCGCACGTATATGTTGCTTCGTGCCGACACCCGAGCACAGATGAAACATTATGACGACGCCTTAGAGGACATCGAGCAGATGTTACGCCGCGAACCTAAATCGGCATCCGTTTGGGCAGAGAAAGGCCATGTATGTATTCTCAAGAAAGATACCTTAGCGGCATTGGAGGCATTCGAGACCGCTACCACGTTCGACAAGACGAATCCTGCTCTATGGTCGGCACTCGGCGTGACGAACCTCATGCTCAACCGCGAAGATGACGCCTACGTGCAACTGACGCAAGCTATCAATCTTGGCTCCAAATGGGCAGGCGATTATATCAACCGAGGCATCATTCATTACCGCCGTCATAACTACCGAGGCGCGCTCTCGGACTACGATCAGGCGGTGAAGATAGCACCTCGTGACGCAGACTGTTACTACAACCGCGGTGTGATGCGGCAGGAGGTAGGCGACTACAACAACGCCCTCACCGATTTCAACACCGCCCTCTCCTTGGAGCCCGAACGGACGGAGATGCGTTACCAACGTGCCCTTGTGGAGATGCAACTCAAGCAATGGAGCAAAGTGACCTCCGACTTGGACTCGCTCATTGCGCGTTACCCCTATTTCCTGCCGGCTTACTATCTGGCGTCGGAAGCGAAAGCCAAACAAGGAGACAGCAAGTCCGCTTACCGCTACCGTCAGCAGGCACACGACTTAGAGCAGCGCAAGGATGAGATACAAGCCCAACAAACCGCGCAACCGAATACGGATGTGCTCATCGCCGATGCACAACCGCAGCGTAAAGACTACCGCAAGGAGTTCTCCGCTTCTACGGCGCAGAACCACAATGACCTGCCGGAAGAGGAACAGAAATACGACTCCAAGACCCGCGGTGCCGTGCAGAACAGATACCAAGACGTAGTGAAC
>ONMU01000058.1 GCA_900319035.1 uncultured Bacteroidales bacterium
TCGCTTGAGATGGAGGAGAACGGTCTCCGCCTGATCGTTCTGATGGTGCGCTACCGCTACCGCTTGACAGCCATGTGTACGGGCTATCTCATCAAACCAAGCGTACCTCAGATCGCGTGCTGCCATCTCTATACTAATATGGTTCGCGTGCGCATGAGCGCGTGTGTCAAAGATCTTGACCTCCAGCGGTACGTTCAGACGGCTGCATAAGTCCCGTACGAACCGTTCGTCTCGGTTGCTTTCCTCGCCTCTGAGCTGAAAATTGCAATGCGCGGCTATGCATTGATAGCCTGCCCGAACGAGCACGTCCAGCAGCGCTACGCTGTCCGCTCCGCCGCTCAATGCCACCAGTACGGGCTGATTCTTATTCAGCAACTCCCGCTGGCGGATATATGTACTCACTCGTCGTAACAATCTATTTCAAGGTTTTGATATCAACCAATTTATGAACGATAGCATAGATGGTCAGACCCGCTGTGGAGTGAATATTCAGCTTACGGGCAATGTTCTTGCGATGCGAGATCACCGTGTGCGTGGAGATGCAGAGTACGTCTGCTATCTCTTTGTTACTCAATCCTTTGACCAACTGGATGAGCACGTCTTGTTCGCGTTCGCTCAGTTCCTCGGTCTCCGGCTCCTCCGTATGACGATGCCGTTTATTAGCCGCAGCCGGACGAAGGATCTCATCCTCGATGGCACAATGGTCCGCAAAATCCTGCTCCGTGTGCCAAAGATCGCTCATCACGCCGATCAGGGGATAACTGACATGCAGATGCTGGCTCTCGTCGTCGGAGGTCTGCGTAGTGTCCGCCGGAAAGTACTTGATAATCAGTTTCTTGATCTCACTCAGTTTATCCGTTATTCGTTCATCGTCATGCTCGTGCTCCTCGTACTGACCGGCATTCTCATGCTCAATATGCGTCTTGATCTCCTGCACGAACTCGTCGTAGCACTGTAAGATCAGCATCGGTATCTGGCTGTCCTTGGCGGCAGGCATAACTGCTTCTTCCAAGGCTTTGCGCAAACGCGGTAACCGGAACTCAAGGAAATACGTGTGTGCGTGCAACAGATAGCGGTGAAGGGTGTTGAGATCGATGTCTGCCATCGACGGGTGTTGCCGAAAGACCTTGTAGTTCACCACCGCTAAGAACGTGGGCGTATGGACACCATGCTTCTCACATACAGACTCTATCGTCTGATCTCCAACACCCATATTCAACCCGAAACGACTGATAATCTGTATCGCTTCCTCTTCGTGTGCCATTAGGTCACACATCTTGTCCTGCGCCTTATACATAATGTTAAATTGTTAAAATGTGCTTCGCACGTTAAATGGTTAAAAATGTTAATCCGTTAAGCCGCGGTAACGAACACGTTTGGGTTCGCACGCTTCTTCGCCCAGACGCATCTTCTTGTTCTGCTCGTACTCGGAATAACTGCCCTCGAACCAGAACACTTTACCGTCTCCTTCGTATGCGAGTATATGTGTGCATATACGATCGAGGAACCAACGGTCGTGGGAGATGACCACTGCACAACCGGCGAAGTTCTCTAATCCTTCCTCCAAGGCACGCAAGGTGTTGACATCGATATCGTTGGTCGGCTCATCGAGCAGAAGCACGTTCGCTTCTGATTTGAGTGTCAGCGCCAGATGGAGCCTGTTGCGTTCACCACCGGAGAGGACGCCGCATTTCTTCTCTTGGTCAGCGCCGGTGAAGTTGAAACGGCTCAGGTACGCACGAGCGTTGATCTCCTTGCCGCCCACACGGATGAACTCCGTGCCGCCGCTGATGGTCTCAAAAACGGATTTATTGGGGTCTATATCCGTGTGCTGCTGATCGACATAACCGATCTTCACGGTCTCACCGACCGAGAACGTTCCTTTGTCGGCTTTCTCGGAACCGATGATCATGCGGAAGAGTGTCGTCTTACCGGCTCCGTTCGGACCGATGACACCCACGATACCGTTCGGCGGCAACATGAAGTTGAGGTCTTCGAAGAGCAACTTGTCGCCAAACGACTTCGCTACGCCTTCGGCGTTGATGACTTTATTACCCAGACGCGGACCGTTGGGAATGAAGATCTCCAAACGTTCCTCACGCTCTTTCTGCTCCTCGTTGAGCATTCGGTCGTATGCGTCCAAACGGGCTTTCTGCTTCGCGTGACGTGCTTTAGGCGCCATACGGATCCATTCTAACTCACGCTCCAAGGTCTTGCGACGTTTGGAAGCCTGTTTCTCCTCCTGCGCCATACGGTTCGTCTTCTGCTCGAGCCAAGACGAGTAGTTGCCTTTCCATGGAATACCTTCTCCGCGATCCAGTTCAAGAATCCAACCTGCCACATTATCCAAGAAATAACGGTCGTGGGTGATACAGATGACCGTTCCGGCATACTGCTGCAAGTGTTGCTCTAACCAATCGATGGACTCGGCATCCAAGTGGTTCGTCGGCTCGTCCAAGAGCAGCACATCCGGCTGTTGGAGCAACAGACGACAGAGGGCTACACGACGACGTTCACCTCCGGAGAGGGTAGTGACACTCGCCTCATCGGGCGGACAGCGAAGCGCGTCCATCGCGCGGTCAAGTTTCTGGTCGATGTTCCATGCGTCAGCAGCATCCAGTTTGTCCTGCAGCTCTGCCTGACGAGCCAAGAGCTTATCAAAATCGGCATCGGGTTCACCAAACGCCATGTTGATCTCGTCGTACTCCTTGAGCATATCCATGATCGGCTGCACACCTTCCTGAACGACCTCGCGCACGGTCTTGTTCGGATCGAGCTTCGGGTCTTGCTCCAGATAGCCGACCGAATAGCCGGGAGACCAAACAACCTCACCTTGGTACTCTTTCTCAATACCGGCGATGATCTTGAGCAAGGTCGATTTACCGGCACCGTTCAGACCGATGATACCGATCTTTGCGCCATAAAAGAAACTCAGGTAGATGTTCTTCAATACCTGTTTTTGCGGACCGAAACTCTTATTCAGCCCCACCATCGAAAAAATAATCTTCTTATCGTCTGCCATAATAATATTATTTGTTTGATGTTGTTTGAGCACTTTGTGCTTTGTTTGATGTTGTTAACAATTTCAAACTATTTCAAACTATTTCAAACCTTTCAAACTTAATTGTATTCTTCCTCGTGCGCGGTCAATATCTACGACGCGTACTTTGAGGTGTTGATGCAGTTTGACGACCTCCTGCGGGTTGCTTATACGTCGGTCTGCCATCTCAGAGATGTGAATCAGTCCATCTTTGTGTACGCCTAAATCCACGAATGCGCCAAACGCGCTGATGTTCGTTACGATACCCGGCAGAATCATGCCTGCCTGCAGGTCGTCTATCGTGTGTACATGTTCGTCAAAATGAAACTCCTCGGTCTCACCACGCGGGTCTCGTCCGGGCTGCGCCAACTCCTTCATGATATCTGTCAGCGTTGGTAGTCCCACTTCTGCGGTCACGTATTTGCTTAAGTCGATCTGATCGCGTAACTCTTTCTTGGCTATCAAATCCGAGACAGAACATCTCAGATCTTTCGCCATCTTCTCCACGATACCGTAACTCTCGGGGTGAACGGCGCTGTTATCCAACGGATTAGCACCTTTCAGACGCAAGAATCCCGCAGCCTGTTCAAAGGTCTTTGCGCCTAATTTCGGCACTTTGAGCAACTCTTTGCGGCTGCCAAAAGCGCCATGTTCGGCACGGTAGTCCACTATGTTCTGCGCCAACATCGGTCCCAAACCGGAGATATAGGTCAAGAGGTGCTTGCTGGCGGTATTGACATCCACACCCACGTAGTTCACCACGCTCTCTACGGTCTGTTGCAGGCTCTCACGCAGCTCGGTCTGATCGACATCGTGCTGGTATTGTCCGACTCCGATGGACTTGGGTTCTATCTTCACCAACTCCGCAAGCGGGTCAATCAACCGTCTTCCGATGCTCACCGCGCCGCGTACGGTCACGTCCTCATCGGGAAACTCCTCCCTCGCAATCTTGCTGGCACTATATACCGAAGCTCCGGCTTCACTCACCACAAAGATCTGCGGAATTCTCTCAACTCTCAACTTTAAACTCTCAACTACTACACGTGCCATTTCCTCGCATTCACGGCTTGCCGTTCCGTTGCCGATGGAGATTGCCTCGATCTTGTATTGCTCAATGAGTTTTTGCAGTTTCTCTGTGCTTTGCAGGTTATGAAGGAAAATGACATCGTGCGTCAACAGGTCGCCTTGCTCGTTGAGAACCACGGTCTTGCAGCCTGTTCGGAAACCCGGGTCGAGAGCCAAGACACGTTTCTGACCTAATGGCGCACCTAATAACAGCTGCCGTAAGTTATCCGCAAAGACGCGAATAGCTTCTTCGTCGGCTTTCTCTTTGGAGAGTGCCGCAAACTCGGTCTCGATAGCCGGTTTCAGAAGACGTTTATAGCCGTCCTCCATTGCCAACTCCACTTGATAAGTTGTGTCGTTATTGGCACGCAGCCAAAGGTTTGCCAATTTATCCAGTGCTTTCTCTGTGTCCGGCGAGATGTCCACACGCAGAAACCCTTCACTCTCCGCACGACGAATAGCCAATAACTGATGGCTCTTGATATGTTTCAATGGACACTTGAAATCAAAATAATCCTTGTAGTTCTGCGCCTCGGGACTGTCACATTTGGTCTTCACCGCCTTACAACTCAGCATCGCCGTATAACTGAACTCCCGTCGGATAGCGTTACGGCTCTTCTCGTCTTCTGCGATGCGTTGCGCAATAATATCCCGTGCACCTTGCAGCGATTCCTCATCCGGCAGTTTCATCGGACGTTGTTTGAGGATCTCTTCCGCCAGAGGCAGCAGACCTTTCTCGATAGCTATGTCGGCACGCGTTTTCCTATGCGGTTTATAGGGCAGGTAGATATCCTCCAACTCCGTGGCATCCCAGCAATCGGCTATACGTTGCCGTAATTCGTCATTCGTAATTTGTAATTCATCTAACCGCGCATAGATGGTCTCTTTGCGTTTGGCTAATTCCTGCAACTTACCGTACTGCGCCTGAATAGCGGCTATTTGCACTTCGTCCAGACTGCCGGTTTTCTCTTTACGGTAACGCGCAATAAAAGGAATCGTTGCTCCTTCGTCCAACAAAGTCAGCACGGCATCCACTTGCCGTTCGCTGATATTAGTGCTGCCGCCTATTATATGTGCAAAAGGTAAAGTCATACGGGTTCTTTTCGTCTGCTTGGTGTTTCTCGGAACTGATTAAAGTCCATTCGTCCTCTTTGATCTCGGGGAAGAACGTGTCGGCATCGTCCCAACTATGATGAATATGGGTGATATACAGTTTGTCTGCACGCGCCATCATCTGCCGATAGACCATGCCGCCTCCGATCACAAAAGCCTCTTCTTCGCCTTGCACTTTCGCTTCCATCTCGTCCAAGGAATAGACAGCTTCTGCGCCTTCAAAGGTCTTGCCTGCCACGTCCGTCAAAACGATGTTTCGCCTATTGGGCAGCGGATGTTTAGGCAGCGAGAAGAACGTCCGCTCGCCCATCATTACCGTCTTGCCGGAAGTGATCTCCTTGAAGTGTTTCAAATCCGCAGGCAGGTGACACAACAGATCGCCTTTCTTGCCGATCGCATAATTTTCTGCTACTGCTACTATAATTGAAATCATTGATTCAATGAATAATTAATAATGAATAATGAATTTTTTTTTTATACTGACACGACACCGGCGATGTGCGGATGCGGATCATAGCCTTCCAACGTGAAATCCTCATATTGGAAACTGAACAGATCCTTTACCTCGGGATTGATGATCATCTTCGGCAAAGCCCGCGGTTCGCGTGTCAGTTGCAGTTTGACTTGCTCGAGGTGGTTGAGATAGATATGTGCATCGCCGAGCGTGTGAACAAAATCGCCGCATTGGAGACCTGTCACTTGCGCCATCATCTGGAGCAAAAGGGCATACGAAGCGATATTAAACGGCACGCCAAGGAAGATATCCGCGCTACGCTGATAGAGTTGCAGACTCAGTTTACCGTCCGCCACATAGAACTGAAACAGGCAATGACAAGGCGGTAGAGCCATCTTCTCCACTTCCGCCACATTCCATGCACTCACCATCATTCGGCGGCTGTCGGGGTTTTCCTTAATCATCTTTACGATATTGGCAATCTGATCTATCGTACCGCCGTTGTAATCAGGCCACGACCTCCATTGATGTCCATAGACAGGACCCAACTCGCCATTCTCGTCAGCCCATTCGTTCCAAATACGCACACCGTGTTCCTGCAAATACCTCACGTTCGTATCGCCTTGAAGGAACCACAGCAGTTCATAGATAATCGATTTCAGATGCAGTTTCTTGGTGGTCAAGAGCGGAAAACCGTTCTCCATCTTAAAGCGCATCTGATGCCCGAAAACGGAGATCGTCCCTGTTCCCGTCCGGTCATGTTTCACTGTGCCTTCCTCTAGCACTCTTTTACACAAATCCAAATATTGTTGCATAAATCGTCAATTATTTCAATCGTCAATAAATCGTACCTCGTCAATCGTTCAATCGTCAATAGAGTTTGTATGTCGTTTTGATTACCTTAAACTCTGTCCGTCTGTTGATCTGGTTGCAGATCTCCTGTTGGTCGGATTTCAGTTTGAGGATGAACTCTTCGTCCAGAGCCTGATCCACCGGAATGAACGGATATTGTTTGTTCAGCGCTTTGTCCGCAACGACCGGTTTGCTCTTTCCGTAACCGACCGGTGTCAGACGCTCTTTCTCGATACCTTTCTTAATAAGGTAGTCGCAGCAAGCCTGCGCACGTTTCTGAGACAGCTCTTGGTTGAACTCTTCGTTACCTTTCATATCCGTGTGCGCGCTGAGCTCAATGGTGATATTGGGGTTGTCGTTCAGCAGTTTGATCAAGCCTTCCATCTCTTTCTCCGAAGCCTGCGTCAACTCCCAGCGACCGAACTCATAGAAGATGTTCTCCATCTTCACCGGACGGCTAATGGGGCTGAGTGCAAAATCGAGAGTATAGGTCTTGCTGTCTTTCAGCCCTTTGGTGTCCCATTGCTCTTTGGCGTTAAGGTAACCGCGTGCGGTAGCCAACATGACGTATTTGACTTCTTTGTTAAGTTTGATCTTATATGTTCCATCTCTTCGTGCGTTCACGCGGCTGTTCGTTCCATCGCTACCCACGATACGCAACTTAGCGTCCGCTATCGGTTCGCCTTGTTCGTCCCGAACCGTTCCTTCGGCTATGAACTCCATCTCCGGCAACCAGAACTGGTAGATCTTGTCAAATCCTTTCTTATCGCCTTTGTTGGACGAGAAGAAACCGTTCTGCGTGTTACCGGCAAAAGTGATTCCGAAATCGTCTCCTATGCCGTTGAACGGAGCGCCCATGTTAAAAATCACCCAAACGACGCTGTCTTTATAGGTCGTGTCGCGTGTGGCTTTGAAGATGTCGAGACCTCCGTAACCCGGTTGACCATTACTGGAGAAATAGAGCGTACCATCTTCGTGAACATACGGGTACATCTCATCGGCGGTGGTGTTGATACCGGCTCCAAGGGGCTGCGGGTTGATCCATTCGTCCCCTTCTAACTCCGCAAACCATATATCCTTGCCGCCGACTCCTCTGGGAGCATCGCTCACGAAATAGAGCGTGTCTCCGGTACTATTGAGAGCCGGATGTCCCACGGTAATCGAACTGTCGGCAAAGAGCTTCACTTCCTGCGCTTCACTCCATTCGCCGCTGGCTCGTTCACTGGAGTAGATCTTAGCTCCTAAATCCTTGCCGTTGATGGGCTTGGAATAGGTGAAGAGCATCATTCGTCCGTCTCGGCTGAAAGAACAAACACCCATTTCGGCATTTGTTTTTCCGCCTTTCTCCTCCGTGGAGTCGTTCTTCTGATCTCCTTCGCCACCTTGCTCTCCATAGAGACCTTCCGCCAAAACGATGTCTTCCCATTCTCCTGCGGCATTCTTACGCGTCTGGTAGAGTTGGAAAAGCTGCTGACCTGTTACGTTACTCGGACGTTTCAGTTTCTTCGTGCCGCCTTTCTGTTTCTCCTGACGGTTGCTGGTGAACATGAGCGCATCGGTATTGGAACCGATGAACATAGGCGCGAAGTTACTCGTACGCTTCTGGTTGAACTCCTTGGCTTCCGAGGTCTTGTACCGCGAGCCTTGTTTCTTCCATTCGTCTATTTTACCGCACGCGTATTTGCCTGCCTGCGCTACGTAGTTGTCCGGATGTTTCTCCAGATAGAGCTCGTAGTTCTTGATAGCGTCTTTGTATTTGCCTTGGTATTGCAAAGCCTGTGCAAAATGCAGATAGACCGTTGAGTCCTTCAACTGGTATTTGCAACGCAAGGCGTTGTTATAGGCGTTGGTAGCGCGCTGGTTGTTAATCAGACGGTAGCACTCACCTTGACGGTAAGCCACATAGCCTTTCAACTCGCGGTCTTTCTTAGTGCTCAAACGGCTGTAACATTGTTTGTATATGTCTCCGGCGGTGTAATACTCGCCGATAGCGAACTTACGATCCGCTCGTTTGATCTTTTTCTGCACGCTACAACCCGGCATGATCCAAATCATCATTACCAACGCACAAAGGAATAATATGTTTCTACTATTTTTCAATCGTTCAATATTTTTCAATCGTCAATAAATCGTACCTCGTCAATCGTCAAATCGTCAATCCAGTTCGTGTACCACTAATCCGCTTCTCAGCTTCGGCTCAAACCAAGTGGTTTTCGGCGGCATAATATTTCCGCTGTCGGCGATGTCGATGATCTGTTGCATCGTAACGGGGTAGAGTGCTAACGCCATCTTCATCTCGCCGCTATCTACTCTGCGTTGGAGTTCGCCGAGTCCGCGAATACCGCCCACAAAATCGATCCGTTTGTCCGAACGCAGATCCTTGATGCCCAAGATCTTATCCAAGATCAGGTTGCTGGAGATCGTTACGTCCAGTACGCCAATAGGATCAGCATCGTTGTAACGTCCTTCTTTGGCAGTCAACGAATACCATTTTCCGCCTAAGTATAACGAGAAATTATGCAATCCTTTCGGCTTCACCTCAGAGAAGTCATTTTGATTTTTTAATTCGTAATTTTTAATTTCAAAATCCTCCTCAAGGGCTTTCAAAAACTCCTCTTCCGTCAGTCCGTTCAGATCCTTCACCACGCGGTTGTAGTCGATGATGTTCAGCTGATTATCCGGGAAGCACACCGCCATAAAGAACTCATATTCAGGCAACCCTTCTCCCTCCCTTGTGGGGAGGGCAGGGGAGAGGTTTTTCTTCTCTTCTCCAACTCTGGCAGCGGCGGCAGATCTATGGTGTCCGTCCGCAATATACATAGCCGGAATCTGCGCGAATATCTCCGTGATTTGAAGTATCATCGTCTTGTCGTTAATCACCCAGAACGTGTGACGGAAGCCTTCCGGAGCAGCCACGAAGTCGTATTCCGGCTCACCCTTGGTCACTTCCGCTACGATCGCATCCAAGTCGTCCCGATGCGGATAAGCAAAGAATACCGGCTCCATGTTTGCATTCAGTACACGCACATGTTTCATTCGGTCTTCCTCTTTATCGCGTCTGGTCAACTCATGCTTTTTGATGCGTCCTTCCAGATAATCATCTACCCACGCTCCCACAACCAAACCATACTGAGTCTTGACAGTTCCTTTTAACTTTTTACTTTCAACCTCAGGACTGCTCTCAACTCTTAACTCTCCACTCTCAACTATACTTTGTGCATAGACATAGTACTTCTCTTCGGCATCTTGCACGAGCCAATTGTTCTTCTTGAACAGCTTAAACTGCTCCGCTGCAGCTTCATATACCCGCGGATCATGTTCATCTGTGCCCGGCTCAAAATTGATCTCCGGTTTGATGATGTGATATAAACTCTTCTCGTTACCCGCAGCCTCCTGACGTGCCTCTTCACTATTGAGCACGTCGTACGGTCTGCTGCTCACTTGCTCCACCAGCTCTTTCGGCGGACGTATTCCTCGAAATGGTTTTATTTTCATGGTGTATTAACGTTTTAACGTTTTAACGTCACGCAGTGACCATTTTAACTCTTTAACGTCACGTAGTGACCATTTTAACTCTTTAACGTCACTTAGTGACCATTTTAACTATTTAACGGGAGCGACTCTGTCGCTACCCATCGCGCATGTACCATTGAACTGAGCACCCGGTTCAACAATCAGGGTCTTGGTATGTACATCGCCTTGTATCTTGCCGCTTGCACGCAGGCTCAGCTGCTGATGGCAGGTGATCTTGCCGTCCATCATTCCCATGATCTCTGCGTTAGCGCATACGATCGTTCCTTTGACGCGACCGGCTTCGCCGATCACTACCTTACCTGTACAATTCAACTCGCCTTCTATCAAACCATCGATGCGATAATCGCTGTCGGCGGTAATGTTTCCTACAATCTTGCTTCCTGCGGTCAATGCGTTAAACATCAATCCGCCTTGTTTGTCATTTGCCATTGTATATTTAAAATTTTATTTGTATATTAAAAATATTTGTTGTATCTTTGCAGTCGATTTGACATCGTGATGTGGAACAAGGCCGATTTGCCATTAGGGAAACAAACCTTTCTAATTATGTTCTGCCCCCACATCTTTTACATCCAAAACTGGATAGTTCGTTGGGCAATGAGTGACCCCGTATTCACAATGATAGTCTTAGATGTAATGGATGTTTAATCGCTACAAACTTAAAAATTAATAACTATGCGTTACATTGGCATTGACGTTAGTAAGGCTACTTTCATGGTAGCGTATCCTTTAAATGAGAAGGAGTACAAGACGCGTGAGTTTAGTAACAACGCTAAAAGCATTCACCAGTTTATCCACACACTAAAGGAGGATGATCACTGTGTAATGGAAGCGACCGGCAATTACAGCTATTTGCTGCTATATTTGCTTAACCAAGCCAACATTACCACCAGTATGGAAAACGCTCTCAAAGTCAAAAACTTTGCGCGTACCATGCTATCCGTTACTAAGACCGATAAAGCTGACGCTCAGTTATTATCGCTCTACGGTGAGCGGATGAGACCGGCTCCATTCAAAATGCCTTCTGAGTCTATCCTTCTGCTTAAGCAAAAACGCGCCGCACTGAGGCAGTTTCAGAAGCAACTACATGCTACTAACAATCTCCGGAAATCATTAGAAGTGCTTCCTCAGAGGGATCCGGTTACTTTCAAATCTATCGATAAAATTATCGAAATTTTGGAGAAACAGATCCTTAAAATCGAGGAGGATTTAGTTGCCCTTACACAAAAGGAATTTGAGCACCAGATGCAGAAACTAACGTCTATTAAGGGTATAGGTGTAAGCCTTGCGGCTGCTCTCATTATCGCCACCGGTGGGTTTACGTACTTTGATAATGCAAAGCAGGTTTCTCGCTATCTGGGCATTTGTCCTACCTATCAGCAGTCAGGAACGTCCGTCAATGTCAAAGGACACATTAATCGCAACGGAGATTCGCATTTGCGCTCTCGATTATACGTCGCATCATGGAGTATGAGCTTGTGTAATAAAGAGTGTCGCAATCTCTACTTGCGGATGAAAGAAAAAGGTAAGCCAGGAAAACTAATCATGATAGCTGTTGCGAACAAGGTTCTCAGACAATGCTTTGCTGTCGTTAAACATGACACCGATTATATTGATGGATTTGTTTCTCGGAAGCCTAATTCTTCCATGGAGGGTTAAAAAACTACATTTTTGTCATTTTTTGACTATAGTTCGTGATAATGAATAATTAATAATGAATAATGAATAATTTTTTTAGGTAACCAAAAACGCGGCGGTACGACCTTGCGGTCTAATGCTTATCGGCTCTTGGTCTTTCGTGAGCAAGCTCCCAGAGCCCAATATCCGCTAACCATCACGTACAACTCAATAGTTGTCCGTCCGCCTTACAAAAAAACGCTTCGCTTACAAAAAAGCGTTTCGTTGCACTCCACTCTCAAAAAAACTATTCAGCGC
>ONMU01000068.1 GCA_900319035.1 uncultured Bacteroidales bacterium
GACATGGAGCATATCCGGCGACGTCCGGGTATGTATATCGGTAAATTAGGTGACGGTAGTCACTCCGATGACGGTATCTATGTCCTCATCAAAGAATCCATCGATAACTCCATCGATGAGTTCCGTATGGGCGAAGGTAAGGTGATCGAAGTAGATGTGCAGGATGGAAGAGTACGTGTGCGTGACTACGGACGCGGTATTCCTTTGGGCAAACTGGTAGAAGTAGTCTCCGTGCTCAATACCGGCGGTAAGTACGACTCCAAAGCCTTCAAGAAATCCGTCGGTCTGAACGGTGTCGGTACCAAAGCCGTCAATGCCCTCTCTTCGTTCTTCGCTGTGGAGTCCTACCGCGAAGGCAAAACGCGTCGCGCAGAGTTCGCACAAGGCAAACTGACTTCCGACACCGGTATTCTCGATTATAACGGTCCTGAGAGACGCGGTACGATCATCGAGTTCATGCCCGACGACTGCAAAGGACTCTTTGAGAACTACCATTTCCGCGATGACTACATCGAGGAGTTGCTTCGCAACTACGCGTACCTCAACACCGGTCTGACGCTCATCTATAACGGCAAGAAATATACCTCCAAGAACGGTCTGCTCGACCTTCTGACGGAGAATATGACCGTCTCGCCGCTCTACCCGATCATTCATATCGTGGGCGAAGACATCGAGATTGCCCTGACGCACACCGACCAGAACGGCGATGAGTATTACTCGTTCGTCAATGGTCAGCACACGATCCAAGGCGGTACGCACCAAGCCGCTTACCGCGAAGCGATCGGACGTACCATCAAAGAGTTTTTCAATAAGAACCAAGAACTCGCAGACATCCGTAACGGCGTAGTCGGAGCAATCGCTATCAACGTAGAGGAGCCTGTCTTCGAGTCGCAGACCAAAGTCAAACTCGGCTCCAAAGATATGTCTCCTTCCGGCGGCATCTCTGTCAATAAGTTTGTAAACGACTTCGTCAAGACCCAACTGGACAACTATCTCCATAAGAACCCACAGACCGTGGAGATCATGCTCCAGAAGATCCAAGACTCCGAGAAAGAGCGTAAAGCGATTGCGGGAGTCACCAAAGCAGCACGAGAGCGCGCTAAGAAAAACCTCGTCAACAACCCCAAACTGCGTGATTGTCAGATCCACCTCAACGACACCAAGCCGGTGAAATCGGCAAAAGATGCAGATGACGATCTGCGTTTGGAGTCCTGTATCTTCATTACCGAGGGTCTCTCTGCATCCGGTTCGATCACCAAGAGCCGTGACGTGCGCACTCAAGCTGTCTTCTCGCTTCGCGGTAAACCGCTCAACTGCTACGGGCTGAGCAAATCCGTTGTCTATGAGAACGAAGAGTTCAACTGTCTGCAATCCGCTTTGAACATAGAGGACGGACTCGATGAACTGCGTTATAACAAAGTCATCATCGCTACCGATGCCGATGTGGACGGTATGCACATCCGTTTGTTGATGCTCACGTTCTTCCTCCAGTTCTTCCCGGATCTGGTCAAGAAAGGACACGTCTATATCCTTCAAACACCGCTTTTCCGCGTCAAGGACAAGAGTCAAACGATCTATTGTTATTCCGAAGAAGAGCGTCAGAAAGCGATCTCCCAGATCAAGACGCCCGAGATCACCCGATTCAAAGGACTCGGAGAGATTTCTCCCGATGAATTCAAGGGTTTTATAGGTGCCGGCATCCGTCTGGACCAAGTCAATCTGCGTAAAGAAGATAATGTGAAAGACCTTCTGGCATACTATATGGGCAAAAACACCACCGAGCGCCAACAGTTCATCATCGACAACCTCGTCATTGAGGAAGACCGCGTCGATGAAATCGACGATTAACAATTTAACAATTTAACAGCTTAACAATTTAACAGCTTAACAATTTAACATTTTGAAAGCGCTAATAGCATTTATAATAATGGCAGCTATAATCCTGACGTTAATAGAAATTAACGAACGGATAAAAGCAAAACGCAAAAAAGAGGACTGCCCCAAAGAGCAGCCCGATTCTTCCGCGTGTACCGATTGCAGTTTAATAGATATCTGCGAAAAAGAAAAAAAGGACAAACCCTCTAACCCTCTAATCCACTAACCCACTAATCCTCTAACCCACTAACCCACTCACCCTCTAACCGTAATGTGGAAACAGCTCTGTTTCCATTCGTACTTGACATAGATCTTTCCTGCCCGTTGATGATTAAGAAGAACTTGTCCCAAGACGAGTTTCAGATTATCCTCATGCATATACATGCGCGTACGCGTTACTTTATTATAGCGCATATACGCCAAATCGAAAGTCGTACCATAACAATGACAACTCTGCGTCGTCGAATTGATGTTTCCGCTCCGCTGAAGGAACTTCACATCTTCCTGTGTCCGCAAAACAGAAGTGACATAGAACTGATAGTGCGGCAAACCGTTTCGTTTTAATATATCAGACCATTCTGCCCCGATAGCATCCAACTCCTTCTTAGCCGAGGGAATCAGAAACGGTACCGAGTGCGTCAATTCATCTACGATATAGTTCTCATTTGTCTTGATTTCAACGAGACTTTTTCGCATACTGACAGCATCGTCTCTATCCTTAGGCGGACGTGCCAAACCGATTCGGGAAGCTACCTCATGCTGCTTACTCTGCATATCGTTGAACTTCTGTTTGTAATCAAACGTCCGTCCCGGATACCAAACCAAGCTGTCTTCGGCTATGACCGTCTCTTGTGTCTGACGACTACAAGAGACTAAAGGAATAAAGAATAAGGAATAAAGACTTAAATGCATCATTAGACACAAACAAGTCTTTATTCTTTTAGCGTAGCGGTCTTTACTCTTTATTCCTAAATGCTCCATTCGTATCCGTCTTTGGTGTCTTTGATTTGGAAACCGAGAGCGGTCAGTTCGTTGCGGATCTTATCGGATGTAGCCCAATCTTTGTTCTGCTTTGCCTGAAGGCGGATACCCAATAACAGATCTATAGCGCCATTAAAAGCCTTCATCTTCTCGTCTCCACCACCTTGCTCTTCAAGTCGCAGTCCAAGAATATCAATAGCGTAGGTCTTCCATACCTCGCGAAGCTCCTTCAGATCAGCCTCGCTGATCGTTCCCTTACCGTCCCAAACGGTATTGATGGCTTTTGCGGAATCGAAGAGCGCTGCGATCACAAACGGCGTATTCAGATCATCGTCCATCGCCGTTTGGCAACGCTCTCGAAGACCTGCTACCTCGATGCCCTTTGTACCTTGTACATTGTCCCCTTGTACTTTCAGCAGTCTTGCATAAGCTTCCTGCATTCGTTGCAGACCTTTCTCTGCGGCTTCAAGGGCTTCGGACGAGAAATCTACGGTAGAGCGGTAATGAGCCTGCAAGATGAAGAAACGAATCACCATCGGACCAAAAGGCTTGCTCAGCAAGGGGTGTTGACCGTTGAAGAACTGCTCCAATGTAATGAAGTTATTGTAGCTCTTACCCATTTTCTTACCCGCGATCGTGATCATGTTATTATGCATCCAGTAGTGTACGGTCTCATGACCCAAAGCAGCACAAGACTGCGCAATCTCCGCCTCATGGTGAGGGAAGATCAGATCCAGACCACCACCGTGGATATCAAACTGCTCACCGAGGTACTTGGTACCCATTGTAGAGCACTCCATATGCCATCCCGGGAAACCTTCGCTCCACGGACTCGGCCAATGCATGATATGTTCCGGACTCGCTTTCTTCCAAAGGGCAAAGTCATAGCTATGCTTTTTCTCTTCCTGACCGTCCAACTCACGGGTCTCGGTCACAATATCGTTGAGGTTTCTGCCGCTCAACTTACCATACGGATAGTCCTTCGCGTATTTCTCTACGTCCATATACACGCTGCCGTTCGACACATAGGCATAGCCTTTGTCCAGAATCTTCTGCACAAAAGCAATCTGCTCAATAATATGTCCGCTCGCATGAGGCTCAATAGAAGGCGGCAAGACATTCAGCGCTGCCATATCGCGGTGGTAACGGTTGGTATAGAACTGAACAACCTCCATCGGCTCCAGTTGCTCCAAACGCGCTTTCTTAGCTATCTTATCCTCGCCTTCATCGGCGTCATGCTCCAAGTGACCCACATCGGTGATATTACGAACATAACGCACTTTGTAGCCCAAAAACTGAAGGTAGCGGTACAGCACATCGAACGTGATAGCCGGACGGGCGTGACCCAAATGGGCATCGCCATACACCGTAGGACCGCATACATACATACCGACATGTCCCTCATGAAGGGGCTTGAATGTTTCCTTGAATCGAGTAATCGAGTTGTAAATTTCCAACATATAGTTAATTTCTTTTTTAGCTGTGATTAAAACCTTTGCGGCTGCAAAGGTACTGCTTTTTTGGCAAATATGCAAATTTTACCCCCTCTTTTGTGATGAATTTTAATATATTTGTCTTTTTTCTTGCATATTTCATAAAAAAGTAGTACCTTTGCACCGTTTATGAATAAACTGGCACACATACTGACTAAAATCATCGATTTTTTCTATCCGCCGTTCCGTAAGGTCATGTCGGAGCAACTCTTCCGTTACGCAGCCTGCGGAGGAGGCAATCTTGTACTCGATTGGATCCTCTATTTCCTCGTCTATAACTTTGTCATCGGGCATGAGAATGTATATTTTTGTCCATTGTCCATTGTCCATTGTCCCTTTGTCCTTTGCATCACTCCCCACATCGCCTCGCTCTGTATCGTCTTCCCGATCACCTTATTGACCGGCTTTTGGCTCCAAAAGAATGTTACCTTTTCGAGTTCGAACCTCCATAGTGCGCAGCAACTCGGGCGGTATATAGTGATCGTTATGATCAACTTAGCCATCAACTATTTCGGACTCAAACTATGCGTCGAAGCACTCGGTTGGTACCCCACACCCAGTAAGATGGTCATCACTTTAGTTACCGTTGCTATCAGCTATTTGGGACAAAAATACTTTACTTTCGTAAAAAAATGACGTGCGTACTTGCGTATGTCATTTTTTTTTCGTAACTTTGCAGCGAATTTTAAAACTTGCATAAATAGGCAATAAACAATAACACTTTAATACAATACAACCATGTTACACACATTATGCTCAAAGCTTCACACTGAAGTATCTACATCCGAAGTACCGTTCAAGGTTTCGGATCAGTTCTTGGCAGAAAACCAAGTAGTTGCCGTTCTGTCCGGTGGTACAGAGGCACAGTTTGTAGATCTTGTTCGCGCCAAAGAGATTGACTTGAAACGTCCTGTCTATCTGATGGTCAGCGGTTATAGCAACTCGTTGGCTGCCGCTTTGGAGATTTTGAGTTATATCCGTCAGCGGAACGGAATCGGCAAAATCATGCAGCATCCCAAAGATACTGTCTTCCCTGAAGTATCGGAGACCGCTTCCCTCACCCGCGCTCCGCTGGATAAAGTGCTCAAGAACGCTACCAAACAGCGTCTGGGAGTCGTCGGAGCACCTTCGAACTGGTTGATCGCTTCGGCTGCGGACTACAAAGAGGTGCTGAAAAAAATGAACTTGGAGTTAATTGATATACCTATTACCGAAGTAAGCAGTTTAGGTGTGGTAGATCCGGGTATGCCGGGTGCCGAAGCTATTTATGAGCGGCTCAAAGAGATCATCGCCAAATATAAACTGGATGCGATCACCCTTCGTTGCTTCGACCTGCTCTCGACGGTGAATAACACCGGTTGTATTGCGCTTTCGAAACTCAACGACGAAGGTATTCCTGCCGCTTGTGAGAGCGATATACCGGTTCTGCTGACCATGGTGGCTTGCAAGAACCTGACCGGCGAACCCGGCTTCATGGTCAACCCCGCACGTATTCAGCCGGACGGACAGATGCTCTTGACACACTGTACCATTCCTCTGAAGATGACTACTTCCCATGAGTACACCACCCATTTCGAGTCTGGTATCGGTGTGGCTATCCATGGTGAGTTAGAGCCCGGCGATTACACCCTCGTCAAACTGAGCGGTGACCTGAAACGTCTCTTGGCGGTTAACGTGACCTTGACGCGTTGCCAATACGAGAAGAACCTCTGCCGTACGCAGGTTTGGATTCAATCGACGCCGATCGTTAGTCAGTACTTCCTGACCGACCCGATTGCAAACCACCACGTCCTCATCAAAGGTCACCACGCTGCCAAATTCTGGCGTGAATAATGAGCTAAAGCTCTCGGTTTGAAGGTTTGGGACTTCGTCCTTGTTTGAAAGTTTGAAGAGTTATGACGGTTAATAACATAGAAGATTTAGTGACTTGGCAACTTGCGCGTGAATTAAACAAAGATATATACGTGAACACCAACACACCTGAATTTCTTAAGGATTACCGTTTTTGTGCTCAGATACGTGCCGCTGTAGGTTCTATCATGGATAATATAGCGGAAGGTTTTGAACGCGAGGGGAACAAGGAGTTTATCCAATTTCTCTATATTGCTAAAGGTTCCTGTGGAGAGGTAAAAAGTCAACTATACAGAGCCTCGGATGTCGGGTATATTACGAATGAGAGGTTCAGTGAATTATTAAGTAAAACAAAGGACGTTAAAGAAAAAATAACCTCTCTTATCAGGTATTTGAAACAATCAGACCTAAAAGGGAAAAAATACAAACAAGGTACATAGTGCCCAAACAAGCAGCTCTGCTGCCAAACAACCAAACAAAGCACATAGTGCTCAAACAAGCAGCTCCGCTGCCAAACAAAACAAACAAGGCACGTAGTGCCCAAACAAGCAGCTCCGCTTCCAAACAAAAAAAACAAAGCACATAGTGCTCAAACCAGCAGCTCCGCTGCCAAACAAGATTTTTATCAAAAATCCAAACAAATAAATTATTAAAACTATGGTTTCTTACAAAGAATTAGGTCTTGTGAACACCCGTGAGATGTTTGCTAAGGCAATCAAGGGAGGATATGCTATCCCTGCATTCAATTTCAACAACATGGAGCAACTCCAAGCGATCATCAAAGCTTCGGCTGAGTACATGGCTCAAGGTGCCGTTGAGTACGCTAAAGAGCTCGGTTGGGAGCATCCGCAGATCTGCTTGCACCTCGACCACGGAGACAGCTTCGAACTCTGCAAATCCTGCGTAGACTTCGGTTTCTCCAGCGTTATGATCGACGCTTCTTCTCTGCCTTACGAGGAGAACATCGCCCTCACCAAGAAAGTAGTGGACTACGCTCACCAGTACGACGTAACCGTTGAGGCTGAGCTTGGTGTACTCGCAGGTGTTGAGGATGAGGTTTCGTCGGCTGTCAGCCACTATACCAAGCCGGAAGAGGTAGTTGATTTCGCTACCCGTACAGGCTGCGACTCACTCGCTATCTCCATCGGTACCAGCCACGGTGCATACAAGTTCACTCCGGAGCAGTGTACTCGTGACCCGAAGACCGGTCGTCTCGTTCCTCCTCCATTGGCATTTGACGTACTCGACGCTGTAATGGAGCAGCTTCCGGGATTCCCGATCGTACTTCACGGCTCGTCTTCTGTTCCGCAGGAGTATGTAGATATGATCAACAAATACGGAGGCAAACTGCCTGACGCAGTAGGTATTCCTGAGGAGCAACTCCGCAAGGCTGCTAAGTCTGCTGTCTGCAAGATCAACATCGACTCCGATAGCCGTCTTGCTTTCACCGCTGCTGTCCGCAAAGTGTTCGCAGAGAAACCGGCAGAGTTCGATCCGCGTAAGTACTGCGGTCCGGCACGTGACCTGATGACCGAGCTCTACAAGCATAAGATCATCAACGTCCTCGGTTCTGACGGCAAAGCTGAATAATTGATGGTTGATTAGTTGATCGGTTTATAGGTTTATAGGTGGTTTTATGGGTTAAACAGGTTAACTTGTTCAACCACGTATAAACTTATCAACTCATAAACTCATAAATTAAAATTTATGCTTCCTTTCATGACAGCGGAGCAAGCCGCTGAATTGATTCAACATGGTGACGTCTTGGGCATGGGTGGCTTCACGGCTACCGGAGTGCCCAAGGCGGTTCCCTTTGCCTTGGCACAGCGCGCAGAGAAACTGCATGCACAGGGCATCCCCTTCCGTGTAGGTCTGGAGACCGGTGCGTCTATGGGCGACAGTTGTGACGGTGCTTTGGCACGCGCGCACGCTGTGGAGTTCCGTACGCCGTATCAGTCGAATAAGTCCATGCGTGAGGAGATCAACGCCGAGGGTACGCACTATTTCGACATGCACCTGAGCCATATGGCGCAAGACCTGCGTTATGGCTTCCTGCCGAAACCCAACTGGGCGATCATCGAGGCTTCGTATGTCGGCGAAGATGGTACCATCGTGCCTGCTGCAGGTGTCGGAATCATGCCGACCATCTGCCGTATGGCGGATAAGATCATCGTCGAGCTCAATGAGATGTTCCCTGCTTCCATGCGTGGTATGCACGATCTCTACGAGCCGCTTGATCCTCCTTGCCGCCGTGAGATACCTATCTACAAACCCTCTGACCGTTGCGGCTCTGACCATCTGAAGGTCGATCCCGCTAAGATAGCTGCCGTAGTGAAGACCAACCGTCCGAACGAGATCGCTGCTTTCACGCCGGTGGATGAGACAACAGCCAAGATCGGTGCTAACGTAGCTGCTTTCTTGGAGGCAGAGATGAAAGCCGGACGTATTCCTGCTTCCTTCCTGCCGATTCAATCGGGTGTGGGCAACGTAGCCAACGCTGTCCTCGGTGAGCTCGGTAAGAACCCGCACATCCCGCCGTTTGAGATGTACTCCGAGGTAATCCAGGATTCTGTCGTGGACCTCATCAAAGCAGGTCACTGTAAGTTCGCTTCCGGTTGTTCGCTGCGTCTCGTGGAGAGCAAGATGGCGGAAGTCCTTGCAGACCTTGATTTCTACCGCGACAAGTTGTTACTTCGTCCGCAGGAGACCTCCAACAGCCCGGAGATCGCTCGTCGTCTCGGTATCATCGCTATCAATACCGCTCTCGAGGCAGATATCTACGGCAACGTCAACTCGACGCATGTTTGCGGCACGAAGATGATGAACGGTATCGGCGGATCGGGTGACTTCGCGCGCAACGCGTACCTTAGTATATTCACTACGGCTTCGACTGCCAAGAACGGCGCTATCTCGTCGATTGTACCGATGGTAACCCACCTCGATCACTCCGAGCACTCTGTCAAGGTCATCGTGACCGAACAAGGTGTAGCCGATCTGCGTGGCAAGAGTCCGCGTCAGCGTGCCGAGGAGATCATCAATAACTGCGTAGCTCCTGAGTATCGCGAGATGCTCCGTGACTACCTCAAGATCGCTAAGCACGGTCAGACCCAACACAACCTCTCCTGCGCTTTCGCAATGCACGAGGAGTTCATGAAGTCCGGCGACATGCGTAACACCAAATGGGAGAACTATATTCGGTAAAACAGATTGCTGATCCATAGAAATACAGAAAAAATGACACTTTTATTTGCGAGTGTCATTTTTTTTGTGTACCTTTGTACCCGATTTGTTTGGATTTGACCAAATGACTCAATAAATCGTACATCGTAAATATTTAAATCGTACATTTTTTCATGTATCCACAACAAGTAATAGATGCCTTGCGGCATGTGCGGTACCCGGGAACGGGCAAGGATTTGATAGAGAGCGGAATGCTGGAGGACGATATTCGTATCTCGGGTTTTGAGGTGTCCTTTTCGTTGATTTTTCCAAAGAACAACGACCCCTTCCTCAAATCGGTAGTGAAAGCTGCCGAGACGGCGCTTAAGACCTATATCGATCCGAATATAGCGGCTCATATTCACACCAAGTTCGTTAAACAGAATCTCAAACCGTCAAACAACGCCGGAGGCGCAAACAATCAAACCATACGTGCAAAGCACGTCATCGCTATCCATAGCGGCAAAGGTGGTGTGGGCAAATCGACGGTAACGGCGAACTTAGCGGTGGCTTTGGCTCAACAGGGTTACTCGGTGGGACTGCTCGACGCCGATATCCACGGACCGTCGATGCCGAAGATGTTCCGATGCGAAGACGCGCGTCCGTACTCGGTAGAAGAAGAGGGTCGCACCCTCATCGAACCCATTGAGCAGTACGGTGTGAAGATGCTTTCTATCGGGTTCTTCGTCAATCCCGAGCAGGCCGTTATCTGGCGAGGTGGTATGGCTTCAAACGCCATCAAACAGCTCATCGAAGATGCCCATTGGGGTGAACTCGATTATTTCCTGATTGACCTGCCTCCCGGAACGAGCGATATTCACCTCACGCTTATCTCCGAGTTGCAACTCACAGGTGTCATCGTGGTCACTACGCCGCAGCCTGTAGCACTCGTTGATGCACGCAAAGGTGTGGAGATGTTCCGCAACGAGAAAGTGAACGTGCCGATCCTTGGTCTTGTCGAGAACATGGCTTGGTTCACCCCTGCCGAACTGCCTGAAAATAAATACTATATCTTCGGCAAAGATGGCGGAAAGAACCTCGCCGAGGAACTGAATATCCCGCTTTTGGGTCAGATTCCGTTGGTTCAATCGATCCGCGAAGGAGGCGATGAAGGAATGCCGATCGCCCTGCAAGCCGGACATCCTGCCGCACAAGCGTTTAATAAAATAGCTAAAAACCTGTCGTAATCCGTAATCCCGTAATTACGTCATGACGAAAAAATAAGCACAATGTCTTTACGCACTAACGAACTCGGGACAGCTCCTGTACATAAGCTCCTTTGGAAATACGCCTTGCCTGCCATCATTGCGATGACAGCTACTTCGCTGTATAACATCGTCGATAGTATCTATATCGGTCATGGTTGCGGGGCGTTGGCTTTGGGCGCGTTGACGGTGGCAAAGCCGTTCATGGACATCTGCGCGGCTTTCGGCAGTCTGGTGGGCGTCGGGGCTTCGTCACTCTTGGCTATCTACCTCGGTGAGAAAGACTACGAGCGTGCCAATAGGGTCTTGGGGAACGTCATTGTGATGAATATCCTCCTTTCGTCGATAGTGATGGTGGTGGGTCTGATTTGGCTTGATCCGATCCTTATGGCTTTCGGAGCAAGCGAGGACACCTTATTATACGCGCACGAGTACATGGAGATC
>ONMU01000069.1 GCA_900319035.1 uncultured Bacteroidales bacterium
CTCAAAGCCGACTATGCGCACTATAATGAGAACTTGGAGTTGTGGACTTTGCGCGGCAATGTGCATGCGCTCAATTGGCAGGGAGAGCAGTTTGATACGCAGGAACTGAAATGGGATCAACGCGCCCACCGCGTCTTTTCCGACTCCAGTATTCATATCACACGTGAGAAGAGCATCATCGAGGGAGTAGGGTTCGTCTCTAACGAACAGATGACCAAATACACGATCCTTCACCCCACCGGCGTCTTCCCCGTCAAAGAATAACGTCTTAACGTTTTAACAATTTATCTTATGTTATTAGAAAATAAAGTAGCCTTGATCACGGGTGCAGCCCGCGGAATAGGCAAACAAATAGCCCTCTCTTTCGCTAAAGAAGGATGTAACATCGCCTTCACCGATTTGGAACTGAATGAAGCAGCGCAGGCTACTCGCGATGAGATAGCTGCGTTAGGCGTCAAAGTGCAGTTCTATGCTTCCAACGCAGCTGATTTTGAGGCTGCACATCAGGTGGTAGAGCAGGTAGTCGCTGACTTCGGTCATCTTGACATCCTTGTCAATAACGCCGGTATTACCCGTGACACACTCTTGATGCGAATGACCGAGCAGCAGTGGGATCTGGTGTTGCAGGTGAACCTCAAATCCGCCTTCAATTTCACACACGCTGTCACTCCCGTTATGATGCGTCAGCGCGGCGGTTCGATCATCTCGCTCAGTTCGATCGTGGGGATTAACGGAAACGCCGGACAAGCCAACTATGCGGCTTCCAAAGCCGGTATCATCGCACTCACCAAGTCCGTTGCCAAAGAGTTAGGCGGTCGTGGTATTCGTGCCAACGCTATTGCCCCGGGCTTTATTCTGACCGACATGACCAAAGCGCTCAGCGAAGAGACGCTCAAGCAGTTCGTGACGATGATCCCGATGAAGCGCGGAGGCGAACCCGAAGAAGTAGCCAAAGTCGCACTCTTCTTAGCATCCGACCTCAGTTCCTATGTCTCCGGACAAGTCATCCAAGTCAACGGAGCGATGTCCTAAAAAAAACAATCCCGCACTTCCATGCGGGATTATTTTTTTACTTTTCTACAATCTCGTATCCCCAAGGTTTGAGGCTAAAGGTCTCACCTGTCTCCAGCGTGACGTTTTGCTCTTGGTCACTCATGTTCATCACAGCGATGACGGTATTACTGTGCCAGCGACCTTCTTTATGACGTTTGCAGGCAAAGATTGCATCATTGTCACAAGCGATACGCTCCATCGGAGCGCCGGCTTCCGGCGAGAAGAGTGCTTTGTTGCGGGCACGCATTCCGTTGAGCTGCTCATAGAGCGCTGCCAACGAGTAGTCCGCGTCAGCGTCAATGAGGTCTTTCTCAAAGAACTCTAAACGGTGGTGGTTGCCGCTAATCTGACCCGTGTACATCATCGGCATTCCGGGGACTACGTAGCAGAACGCTGCGAACAAAGGCACTGCATCACCCATACGCTCGAACTCCGTGCCGTTCCAGCTGTTCTCGTCATGGTTCGTGATGAAATTCATGCGAATAGCTTCGGGACGAATAGTGCTGTCTGCTTTCGCAAAATATGCCCAGAGATCTTCTACGCCTTTCTTACCTTGCGCTACCTCGTTCATAATATGATGCAGGGTCCATCCGTAGTACATATCAAAAGCCGTCTCGGTCAACTCGTCCGCCTTGTCCTCGTCCTCAGCGAGGGTGAACATATCCGGATGCGTAAGACGCAGGTCACCCATTGCCCAGTTCCAGAAATCCGTCGGCACTTCGCCTGCTACGTCGCAGCGGAAACCGTCAATACCGATAGAATCCATCCACCAGTGCATGGCTTTGAGCATCTCGTTGCGCATCTCTTGGTTGTCGTAGTTGAGCTTGCTGATGTCAGTCCAATCGTATTGAACCATCAGGTTTCCGAGACTGTCGCGGTAATGCCAACCTTCATTTTTAGTCCATTCGCTATCCGGCGCTGTGTGGTTTGCAACCCAGTCCAGTATCACTTTGAAGCCCATCTTATGAGCCACTTTCAGGAAGTGCTCGAAATCAGCGCGTGTGCCGAACTCCGGGTTAATCTGACAGTAGTCAATGATGGAGTAATAACTGCCGAGCGTTCCCTTACGAGTGATCTTACCGATCGGTTGACAGGGCATCACCCAGATGATGTCGATACCGTTTTTCTTCAGTTCGGGCAGCAATGCCTCTGCGGCTTTGAACGTGCCTTCCGGCGTTGCCTGACGGGTGTTTAACTCATAGATAGTAGCGTCATACGCCCATTTCGGGTGACGCATCTCCTGCTGGGCGCAGCTGACCAAAGCGAAGGCAGCGAGCACAAAGAATAGGGTCTTTTTCATAAAATCCGTAAATATAGTTTAATTATTAATCTTCAATGATTTCGTAGGACAGCGTCTTGCGGTTGATGATGACGGTCACTTTCTGACCTAAGTATATACGCTGGTAGATGATCTCATCCGGCCTGTCAATGAGCGGAATGAGATCGCCGTAGAGTAGCGGCATCGAATGACGACGGAGGTGAGCCAATTCAGACACTTTTGCACGCATATATTGCTCGTCGGCATTGAGTTTGTCGAAACGCATCATATGCCGGTTATCAGGATCATTACCGCCGACCTCGCCGTACTCGTCACCCTGATAGATACAAGGCACACCCGGCAAGGTCATGTTAATCACCTCTAACAGCAACGCACGTTTGTATGCTTTCTCTGCATCACCGATGCCGACCTCTTGAGTCCATCCTTCTTCCTTACCCGAGCTATGGATGTCGATAGCTCCTCCGGCGATGGAAGCAAAACGGATCTGGTCGTGGTTGCCGGAGATATTACCCATCGTATGGTGCGCACCATAGGTGTGCAGTGAGGTCAACTCGTTGCTCAGGATCTGATCCATGCCGGTCAGACCGCAGAGCGCTTCGCGGGTTGTGAAATAGACGTTGAAATCAAATTGGGCATTGAGCATACCGGATTTGACGTACCCGCCGATAAGCTCCGGACTGCCGTACGTCTCGCCGATCATCCAAATAGGACGTCCCGGCCAACGGGTAGCGATCTTCTGTCCCAACATACGCCAATATCCTTCCGGTATATGCTTGCAGGCATCGTGACGGAATCCGTCTAAGTCGTAGTTCTCTAACCAGTAGAGCGCACTGTCCGTCATCTGCTCGCAGACCTCCGTACGCTCCAGATCCAACGTCGGGATGTGTTTGTCGAACCATGTGGTCAGACGTGCATCGTCCCACAACTCGAAGTTACGCCTTCCGTCGGGCAGGATAGAGTCGGTGTGCCAATCCGGGTGTTGCTGCAAGGTCGGTGAATTGATGTGCATGTGGTTCGCCACATAATCGAGTACGACGTTTATCCCGTGCGCGTGCGCGCTATCTAATAAGGTGCGCAGCTCGTCCGGTGTACCGAAGCGCTGCTCTAACTGTGTGGCAAAGATAGGCCAGTAGCCATGATAGCCGCTGAACTTGGTATAGGTCTTTGTCGGGTCGTATTTATTGCCGTTCTTGAAGGGATAGCAACCCCATGCGTCCCACGGGTTCTGGGTAATAGGACTGATCCAGAGGGTGTTGACGCCTAATTGCTCGAAATAACCCTCACTGATTTTCTGTGTGATGCCGGCAAGGTCACCGCCTTGGTAATCCACGATGTCCAGCACTTCGGGGCTGTTCATTTTCCAATCGTTCGAGGGGTTGCCGTTATAGAATCGGTCAATGAGCACCGAGTACAGAATCTGCGTCTGGGGATCATGACGATCTAACTGAGAAGCATCGGTCACGATCTTACCGTCCTGTAAGGGCAGCAAAATGTCGTTGAACAGATAGTTCTCGTCTTCCGCAAAGATGCGCAGATAACTACGCCCCTTTAGTTCTTCATTTTTAATGTTTAATTCTTTTAAGTCCAGCGTCCAAGTACCGTCCTCTTCTGCGTGCAGAAGTGTATGATCAATGAGGCGGTTCTGGATATATGCCTCAATACTCGGGTTTGCAACCTCGTCATAGAATCCGAAGCGCAGCACATCGTTCTCGTAGCCTAAAGAGATAAGCGCCTGACGAACGGGTTTGTTGGGCAGTACCGGAATAGCGAAACTGCCCTTTTTGTCCTGAAAACTGATGGCGTGAATAGAACGGTTGTGGTTCACGATGTCCATCTCGTAAACGAGCTGCGCCGAGCCGACGAGGTTCAGACACTCAATGCCGTCTCCGGTTGTCCACTGCAGACCTTTCCAAAGATTTGTGTCGCCGTACAGCGCAGGCAGATAGTCCGTCAGAACGATGTGCGTGGTGTCACTCGTCATGCGAATAGGCATAATTGGAGCATCGTTCGCGATCCGCTCTGATACAGAAATACTCTTTTGGCACGCCGCCAAACTGGCAATAATGGAAACTAAAAATAGAATTTTTTTCATGGTAATTACGTTTTGCGGTGCAAAGATACAAAAATATTTGCATATATGCAAAAAAAAGTGTAATTTTGCGCAAAATTTTTAATATATGGATATTCAATCGTATATTTGCGCTCATCGTGAGCGGTTCATGGAAGAATGGAGTAGCCTCATTCGTATTCCGAGTGTGAGTTGTCAACCGGAGCACAAAGCCGATATGCTGCGTTGTGCCGAGCGTTGGAAGGAGTTGCTGTTGGCAGCAGGATGTCAGAAAGCGGAAGTCCTACCCTCGAAAGGCAACCCCTTCGTCTATGCGGAGTATAAATGTCAAATGTCCAATGTCCAATGTCAAATGTCAAATGTCAATTCTCAAATCCCTACCGTCTTGGTCTATGCCCATTACGATGTGATGCCGGTGGAGCCCTTGGAGCAATGGAAATCCGATCCTTGGGAGCCTTCTATCCGTGACGGACGACTCTATGCGCGCGGAGCGGATGATGACAAAGGGCAGGCGATGATTCAAGCGAAAGCCTTTGAGTATATGGTTCAGACAGGTCAGTTGCGTTGTAACGTCAAGTTCATCTTCGAGGGCGAGGAGGAAATCGGTTCGCCGTCCTTGGAGGCGTTCTTGGAGGATCATAAGGAGATGCTGAAGGCGGATATTATCTTGGTTTCCGACACCTCGATGATCGGCAAAGACACGCCTTCGCTCACCACCGGTCTGCGCGGTTTGGCGTATTGGCAGATAGAGGTGGACGGTCCGAACAGAGACCTGCACTCGGGGCATTTCGGCGGCGCGGTGAAGAACCCCGTGAATGCCCTCTGTGAGATGATTGCCAAGGTCGTGGATCAGGACGGACGTATTACGATCCCGGGTTTCTACGACGATGTGCTGCCTATACCCGAAGCGGAGCGTGCGATGATTGCCCAGATTCCGTTCTCGCAGGAAGCCTATAACAAGGCGATCGATGTGGATGATGTCTTTGGCGAAGCGGGTTACAGTACGCTCGAGCGTAATTCCTGCCGTCCGTCTTTCGATGTGTGCGGTATTTGGGGCGGTTACACCGGAGAGGGTAGTAAGACCGTTCTGCCGTCCAAGGCGTTTTCGAAAGTGAGCTGCCGTTTGGTGGCAAATCAGGACCACGAGAAGATCTCCAAAGCGTTTGTGGAGTATATGCAGTCCATTGCCCCGAAGGGTGTGCGCGTGACAGTCACTCCGATGCACGGCGGACAAGGCTACGTGTGTCCGATTGACATTCCTGCTTACAAAGCTGCCGAGCATGGTTTTGAGGTGGCGTTCGGTAAGCGTCCTTTGGCTGCTCGCCGCGGAGGATCGATTCCTATTATTGCCGCTTTTGAGCAGATTCTCGGTTGTAAGACCATCCTCATGGGCTTTGGTCTGGAGCAGAACGCCATTCATTCGCCCAACGAGAGTATGGATTTAGAGGTCTGGGAGAAGGGAATTATTGCCGTTTCGGAGTTCTACAAGAATTACAGCGAACATCATTAATAACCATATAATATTCATTATTCATGAAGCGTTCACTTATTTTACTCTTATCCGTGCTTTCCGCACAGTTGTTTTACGCCGCTCTCCGAACCCCGGAAGAAGCCATCTCCATCGCCCAACGTACATCAGCTCTCCGTGCTCCGGCCCGTCAAGGAAGTACTCCGGTCCCGTGTGAGATTATCAGCCGCTCCGATGCGTGGTATGCAATCAACGCGGGTAACAGTTTTGTGATCGTCTCGGCGGATGACGAGATGCCGGAAGTGCTGGGATTCAGTCCCAATGGAGCATTGACGGCAGAGAGTATGCCGCCGGCTTTGAAGGCTTGGCTGGAGGACTACAACACGCATCCTGTTTACCTCAGCAAGGCAGAAGATGAATGTGCTCCGTTGGTTCCCTGTCATTGGAACCAAGGTACACCGTTCAATAATATGGTTCCTACTTATGACGGCACGAACCATTGTGTGACCGGCTGTACCGCAACGGCTATGGCGCAAATCATGTACACCCATCGCTATCCTGCACAAGGAACAGGCAGCCATAGTTACGACTGGACTTGTGAGGAAAATCCTGCATATAGCCGGACGCTTTATGCAGATTTTGGCAACACGACCTATAACTGGAATCAGATGCTGGACAGTTATCGCTATTATTCAGACTATACTCCGGAGCAGGCTCAGGAAGTAGCGCAACTCATGTTCCATTGCGGTGTAGCCATCGAAATGGGATATGGAGCCAGCGGCAGTAGCGGAGCGAATGTAATGGTTATGAAAGGGTTGATGAATTACTTCGGTTACGACCATAATATCCGCATCTTGCCCAAATCGATGTACGAAATAGAATACATAGCCGACGAGCTCCGTAATGAACTGCGCGGAGGTCGTCCTGTGTTTGTCAGCGGAAGAGGAGCCGGCGGCTGGACAGCAGGAAAAGCAGGACAAACGTAAAAAGAAAAAGAAGAAGAAAAAGACAC
>ONMU01000071.1 GCA_900319035.1 uncultured Bacteroidales bacterium
TCTTCTTCGCTGTCCTGTCCGGTTGTGCTGTCCTCGATTTTCTTCAGTGAGCGTTCCAAATCGGAGAGTATATTCTCTTTCTTGGCAATCTTGGCAATGATAGTCGAATAGAGATATTGCGGTTCAATGAAATAACCGAGTTCATTGACGCAATCCTCACGGATGTCATACTTAAACTGTGCATCGTCACCTTGCCAGAGTTCGGAGAAAGAGATACCGTCTTGTTCCAATTCTTCATTGACAAAAAGTTCTATCTTCTCAGACAAGTACTTATAGAATATAAAGCCCAGCGTGAAATACATAAAATCACTTGCGGACATGTTTCCGCGCAAAGTGTTGGCTACCGCCCATAGTTGGTTACGGAGTTTTTGTTGGAGTTCTTCGCTCATATTATTTTACGAGATTTAGTTACTTTGTTTTTGATTATTCCCAGAAGAATACGCTAACGATTGCGTGCAACCGCGCAAGGACGCGTGACATAAGGCTTCTACGCTCCTTGTATAGCATCTTCTTGTCTTTGACGGCATCACGTATAATTTCTGATTTCTCACGGTGGAGGTATTCATATTCGTCCATAAACTTTTTAAGAGCCTCCATAGGAATATCCTCTTGCTCCGCCAATTCGGCAACGGCTTTGTTGCGTTCCTCGGCTACGAAATTATTGAGACGCGTTTCCAAGTCAATAGAGCCATCCGCCTTACCTCGCATAAAGCCAAGCTGGTCTTCGTCCACCTCTTTGCGGATAAAGCTATCAATGAGTTTGGTCTTGTTTCGCATCGTCACATCCTTAATCATGGTATCAAGGATTTCTTTACGCTTGTCTTGGTAGTCATCGCTTGTAGGATCAAGATTCTCAATCAAGGCAATGATATATGCCACATTGATAATATCCGAGTGCAGCAATTCCAGACAGAAATCTATATCCTCAAGCGGTTTGGGCTCGGACGGTTGTTCTTGTCCTGCCGGCGAATAATCTCCACTCGCTGAATCCGATTGCGTTCCATCGAGAATATCCAGATATTTGGAAAGAAACTCATTGAATGTCTGTTCGTCTATCGGGAAACGCGGGTCTTCCGGGTCGTACTCATTATAAATCTTTATCTCTGCACGTTTCTTGAGTAATTCACGGAAGGCAAGAACAAAGTTCTTCTTGTCATCCTCTGTCTGCAGATAGTCTATCACATGCGGAGATGGGTAATGATTTTTGAAATCAAACTGCAGACGCGTATAATCATGGAAGACTTTGGGGTATGGGTCTCGCAGAATATCCTCCAGATTATTCGAATTGGAGAATAGTTTGAGAGAAGCGTCCACATTTGCTTTGAGATCCCGGAAGCACAATATCTTACCAAAGCGTTTCTTGTCATTCAGCACGCGGTTGGTTCGACTAAAAGCTTGCAAAAGCCCATGATACTCCATGTTTTTATCCACATAGAGCGTATTCAGTTTCTTGGCATCGAATCCGGTGAGGAACATACCTACTACGATGAGCAGATCCAGCGGTTCCATGTCCGCTTTCTTCTTTTTCATACGGAGATTGATGTCATCGTAATATGCTGAGAAATTCTCCGTTGTGAAAGCAGTGCCGAACATGCTATTGTAATCATCCATAATAGCCTGCAACTCGTCTGCCGTCACCTTGTCATTTGCGAAAGTACCTGTGCCCATGCCGGTTTCTTCATCATCTTGGCTGTCGTTTGCAGCGTAGGTAAAGATAGCACCTATCTTGATAGAAGGATTAAGACTTTTGAATATCTTGTAGTATTTAAGCAGCATAGGAACGGATTGTACCGCGAAAAGTGCGTTGAACTCTCCGTCAAAAGTGGACTTATTGTAATTATTGAGGATGAAATGAGCAATCTCAGTCATGCGAGCAGTGGACATTTCTTCTACATCGGTATTTCCCGCATAATACTCTACGAGGAAACCCAGTACATTCTCGTCCGCAATAGCATCTTTGATGAGGTATTTGTGCAAACACTCCCCGAAGACCTCTTTGGTCGTCTTGTCCTGTTTGGCGTTATCTACGAATATCGGCGTTCCTGTGAAACCAAAGATTTGCAAGTTATGGAAGAAATTAACGATATTCTTGTGACTTTCGCCAAAATGAGAGCGGTGGCACTCATCAAAGATCATTACTACTTTCTTGTCCTGCAATTCTTGCAGATGTTTGTTGTAATAGTTCTTCTTAACAGCGGTGTTGAGTTTCTGGATCGTTGTAATAATGATTTTATTTCCGCTTTCAAGACGGTGGATTAGTTCCGCCGTACTATCTGTTCCATCCACAGCTCCCGGCTCAAACGCATCATACTCCATCTTGGTTTGCGTATCAAGGTCATGGCGATCCACAACAAACAGCACTTTATCCACCCCATCCACATCTTGTACTAATTGCGCAGCCTTAAAAGAAGTAAGCGTTTTACCGGCTCCTGTTGTGTGCCAAATATAACCATTCTTATTCGTGTTCTGTACCCGGTCAAGGATATGTTCTACTGCATAATACTGATACGGACGAAGTACCATGAGACATTTGTCACTCTCATGCAGCACAATGTATTTGGTGAGAATCTTTCCAAGCGTACATTTATCGAAGAACTGAGTGGCAAAACTGTTAAGATCACTAAACGGGATATTAGCTGCATCTGTCCATTTGAAAGTAAACTTATATCCGCTGTTCGGATTGTTGGCAAAATAGCGGGTATTAACAGAGTTGGAGACAATAAAAATCTGTATATAGTCAAACAAACCGGTAAACGATGTTTTGTGGTAACGTTGGATCTGGTTATAAGCTTGTTTCAACTCTATTCCGGCACGTTTGAGTTCAATCTGAACGAGAGGAAGACCATTGATGAGGATAGTAACATCGTAGCGGCACTTTTTGCGTCCTTCAACAGTAATCTGGTTTGCGACCTGAAACTCGTTCTGACACCATTGGTGTGAATTGAGGAACTCAACCCAAATGTGCTCCCCATTCTCCGCTTCCAAAGTAAACTGGTCACGGAGTTTCTTGGCTTTTTCGAAACGCGTACCACCCTCAAGGTGGATTAGGATGCGGTTGAACTCCTCATCGGTGAACTCGGTCCGACCGTGTTTCTCCAGTTCCTTACGGTTGTGTTTTTCCAACTGACGCTTGAAATTGGCCTTGAGGTTCGTTTCCTCCTTGACATCCACGTACTCGTAGTTCATGTCTTGGAGAGTCTTAATCAAACCTTTTTCCAATGCGTCTTCAGATTGAACAGACATAGTATCTTTAAGTTAATTAATTAAGGATTTCTTTTTTTCTGCTTGTTTTTGTTTCTCGTTCTTCTCTCGGTCATCTCCCGCTCATCGGTCGGTGGACGGGTCTGTGAACCTGTCGAGTGACTATTCAATAATGCAATTTACCGTGACATTTACTGTGACATTTGTAGTAAAGCAGTCAAAGGACTATTCTATCGTTTAGTTCTATATTGCTGATTCGGATGATTTGGATTATTGGGGTATTTCATTTCTAAACGCTCCTTTATCAACGGAATAATCCTTCCCCGAATATGCCGTTTACTCCTTTGTACAGTCTCTGCTATTTGCTCTATTGTATGCCAATCCTCTGAACAGAAATTTAGAATTTCCTTTATTAGGGTGTCATAGGTTGTACCGCTTGTACCACTTGTACCATCAGAGCTTGTAAGGTTGTAAGGATGTAAGGTTGTACCGCTTGTACCACTTGTAACATTGGAATCTGATGTTTGGGGTAAACCTGCACGGAAGAAACGGACAGACAAACCACCCATTTCCGTTTGGATAACAGGCGCCGACATGCCTTTTGTGTTTCCGGCATTACGAATCTTTTCAATGCCTCGTCCCCATGACTCAATAAAACCTGCGCGGAAAAATGCATTTGCTAATTTAGGATTACGTGGACGGGAAGAATGAGGAGCCAATAACGTATCTACCGTGTAATCCTCCGGTAAGTTACCGTTATTCCACAACCACAACGAATCGGCATACACTTTCATTTGGATGTCCGCTCCACGCATATAGTCCTTATGGATAATAGCATTGAAGATCGCCTCTCGCAGAGAATCTTCTGGAATCTCCAATGGTTCAATCCGTTGCAAACCTTGATAATGAATAGGAGAATAGAGGTACTTGGCTTTGAGAATATCCATTACCTTGTCTGCCATCTCAATCAGATTGCCGGAAACCATATCTTGCACAATGATGTCGGACTCGCTATTACCCAAACGGCAGATACGAAAATCAATGCCAGAGAAGAAACGGCTTGGACGCTTGCCAAAGAGCAAAACAGCAGCGTTCTTCAATCCGCCGGAAGAGGTGAGCAAATCCAAATTATCAAGAACTATCTCGGTTGAGTCATTTAGAGAAAGCCCCGGCATACGTCCATAATCCGCACACTTGCGCATGAAATAATCAATAGCGTTGCGGTCAATATCCTCCATTGTCGCTCCTTCGCAAACAATATCATCCCAACTCTTACCCATCTTAACCAACAGGAATTGTTGCAAAGCGGTTCCTTTCAGTTCTTGCTTGGTCGCACCTGAACGCACATAGTAGATACCCTTATAAGAAATAGGCACATTGCTTGGTTGGACGTTGATCTCCAGATATGTCTTACCAAACTCCTCTTGGGTGTTAATCTCACAAACGATACCGAGATTCTGCACAATCTTATTGGGGATGTCCTCTTGCCATTTATGGACATTATCCAGCCCAAGCACTTGACCATCGTCGTCAATACCAATATACATCACGCCACCTTGCGAGTTGGCAAAAGCGCAGATAGACTTCAGATTGTCATCCTGCCAAATACGCTTGTACTCTATGTTTTGATTCTCGTTATTCATTGTGGTTTGTTGTTACGTGTTTTTGCTACGCACGCAAAATTGCGTGCAAAGATACTACTTTTTTCGCAAATATACAAGTTTTAGAGCGACATTCGTTCGAGAAAGTGAGTTTTGGAGGGCAATTTGCGACCTTGAAAGTTCCGCTTCCTCTTTTGTGAGTTGGAACATAAAGTCCTCAGGGAATTTGCTCCACCGGTTGGATGGCGGCTGCCTCTGCTTTTACTATGTCGCTCTTTTTTGCCATGTTATTATTAGTATTTTCCAAAATGGAAATAACTTCATGTTCGCAGTAAAACTTCTCTCTCACTCCATGTGTAATTTTCGGCGGGAGGAGAGGAGGACGATGATGGCGGTGATAGCAGAGAGGGTGTCGCTTGCCGGAATAGACCACCAGACACCATCTATCGGGTTGTTGAAAAGCGTCGGCAACCATAAAACCAACGGAATGAGATACAGCACTTGGCGGGTGAGGCTTAGGAAAATAGCCTTGCCCGCTTTTCCGATGGAAGTGAAGAGGTTACCCGTAACCATCTGGAAACCGATGATGAGCATGGTCGAACAGATGATACGCATCGGTTTGATGGTAAGGTCTATCAGGACGGCGTCATGCGTGAAGACCTCTGTCACGAGTTGCGGGAAACACTCACCAAGGATGAAGATGATCGACATCACACCGGTTGCATATGCGCAAGTCAGGTAGAACGAATGCAGCATCCTCTCGTATTGCTTAGCGCCGTAGTTATAGCCTGCGATAGGTTGCATTCCTTGGTTAAGACCCATTACCATCATCGCAAAAACGAAAGTCAGACGGTTGATGACTCCATACGAAGCAATCGCCATGTCACCGCCGAAATTCTTCAACTGGTTATTGATGATGATGACTACAAAACAATGGGCGATGTTATACAGGAAAGGCGACATTCCAATAGCCAATGCCCGGAACGTAATGTGCTTGTTAAGTCGCCAAATTCCCCGATGAAATCGAACTAATTCGTTCTTATCCATGAATTTCGTCAACTGCCAAACGACAGCGACCGCTTGACTCAAAACGGTAGCTAAAGCGGCTCCCCGAACGCCCATGTCGAGACCGAAGATGAAGATAGGATCGAGGATGATATTGATGGTTACCGCCACGATCGTTGCCGCCATCGAGAAACGCGG
>ONMU01000033.1 GCA_900319035.1 uncultured Bacteroidales bacterium
TACTTCTTGATTTCGGGTGCAAAGATACTACTTTTTTCCCACATCTACAAGTATACGATATTTTTTTCTACCTAAGTGTCTACTTTTTCGATAGCATCAGAGCAACTATTCTGAATAATTATTTTTGAGTTCATGATATATTTGATCAGGGATACTCATATTATTATCTAAATAGAAGGAAAATAGCCACTTTAGTGCGTATTGATGCATTTGACCATGATGAGTATTATATACCTTTTTTAAAGTAGTGTATATATCTTGATATGCAGGTAAGTAATTATATTGGTCTATCATATATATGCTATATATCATACGATCACCATAAACGTCCTCCTCGATGATTTTTTTATATGTCAATGTATCACCATGCTCTATTACCGCAATCGTTGCCGGATATTTCCAGCGTGTTCCAAAAACACTCAATATGGAATCATGTCTATGTTTATATTCGTTTTTAGCAATAGAATCTCTCCAAAAAGGTAGAATATATGCCTCTAATGAGTCCATTGGAATTCCGGCGGCCATAGACAAATAGTTTTTCCCAAGAAGTGTATCCAATGGGAGTATTTCTCCTTGTAAATATTCCCATCCTGCAAACCGAAGAACATATAATGATTTCTCTTGAATATCTTGAAATAAGAATTTCCTCATCATAGATTTAGCAAACTCATTCGGATGCTTTCCAATAACTTCATAAAAAGCCCTCATGTATATGTACGCACCCGCTCCCAAATATAGAGTGTCTTTCTTTGACCCAGTTATGCATGGTGCATCATCTTGTAGATAAATATAACCAGCCAAATGAGATTGTCTCATATTTGTTTGATCATATACAAACATATCTCCGTTTACTCCACCTGTTGCATTAATAAGATTTAAAATGTTATTACATTGTATGACATTCACCAGATCATACCACTTACAATCACAACATAATTCTATGGCTTGCATATAAGTGCCATATAATAAGAATATAAACAATATTAACTTTTTCATTTAATTATCTAATTGAAATTGTTTTGGATTAGTTACATTTGGGGGAGTCGCGCCATTGAAACTACCTATCATTTTCCCTTCGCGGAACATCACCCATGCTCCTACTTTATCTATAGTTTGAGCTTTCGTTCCGTCCGGTTTTACTAATTCTTTAGTTTTATAGGCACCTAATTCTTTAGCATCCTTAGTTACTGCTACTTTTTCGTTTGGAGCAATTACAACGGTATTGGGCAGTTGTTCTGACAATTGCTGTCCAAATAGAGTACTAGGAAGAAGGCCTACCTGCCAGAGGCTATCCGCCTGTGTGACGACAGACTCCGCCTCGCGAACAGAGTGGGGTGTACATGCCGCTAAAAGGATTGTCAGGGTGATGAATGATATGTACGGAATAGTTTTCATGGCAATACTACGTTTCAAGGCACCGGGTCATAGCCGCTTCCGCCCCACGGATGACAGCGGCAGATACGTTTGATGCCGAGCCACGTTCCTTTGAAAATGCCGTATTTGAGCACAGCCTCCACCATGTATTGGCTGCAAGTAGGCGTAAAGCGGCAGGCAGGAGGAGTGAGCGGCGAGATAAACACGCGGTAGAAATAGACGGGCAACAAAAACACCTTACGCACTATGATTTTCCAGTCCTTCATCCTTTCCCCTTTCACTTTTCACCTTTCTAAGCGCCTTGCAAACGGCTTTTTCAATGATAGCAAAGCTCTGCTCTTCCTTGTCCATATAGTTAAAGGCAATCAGGAAATGCTCCTCGCCCAATAGATCTTGGTGCAAGCGATACGCCTCACGCATCAGTCGGCGCAGATGATTGCGTTTGACTGCCCGTTTAAAGAGCGATTTGGGTGCCCAGACAAGAACTTGTGTCTCTTCGTCGGTGGGTTGCCACGTCACACGCAAAGGCCACGCTGTGAAGCGCTTACCTTGTTTGTACAACTGCGCAATACGCATCTGTCCGCACAACCTGCTATGTTTAGGAAAAGAGAGCATTCGTTGGTCCATGCAAGGGCTGTCGTTAGTCGTTAGTCCAACAGCGCAGCGGTCTATAAATTTAGTTGTTTTTGTCCAGATAATCCCCGATAGCCATAGGCAGGGACGCGAACTCTTTGCCCGGACCGGCTTCTATATCCACACGCAGTCCTGCTTCCTCCAACGCACGTACAGTGCCTTCGCCAAACGCAGCGATAAGCGTCTTGCCCTGTTTCCAGTTCGGGAAGTTCTCACGCAGCGAGGTCACACCTGCGGGCGTGAAGATCGCGATGATGTCGTAGTCGAACGGTCTATCTTCCGGCCAAGGAGTAGTCACCGTGCGGTACATGATAGCCGGAGTCACCTCAATGCCGTTGAGGGCAAACATGTTGATCTGATCCATCGAATGAATATCGGACAGCACCATCATGTATTTCTCGTTCGGACGGCGGTGCATAGCAGGCAGCAGATCCTCAAACTTATTACCGGTCTCGGGGAAGAAAACCTTCCGTTTGCGGTAATTGATGAACTTCTGCAAATAAAGCCCCACCTGTTCGGTGTTGCAGTAGTAGTGCATGGAGTCCGGAACATTCACACGCATCTCTTCACACATGCGGAAATAGTGCTCTGCGCCTAATTTGGAGTTCAGAATAACCGCCGTATAATCCAAAGGATTGATATGCTGCTGGCGGAACTCACGGGCGGAGAGGCCTTCGATGTGAATAAACTGATAAAAATCGCACTGCACGTCGTACTGCTCTTCCAAACGAGTGTACGGATTGTGCGCTGTAGTCGGAGTTGGTTGTGAAAAAAGAATCTTTATCATAGGGATATAATTTTCGAGCTAATCAGGAAGAGTGCTCCCAAGGGCAACACTTCCAACGTACATATATACAGGGCAATATACAGTATTGCCACGGGATGAGTCCAATAAGTTCGTATCAGGCGGTACGTCCACATAAGAATAAACAGTCCGCTTGCTATCAATACGACCCACCGGTTGACAGCAAGATCGCCTATACGCAGCACCACTAACAGCGCCGGATAGAGTGCGCAGGTAGCAAGAGTCGTGATATCTCCGTAGTGTTCGTAGCTCTGATCCATGTTACGCGACAGGGAGAAAGCATAATCGATCAGTACGTTACACAGCATCTTTACCAGCAGCATAGCGACCGTCAATCCGCATATAGCGGCATAGATACCAAAACGAAAAGCCGCACTCTCCGGCACGCACAGATAGACGCCCATTGCCAAGGTGCCAATACGGAACACGCTGATCAGCAGCTGTCCGTATAGGTTGACCGGTGAGTCCTTATAGGTACGATCGGTCTGTGCCAAAAGCGATGTGGGCGACTGAAGGATCACGCCCGGTTGCATCACCTCGCTCAAAATAGCGCATAGCAGCAAGACTAACATCGTCCAACCGCACCAAGCTGCACTCATCGGGGATACTATGTGTTCAATGCCGTTCACTATTTAATCTTCTATCCATAAATAGAGTTTATCGCCTCTTCGGATCAGCACATCGGTCTTGATCGAGAAATACTGTCCTTTCTCCACGCGTTGCGTCGGACGACCTTTCGTATCGCGTAGCCCTTCGGCTTTACAGGTATAGACACCGGTAGTCTCGCCGGTGATGAGCAGATCCTGCCCTTCTTCGATAGCATCCACCGCTTCCACGATGAACTCTGCCACACTCAGGTTCTTGAAGAAATTGGTACATTTAGCGGCATAGACCTTCTTGCGGGTTGCTTTGTTGCCGTACGAATGTGTCCATTCTCCTAATTTCTGCCCTTGGTAATAACCGTCCCAGAAGCCTCTATTGAAGACCCTGCTCAGCCTCTCGTTCCAATCCGCTATCTTCGGTTCGATGACAGCATCCTCTGCATATTCGCCTTTCTGCCAAGCCTCCACAGCCTCTTTGTAACACCGCACTACGGTATCCACGTATTCGGCTCCACGGGCACGACCTTCGATCTTCAGCACACGCACACCGGCATCTAACATCTTGTTCAGGAAATGAATCGTCTTCAGATCTTTCGGGCTCATGATATATTGGTTATCCACCTCTAACTCGAGATCCGAACTCTTGTCCTTCACCGTGTACCCTCTGCGGCAAACCTGTACGCACGCTCCTCGGTTAGCACTCAGACCGTAGTTATTCAGACTCAGGTAACATTTACCGCTCACCGCCATACACAACGCGCCGTGACAGAACATCTCAATCCGTATCGGCTGACCACCACGTCCGCATATATGCTGCTCCTGAATATCATGGTAGATAGACGCTACTTGCGTCATGTTCAACTCCCTCGCCAACACAACCACATCGGCAAACTGCGCATAGAACTTCAGCGCCTCGGTGTTGGCTATATTCAGCTGCGTAGAGAGATGCACCTCTTCGCCTATCTCGTTCGCGTATTGCATAACTGCTATATCGCTGGCGATGATAGCATCAACGCCCACTGCATGAGCCTTGTCCACGATCTCCCGCATCAGAGGCAGGTCCTCCGGATACATCACCGTGTTAACGGTCAGATAGGTCTTCACGCCCGCCTCACGACACGTAGCAACGATCGTGGACATATCGTCCGTGGTGAAGTTGACCGAACTGCGGGCACGCATGTTCAGGTGCTCAATACCGAAATAGACACTCGTAGCACCGGCTTGTATCGCCGCTGCCAGACTCTCCCAGCACCCCACAGGTGCCATTATTTCTATTTGTGGTTGATTATTGGTCATTGGTCAGTAGCCATTCGGCTATTTGTACAGCATTGAGGGCGGCACCTTTGCGGATCTGGTCACTCACGCACCAGAAGCTCAGTCCGTTCTCATCCGTTATATCTTTGCGAACACGACCGATGAATACCTCATCTTTGCCGCTCAGGAAAAGCGGCATAGGATATATCTTGTTCTCCGGATCGTCCATCAGTACGCATCCTTGCGCTTTCGAGAATGCCTCCTTTGCTTCCTGCACGCTTATCGGACGCTCCGTCTCTACCCACACGCTCTCACTATGAGCCCGCAGCGACGGAACACGCACGCAGGTGGCACTCACCTTGACATCCGAATGCATGATCTTACGCGTCTCGTTATGCATCTTCATCTCCTCTTTGGTGTACCCATTGTCCGTGAACACATCGATATGAGGGATGACATTATATGCCAATTGATACGCAAACTTATTAACCGTCACTTCTTCTCCGTTCTGGATCTGACGGTATTGGTCTTCTAACTCTTTCATCGCCTGAGCGCCGGCACCCGATGCAGCCTGATAGGTCGATACATGTACACGTTTGATATGACTCAACCGCTCTATTGCCTGCAGAGCTACCACCATCTGTATCGTCGTGCAGTTCGGGTTCGCGATGATGTTTCGCGGACGCACCAACGCATCCGCTGCATTCACTTCCGGCACCACCAACGGCACATCTTCGTCCAAACGGAAAGCGGACGAGTTATCAATCATCACCGCGCCATAACGGGTGATGTCCTCCGCGTACGCACGTGACACACCCGCGCCTGCGGAGACAAAAGCAATATCGACGCCCTTGAAAGCGTCGTCATGTTGCAGCAGTTGTACTTCGTACTTCCTGCCCTTGAATGCATATGTCTTGCCGGCACTACGTTCCGAACCAAATAGCTTGAGTTCGGAGATCGGGAATTGCCGCTGTTCAAGAACAGCCAGCAACTCCTGTCCGACGGCGCCAGAAGCGCCAACGATGGCAATATTCATTATGCCAATGCAATAATTGTGTCAGCCTCTGCCTCCGTGAAGGTCAGTTTACCTTCGCGTGCGAGCCAACCCAGAGCCAAATACAGCTCCTCGTTTTTCAGTTTGGTTGCTTTCTTCAGAGCCTTCAGACCCTGAGCACCTTTCTGCAGCGCTGTCCATACAGCACCTGCATTCTCACCAATTTTTGTAATCATAGACCTTAAATGTTTTATATTGACTAATAGGGCACTTTTAAGGGGGCCTTTCCCTTTATTATATATAACCGCTACGCTGATAGAGTACAGTTCAGTCTTCCCACTTCTTGAAGATCAAGCAAGCGTTGTGACCTCCGAAGCCGAAGGTGTTACTCAGCGCATAGCGGATGTTGCGCTTTTGTGCTTTGTCAAAAGTGAAGTTAATACGGTAGTCGATCTCTTCGTCTGCATCTTCCGGATCGTGGTTGATGGTCGGAGGAATAATACCGTCCTTGAGCGCCATGATACAAGCCATCGCTTCCACAGCACCGGTAGCACCGATCAAGTGACCGGTCATCGACTTGGTGGAGTCGAGGTTCATATCGTAAACATGCTCGCCAAACACACGCTGGATAGCTTTCACCTCGGTCACGTCACCCAACGGAGTGGACGTACCGTGCGTATTGACGTAGTCAATCAGCTCCGGTGCTACACCGGCATCTTTCAATGCCATACGCATCACACGCTCTGCACCTTTGCCTTCCGGATCCGGAGCAGTCATATGGTACGCATCCGAAGTCATGCCCACACCGATGATCTCCGCGTAGATCTTCGCGCCACGTGCTTTCGCGTGCTCGTACTCCTCCATGATCAGACAAGCCGCACCTTCGCCTAACACGAATCCGTCACGGCTCTTGGAGAACGGACGGCTTGCGGTTGTCGGGGAATCATTACGGGTAGAGAGTGCGTGAAGCGAGTTAAATCCACCAATACCGGTGTACGTCACGTCTGCGTCTGCACCGCCGGTCAGCAGCACATCGGCATGACCCAAACGGATCTGGTCGAAAGCCGAACCCACGGCATGAGACGAAGACGAACAAGCCGTACTAACCGAGTAACTCGGTCCGCCTAAACCAAAGCGAATGGAGATAAGACCTGCTGCTATGCTCGGGATAGCCTTCGGGATCATGAAGGGGTTGAAACGGGGTACGCCGTCACCTTTCGCGAAATCAATGATCTCGGACTCGGTGGACTGTAAGCCACCCATACCACTTCCCCAGATGACACCAACGCGACTACGATCCTCTTTCTCAAGGTCCAAGCCGCTGTCTTTCAGTGCCTCATCAGCCACACAGACCGAGAACTGCGAGTAGCGGTCCATCTTACGAGCCTCCTTGCGGTCAATTACTGCACTCGGGTCGAAGTTCTTCACCTCGCCCGCAAATTGGGTTTTGAAATTCGTGGCGTCAAACGCCGTAATAGGAGCAATACCGTTAGCACCGCTTATCAGTGCCTGCCAAGTATCCGGTGCAGAATTACCCACCGGAGTCACTGCTCCTAAACCCGTGATAACAACTCTTTTTAACTCCATTTGCTTGTTGGTCTATAGATATAGCATACGAGTTTACAGTCCTCCCGTAAACTCGTATTCCTTTAGCGGATTAAATTACTTCGCTGCGTTTTCTACATAAGCGATAGCGTCGCCTACGGTAGCAATCTTCTGCGTGTCCTCATCAGGAATCGAGATACCGAACTCTTTCTCGAACTCCATGATCATTTCTACTGTATCCAAAGAGTCTGCACCGAGATCCGTCTGGAAGTTAGCATCGTTGGTTACTTGAGATTCCTCTACGCCAAGCTTATCAACAATGATTGCTTTTACTTTTGCTTCAATTTCTGCCATAATACTAAATGGTTTTAGTGATTAATTATGTGTGTTTTTATTATTTTTCAAAATATCAAATCCGAAAGCCTTTTCGGAAAATTTTTTCTTACCTAAAAGTGGGTATTTCGGAAAAACGGCACAAAATTACTGCTTTTTTCTGATATACGCAAATTTTTTTGTCTTATTTTTCAATTTTGTCACCCAAATATAGCATTATTTTGCCTAAAAAGGCTCCACTCTTGCCCATTTGGGCCACTGGAATGCTATCTCCGTCCAAATTTGCGACCCGCAAATGATCGTAGATTTGATGGGTGTGTCCGCCTATCACAACATCGATTCCACGGGTGTGACTCACGAGGGCGGTGTCGCATACATCTTCGGGTGCTTTGCCGAAGGTACCCATATGACTCAGACACACCACGATATCGCATCCTTCAGCCCGCAACTCATCCGTTGCCTTCTGTGCCGCTTCATACGGAGCCAGAAACTTGGCAGGCTGGAAATTCTTGTCCGAGATAATACCTTTCGGGTCGCAACCCAAACCGAAAATACCCACTTTCAATCCTCCTTTGCGCACTATCGTCCATGCTTTCACCAAACCCTCCACAGCCGTTCCTGTGAAATCATAGTTAGCGCATACAATAGGGAAACGCGCTGTCTGAAGCACGGTAGCCAAGGTATCTAACCCATTGTCAAACTCATGGTTGCCGAGCGTAGCCGCATCATAACCCATCTTATTCATGGCGCTGATCTCTACGCGACCGTGATAGAGATTGAAATACGGTGTACCTTGACAGAAATCGCCTGCATCAACCAGTAGCAGATGCTTGTCCGCCTTGCGTTCCTCTTTGATCAGTCCCATACGACGCGCATAACCTCCCTGACCATTGGATTTGGGTTCTACCTGCGAATGGGTATCATTCGTATGCAGTATTGTCAAATGGTCCTGCGGCGTACATGCCGCCAAACAAAGAATAATGAATAATGAATAAAGAATATTTTTCATGGGATAAACTTTAAACTTTCAACTATCAACTATCAACTATCAACTAAACCTCCTATTCATCTCCTCATCGCTCATCAGCGAGATGATAGTCTTGCCGTCCGGCGTACGACCGTACGAACTCAACTGTGTCAGACGGCTTATCAGATCGCGCATCTCGGTCTCATTCAGACTCTTGCCATACGGGATAGCCGCGTTCTCTGCTAACGAGAGAGCGATCTGTTCTCTCCATTCTGCCTGCGTGTCTGCCCCGCGTTCATGAACCTGCCGGATAATATGTTGCAACACCGGAAGCGGGGATTGATTAGCCAATTGCGCCGGAACACCCTGTATCGAATAACTGTCCGGACTCAACTGCTCCAAGTCAAAACCGATAGCCTGCAGATCCGGCAGCAGTTGACCGGCTAAGATCATCTCATCTGCCTGCAAGTTCAGCACCTCGGGAAACAGCAACTGTTGCATCGCGCCTTGTGCATGACCCAACTGCTCCAAGAACTGATAAAACAACACCGCTATATGTGCCCGATGCTGATTAACCATCATCAGCCCGCTCTCCGTCTGCACGAAGATATACTTCCCTCCGTACTGCCACATCGGATAGTTCTCCGCATCCTGCAATCTGAATTCTGAATTCTGAATTCTGAACTCTGAATTCTGACTTCTGAACTCTGAATTCTGAACTCTGAACTCTGAACTCTGACTTCTGACTTCTGAATTCTGAACTCTGAACTCTGCCCCTTGAACGCCTTCGTACAAGCTCTCCCAGTTTTTGGGCGCACGATCGGGATAGATAGTACCGCGCGTGTGGAAAGGATTATAATTCGGATCCACCGTCACTTGCGGTTTGCTGACTGCTCCGCCTGTTGCTACCGGAATATCAATACTGCCTTGCGTATCAAAATCAATCTGCGGAGCAAGGGTAAACTTACCCAATGCCTCGCGTACCGAAGCCATCAGGATCTGGAAGATCGTCTGTTCGTCAGCGAACTTGATCTCCGTCTTGGTCGGGTGAATATTGACATCAATCGCCTCAGGCGCAATATCAAAATAGATAAAGAACGACGGCTGGTAGTCACTCGGCAGCATAGCCGAATATGCCGTCTGCACCGCTTTCAGAAAATACGGATGCCTCATATAACGACCGTTTACGAAGAAATACTGCTCCGCTTTCTTGGTCGCACTCTCAGGTTTGATCACAAACCCGCGGATGTTCACCATCTCGGTGTCCGTCTTGATCTCCACGAACGAAGAAGTGAACACATTCTTTTTCGGATTACCGAAGATCGCCTCGATGCGTTGTTTCTCGCTGCCTGCCGGAAGTTCTAATAGGATCTCGTCGTTATGAACGAACGTGAAACTGACTTTCGGATAAACCAGCACAATGTGGTAAAACTCCGTCAGTAGGTTGCGCAACTCCGTCTGATCCGTTTTCAGAAACTTCCTTCTTACCGGCACGTTGAAGAACAGGTTGCTCACTTTGATGTTCGTACCCACGGGACACACGCAAGGCTCTTCACGCACTACGTCTGAACCGTGTATCTCGATCAACGTACCCGTCTCGTCTTCCTTGCGCCGTGTGGTCATCTCCACTTGAGCGACTGCGCATATACTCGCCAACGCCTCGCCTCGGAAACCCATCGTACGAAGGGAGAACAGATCCTGCGCCTCGCGTATCTTACTCGTCGCATGACGCTCAAAAGCCAGACGGGCATCCGTCTCGCTCATTCCGATACCATCATCGATCACCTGTAGCAGCGTACGACCGGCATCGCGAACGATCACCTGTACGCGCGTTGCTTGCGCATCAAGGCTATTCTCCACCAGCTCTTTCAGACACGATGCAGGACGTTGGATCACTTCTCCTGCCGCTATCTGATTCGCTACGCTGTCCGGTAATAGATGAATGATATCCATGTTCTCTCGCGCGTGAGTGCGCGTATTATAATATAATGTAAAAGGCGAAAAGAAGCATTCCGAGCAATGCAAGCCAGAAAACCAACTTCGATTGTTTCTTCTTCCGCAGCTCGGTCATGTTCTTCTCGTGCTCCTCTCGGAATGAACCCCGACGAAGACGCGCAAGTTTTTTATCCTTGCGCGCCTCTTTATCCTCGTCGTAATAAATGGGGCGATAGTCCCACTCGCGGGGTTTCTGTACTTTTGGAAAAAGTACGGACATATTTCTTACTTAACGATTGCTTGGAACTCGGGATCCTCAGCGAACTTAGCGAACTCGATATCCTGAGCAGCACGCTCTTTGAAAGCAGCGTCCTGAGCGATAGCCGACTTGATGTTGCTGTAAACAGCAGCTTTGTCGTTCGTACGAGCGCCAACGATAGCTTTCAGATAAGCGGTAGTTGCGTTCGGCTCCTTCACGTTGTTCAGAGTCTGGCTTGCTGCTGCGTAGTCCTCGTCAAGGATCTGCTGAACAGCTGCGTTGTTGCTTGCGGTGTTGCCGTAAGCTTTCTTAGCTGCTGCGTAGTCACCCTTCTTCGTGTACAGCGTACCGAGAGCTGCGCCTAAGTTAGCCTTCGTACCAGCTGCCTTGCCCAGATACTCCTCAGCTTTTGCGAGGTCGTTGTCTGCCATAGCTGCGATACCTGCGTTGTAGTTCACGTCCGGATCATTCGGCTGAATACCCAGTGCGTTACCGTAGCAACGACGAGCCTCTGCGATGTTACCCTCATCGAAGTACAACTGACCGAGGCTGTTCCATGCGCGGTAGTCATTGTAGATATTTACTGCCTTAGCGTAGATCTCTTTCTTCTCTGCTTTGTCGTTGGTCAGAGTAGCAGCATAGAGCAACTCCTCAACGCTCAGTTGGGTCGGATCGTTCTTTGCCAGAGCTGCGATCTCATCATCGCTCTTACCGATCAGGTCGGTCGTCAAGATCATACGGCTGCGACGGAGTGCCGGAAGGATCTCCTCTGCCAAAGTCTTGTAAACTGCGCTCAGGTTCTTGATCTGTGCCTCACGCTCCTCAGGATCGGTGTACATCTTCAGCACGCGGAGAACCAAATCCTTGTCCTGCATGTTGCTGTTCTCTACCAATGCCTTGAAACCATCCCAGTCCTCTGCGGTGATGTTCTCTGCGATCTCAGCATTTACTTTGTCTTTCTTCATGCCCTTCTTGAGGAAGTCCTGAGCTACTTTCTGACGGTTCTTTGCCAGTTTCTCGTTCAGATCCATGCCACCATCAGGAGAAGCGTAACCGCTAACCTCCAGTTTGTTGATAGCTTTCTTCTCGTCTGCGTTAGCATCCTTGATAGCTGCCTGCAGCGCTTTTACATCATCCGAACGGGTCTCCGACGAACGCAGGTTTGCGCTCTGGATAAGGAACATGAGGTCTGCCTCAGTGTACTCCTGAATAATACGCTGGAACTTGTCCGGGGTAGCTGCCAACTCATTGTCACCTGCCTCAGCCAACTCATCGGTTACAACCACACCGTCAGCCACTTTGATCTCAGGAATCTCAATGGTCTTGTTGCCCACACGTGCCTCAAAACGAAGCCACAACTCCGATTTAGCCATCTCCGGCTCAAAAGTGAACGAGCAGTGCTGGGTGTATTTGCCACCTGCTTTGTAATTTACGGTCTTACCGTTCTCTTTTGCCTTCTCACCCACATAGGTAACGGCCTCGCCAACTGCCTCTTTGCCCGCATATTTGAGCACCGGAGTAACAACGAGTACACCCTTCTTCGCGAATTTCTTCTCAGGGAATGTACCGGTGATGTCTGCATCTACCTTGTCGCCTACTTTAACCAGCGGATTCGGGTTAACGGAAAGTTGCTCCGGATTAGGCAACGATTTGTTACACGATGCCAACAATGCTACTGCAGCAATGAGGCTAAGAAATAAACCTTTTTTCATACGTAAAAAAATTGTTAATTATGTTGTTTTGTATGTTTCGTCGTGTCGATTTACAAGTGTTTTACACGAATCGGCTGCAAAATTAGTAATAATTTTTGATATATGCAAGCATTTATCGTTTTTTTTCGCAAATAATATGCAATTTTTGCCTCACTATCTATTTTTTCCTTGCTAAAAACAATTATTTACGAAAAAAAATGCCTCCATATTTGCATATGTGCAATTTTTGTTGTAACTTTGCAGCCGATTATGAAAAAATATGTATTTTTCATATTTCTTACCGCTCTGCTGACGGGGTGCAACAAGCCCTCTAAGGTGGAGCAATTCCGTGCGGAGAAACATCTGCGCGATTCATCGGCGTTGGTCGAGCAGCAGCGCAGCCTCGCCTATTACGAAGAGCAGATGGAGGCGCTTACCCAGCAGGCGGATTCTTTGCTGCCGCTCTTTAGTTATGAGAAGAACGAGAAATATCAGGACAACGGTTACTATGTCGTTAAGATAGAGCGTCTGAATCAGAAAGTATATGACCTGCGCGTGATGGTCAGAGATGACGGAGACGAGATGCTGGTCTATCGTAGCGGCAAAAGGCTGACGTCCGAGGAAGCAAATGCTATTAAGAACGCGCACGAAGCGCTTGAGCGCGCGAAACATCTGCAGTTTGTTATACATGACCTCAAAGAGTTACAAAACAGAATAACCAAAACATCCCTTGAAATACAAAAATACCAGAAACGATTATGAGTGAAAGTAAATACGAGAGCAAAATAACCTCTGCGCCTTGCTCTGCGCAGCAGATTTATCGCGTACTGAGTAACTTACAGAACTTGGAGCGCGTCAAAGATCTCATCCCGAAGGATAAGGTTCAGGAAATGGACATCGAGCAGGATCGCGTTCGCTTTAAAGTGGACGGCTTGGCGCAGAAAATAACCATCGCTATCGTCGATCGCATCGAGAACGACACCGTCAAGTTCGGAGCCGAAGGAATCCCTATGGACGCGAACTTCTGGATCCAGATGAAGGAAGTGTCTCCGACCGACACCCGTCTCAAACTGACCGTCAAAGCGGATATTCCGTTTATGTTCAAGTTCATGGTGGAGAAAAAACTCCAAACGGGTCTTGATCAGGCAGCCGAAATGCTCGCCCAGTTCCCGTACGCCATGTGGCAATAAAGTTGAAAGTTTAAAGTTTAAAGTTTAGAGATAATGAAAACACCAAGGATTCACCGAGAGGGCCGCGGACTGATCACCGGCACAGTACTGCTGCTTTTTATCATCAATGTGCCGATCTATCTGTACGTGCAGCCGCATTGGGTTTTTGCTATCACGCTCATCCTCACGGCTATGCTGCTGGTTTTTGTGACCTATTTCTTCCGCAGTCCTGTACGTGTGTTGGAGATCGATGATCCGAACTTCATCATCGCACCGGCGGACGGACGCGTAGTGGTGGTCGAGCCCACCGAGGAAACAGAGTATTTCCATGAGAAGAAACTGCAGGTTTCCATCTTCATGTCGCCTTTTAACGTACATGCTAACTGGTATCCGATCGAAGGAAACATCATCGTTTCCGAGCATCAGAAAGGTCGTCATATGGGTGCATGGTTGCCGAAATCGAGTACCGAGAACGAACGTTCGCTCGTAGTCATTGAGACGCCTTCCAAAGTGCAGATCGCTATTCGTCAGATCGCCGGAGCTATGGCTCGTCGTATTGTGACGTACGCAAAAGCCGGACATATGGCGCATCGTAACACGCACCTCGGTTTCATCAAACTCGGCTCACGTGTGGATATGTATCTCCCGCTTAATACCGAGATGTTCGTCGAGGTCGGCGAAGCGGTTACAGGTAATGAGACGATAATTGGTCGTCTTTCAGACAACGTTAAAGAGTTAAAAAGTTAAAAAGGTTTTTATTGTATAAAAACGTTAAATTGTTAGATATCATGAACAAGTTTGAAGAATTATTTGCGCAGTATCCCTGCCCTTTTACCGATGAGCAAGTAAAAGCTCAAGTAGCTGACATCGAAGCAAACCATTTTGCGGAGAATAATAATGTGGAGGTGTGGAAACAATGCCTCCATCAGATCGATTATACCACCCTTTCTGCCGATGACACCATCGCAAAAGTGGAGTTTATGGCAAACGCTGTGAACACTTTCGAACAGAAATTCCCGGGAGTCCCCAACGTAGCCGCTATCTGCGTCTATCCCGCTATGGCGGAGCATGTACGCCGTGCGCTCAACGATCCGAAATTCCGTATTGCTTGCGTCAGCGGAGGCTTCCCTGCTTCGCAGACGTTCCTCGAGGTCAAAATAGCAGAGACCGCATTGGCTATCAAAGCCGGTGCTACCGAGATTGACATCGTTCTCTCCGTTGGCAAATTCCTCGAAGGCAACTACCAAGAGTGCTTCGACGAGATCTCCGAGCTCAAAGCCGTTTGTGGTGACAAGCACCTCAAAGTGATCCTCGAAACAGGCATGCTCAAAACGGCTGAGAACATCTGGAAAGCATCCATCCTCTCCATGGCTGCCGGTTGCGATTTCATCAAGACTTCCACCGGTAAAATCTCCGTCAACGCTACCCCAGAAGCTACCTTCGTTATGTGCCACGCTATCAAGGCTTGGAAAGAGAAAACGGACATCAAGATGGGTTACAAACCTGCCGGTGGTGTCTCCACAACCGAAGAAGCTGTACAGCACTATACCCTCGTTAAGGAGATCCTTGGCGAAGAATGGCTCAACAACGAGTCCTTCCGTTTCGGCGCTTCCCGCCTCGCTAACAATCTGTTATCTTCTATCGTCGGAAAAGAAACCAAACATTTCTAATGAATAAGATCATTTCTAAAAAATTCTTTTCGCCTAATGTAGCGGAGCTCATCGTAGAAGCTCCGCTCATTGCGCGTAGCCGCAGAGCCGGACATTTTGTCATTATCCGTGTGGACGCTAACTCAGAGCGCGTCCCTCTGACCATCGCCGGAGCGGATATCGAAAAAGGAACCATCACGCTGGTCGTTCAGCAAGTCGGCGCTTCTACCCATAAGCTCTTAGCCATGAACCCGGGCGACTGTCTGCACGACATCGTCGGACCGCTTGGACGTGCTACCCGTATTGAGAACTACGGAACGGTCGTTTGTGCCTGCGGTGGTGTCGGAGCTGCGCCTATGTTGCCTATTGCGGAGGCGCTCAAGAAAGCCGGAAACAAGGTCATCACCGTCCTTGCTGCCCGTAACAAAGACCTCATCATCCTCAAAGATGAGCTCGCTCAATGGTCGGACGAACTGATCGTCATGACCGATGATGGCTCTATGGGCAAACAAGGTGTCGTCACCGTCGGCGTAGAAGAAGTCATCAACCGCGAGACCGTCAATAAATGTATCACCATCGGTCCGGCTATCATGATGAAGTTCGTGGCGCTTACTACCGCCAAATACAATATCCCGACCGAGGCATCCCTCAACACCATCATGGTCGATGGAACCGGTATGTGCGGTGCCTGCCGCGTGACCGTGGACGGCAAAACGAAGTTCGTCTGCGTCGATGGACCGGAGTTTGACGCCCATGGTGTGGATTGGAATGAGATGCTCTCCCGCATGAAATCCTACAAAGCCGAAGAAGCCGCAGCTCTGGAGGCATATGAGATGCACGTCGGCAGTCCAAATCAGACTGGCGAGACACTAACGAGAGAGAATCGGATCGGTAGTAAATCTGAGGTATCTCAGGGGCAAACCGAGGTAAAACCCTTTGAGGGAACAGCAAAAGACCGTGTGGCAATACCGCGTGTGAAGATGCCGGAACTGCGTCCGGAAGTGCGCGTGAAGAGCCTGCATGAGGAGGTCAACCAAGGTCTCACCTTCGATCAAGCGATCACGGAGTCCCATCGCTGTCTTAACTGTAAGAACCCGACCTGCGTACAGGGTTGTCCGGTGAACATCAACATCCCGGGCTTCATCAAGACCCTCGAAACGGGTGACGTCCTTGGAGCCGCAGCGATCATCAAGGAGTCGTCTTCTCTGCCTGCTGTCTGTGGTCGTGTATGTCCGCAGGAGAAACAGTGTGAGTCGCAATGTATCCATCTCAAGATGGGTCATCCTGCTGTCGCTATCGGTTACCTCGAGCGTTTCTGTGCCGACTACGCAAATAGTCAAATCACAAATCACAAATCACAAATCACAAATCCAACGAATGCAACGAAGATTGCAGTCGTTGGTTCCGGTCCTGCGGGTTTGACCTTCGCCGGAGATGCCGCCAAATACGGCTACGAAGTACACGTCTTCGAGGCACTCCATGAAATCGGCGGTGTGCTCAAATATGGTATTCCGGAGTTCCGTTTGCCGAATAGTATTGTAGATACTGAGATCGATGGTCTTCGCGCCCTTGGCGTGCAGTTCCATACAGACACCATCATCGGCAAGACCATCTCTGTCAAAGAACTGGAGGAGCAAGGCTTCAAAGGTATCTTCGTGGGTTCGGGAGCCGGTCTGCCGCGTTTCATGAACATCCCGGGTGAGAACCTCAACGGTGTGCTCTCCTGCAATGAATACCTGACGCGTGTCAACCTCATGGACGCTTCCAATCCGGCTACTGACACACCGCTTCTCTATGGTAAGAACGTAGCCGTCATCGGTGGTGGTAATACCGCCATGGATGCTGTCCGTACCGCGAAACGTCTGGGTGCCGAGCGTGCGATGATCATCTATCGCCGTTCCGAAGAAGAGATGCCTGCACGTGTGGAGGAAGTACACCACGCGAAACAGGAAGGTATCGAGTTCCTCACGCTCCACAATCCTATTAAATATAACGCGGACGCGGACGGGCGCGTATGCGAGGCCGAACTGCAAGTCATGGAATTAGGCGAACCCGACGAGAGCGGACGTCGTAGTCCGGTGCCGGTAGAAGGAAAGACCATCACCATCCCTGTGGATCTCGTGATCGTAGCGGTCGGCGTTTCTCCGAATCCGCTGATCCCCTCCTCCGTAGAAGGCTTGGAGATCAGCCGCAAGGGAACGATCGTCGTTAATGACGATATGCAATCGGCTATCCCGACGATCTTTGCCGGAGGTGACATCGTCCGTGGTGGTGCAACGGTCATCCTTGCTATGTCCGATGGTCGCAAAGCCGCCAAAGCCATGCATGAGTACTTAACTCATCTAGTAGACTAGTTGACTAGTAGACTAGTAGACCCCAAAACAATTGACACTTGACAATCTTATTAAGCATATTATTATCCATTAACACCCTGTTGACTCATCCGATTACGGGACAGGCGAATATGTCTGTCTTGGTGCAGAATCTCAACACAGGAGAAGTCATTGACTCGTACCGCGAGGACAAGGTGGTGCCTCCTGCCTCTGTGATGAAACTGCTCACCACAGCTGCCTGCTTGGAGACCATGGGACCGGGGTTCCGTTTTCCCACCACCTTGGAGTACACCGGTTCGATCGATGGAGGCGTCTTACATGGCGATCTCTATATACGCGGCGGATGCGATCCCTCCTTGGGTTGGAAAGGACGTACGGCTTTTCTCAACCAGTGGGTCAAAGCCGTCAAAGCAGCCGGTATCACCCGTATTGACGGAGCCGTTATAGCCGACATGACGATGTTGGACGGAGAGGCGCAAAACCCTGCGTGGCTCTGCGAGGACGCGGGAAACTACTATGCGCCGGGTATCTTCGCACTCAATTATTATGGCAACACGATGAATATCGTCCTCAAGAGCGGCGAACCCGGTTCGGTGGCTACGGTCGTCGGAACGGAGCCGCAAGTGGAGGACATCGTGTTCATCAACCGCGTTCGGTGTGATAAGATCCAATACGACGGCGCTTTCGTTAGCGGTATTCCTTATAGCCGTGAGCGGTACTTGACAGGTGTAGTGCCTTCTAACCTTGGTACGTTTGGTGTCAAAGGCGACCTGCCAAATCCGGGACTTTTGTTAGCGCGGCATTTCACCACACGCCTTCGCGAATCCGGAGTAGCGGTCAAACGCGATGCGAACTATCTGCCTGATTATAATCCGCTTACGCCGCCTCGCCACGAACTCTATGTCCATTATTCGGAACCGCTGTCGGAGATCATTAAGGAGACGAATGTCAACTCTAACAACCTCTATGCGGAGGATCTCTTCCGCTATTTAGGTACGCGTTACACGCTCCCGGGCACGATCCATAACAGCCAAGACCTCTTGCGCGACTACTGGCGTCGCAGAGGAGTAGCTGTCCAGAATGCCATCATCAAAGACGGTTGCGGTCTTGCGCCGCAGGATGCTGTCAGCGCGAAAGCCTTCGTGCAACTGCTCACCATCATGCGCAGCAGTCCCAATGCCGATGCGTGGATGGCTTCCCTGCCTGTTAGCGGCAAGACCGGCACACTCACCTCCCTCTGCCCGGGTACGCCCTTGGAAGGACGTATCCATGCCAAGAGCGGAACGATTGCCGGAACGAAGAATTTCGCAGGATATATCGACATGCCAAACGGTGATACGTGGGTCTTTGCGATCCTCATCAACTCGGCTCCCGGAAAGGCGAGAAACATACAACATGTGATTCAACAATACTTATTGGATGTATATAAAAGCCACCAATAGTACGAACTCCCAGGTGAAGGAGATGTTAGCGAAAGGCGAATGGCCTGAAGGCGAACGATTCCTTTATACCGGCTACCAGACTGCCGGACGCGGACAGACCGGAAACAGCTGGGAGAGCGAAGCGGACAAGAACCTGCTCTGCTCGATCATGCTTCCACCCAACAAGAACCTCTATTTCCTCAATATAGCGGTTGGCGTAGCAATCATAAGACTCATTAGTGAGCCGTTGACAATCAAGTGGCCTAACGATATCTACTGGAGAGATAAGAAACTGGCAGGTATCTTGGTAGAAAATGCCATTATAGGAAACGAAGTCAAATACTCGATTGCTGGCATCGGGCTGAACCTCAACCAAACGGAGTTTGTCTCGGACGCCCCTAACCCTGTTTCTTTGAAACAGATCACCGGCAAAGAGTACGATATCGACCAATGGATGAAAGACCTGCTTGATGCCATTCAGGCGGTGCTGAATGAACCCGAAGAGGCGATCTGGACTGATTATAAAGCGCATCTATACCGCCGCGAAGGCTGGTATCCGTTCGAAGATAAAAACGGAACGTTCGAAGCACGTATCAGCGATGTCCTGCCCACTGGCGAGATCATCCTGTGCGACCGGCAGGGAAACCAACGTATATACGAATTTAAACAAATACGCTACGTGATATAAAAGTTTAGAGTTTAGTGTTTAGAGTTTAGAGTAGTGGAAAGTGGAAAGTAGACCATCGACTAACGACCAATATATAATTTTTAATTTTGAATTTTTAATTTATAATCATATGCAAAGCATCATCATCACCGGCGGAGCCGGATTTATCGGAAGTCATGTGGTACGTCTCTTCGTGAACAAGTACCCCGAGTACCGCATCATCAATGTGGATAAGCTGACCTACGCGGGCAATCTCGCGAACCTCAAAGATATTGAGGATAAACCCAACTACCGCTTTGTGCGTGCGGACATCTGCGATTTTGATACCATCTATGCCCTCATGCAGGAGGAGCATGTCACCGGTGTCATCCATCTCGCTGCCGAGAGCCATGTGGACCGTTCCATCAAAGATCCGTTCACTTTTGCCCGGACCAACGTCATGGGAACGCTCTCTATGCTGCAGGCTGCCAAACTCTATTGGGAGTCCCTGCCGGAGAAATTCGAAGGCAAACGATTCTATCACATCTCCACCGATGAGGTCTATGGAGCACTCCAACTGACGCATCCGGAAGGTATCGAACCGCCGTTCACCACCAAGGCTTCTTCCGGCGAGCATCATCTGGCGTACGGTGAAGATTTCTTCTACGAGACCACCAAGTACAACCCGCATTCACCTTACTCGGCTTCGAAAGCTTCGTCTGACCATTTCGTGCGGGCTTTCCATGATACGTACGGCATGCCGACCATCGTCACCAACTGCTCTAATAACTACGGTCCGTATCAGTTCCCTGAGAAACTGATCCCGCTCTTTATCAATAACATCCGTCATCGCAAACCTCTGCCTGTCTATGGGAAGGGAGAGAACGTGCGCGATTGGCTCTATGTGGTGGATCACGCGCGCGCTATTGACCTCATTTTCCATAAAGGAAAGATCGCTGAGACCTATAATATCGGTGGCTTCAACGAATGGAAGAATATCGACATCATCAAGACCATCATCGCTACTGTGGATCGTCTGCTCGGTCGTCCAGAAGGAGCTGATTTAGACCTCATTACGTACGTTACCGACCGTGCCGGACACGATATGCGCTATGCGATCGACTCCACCAAACTGCAACGGGAGCTGGGCTGGGAACCCTCTCTCCAGTTCGAAGAAGGCATCGAGAAAACCGTCCGTTGGTACCTCGACAACCAAGAGTGGCTCGATAACATCACCTCAGGTGACTACGAGAAGTACTACGACGATATGTACAAAAACCGCTAATTAATTCATTAGGAAACAGTGTGCAGCCGCATAGCAGAAGCCATCGGCAATGATTAACGAACAGTTAAGTAATATATAAGCAATATATAACCTTTTTACGGCGCATATATGACGCCGTGCATAAAAAAATCGCATGGCACTATTGGCACTATTGGCACTATCGAGGGAGAAAGTGCCAAAGTGCCAAAAGTGCCAGAGCAAAAATTTAATAACAAAAAGCGACTTCGGTCGTTTTTTTGTGCTCTCATCAACAAATTACTATTTAGAAGTGACAAAATGAATATTTTTAGCATTTTTAGGGATTATAATTTGTTTTATTCCAAAAAAATGTGTACCTTTGCAGGCTTTTTACTGCAAAGGTTTTTTTTTATAGCCATAACTCAACTACGCAAGCATAGGAGGAAACAGTAAAAAGCTATTCTACAATTCTACAGAAGCATTCTACAGGGCGGATATTGACACAGTGCGGTATGGAGTACTACTATATCTTTTTTAAGATATATATTTCTCCGTGCTCGTGTTGTTATATGATGATAAAACTCGAATAATTAAATATAAAACTATATGAAACATTTTAAAACATTTTTAGCAGCGATGTTATTGCTGGTAGGAAGTAATTATGCAGGAGCCGTTGAACCGTCTTGGCCCGATAGTGCCGTGGTTCCGGAAGTTGGGAAGAACTATTACATCTACAACAAAACGCGTGGTAGATTTATATGTTTTCAAGGTACTTCTGTTACCAGTTTTGATCCTACTAGAACT
>ONMU01000072.1 GCA_900319035.1 uncultured Bacteroidales bacterium
TTCTTCTGCATCGGCGACGTCTCCGGCAAAGGTATCCCGGCCTCACTGGTGATGGCTGTCACCCGCTCGCTCTTCAGGAACATATCGGCTCACACGACAGAGCCTCACCGCATAGCAGAGATGCTTAACCAGGCATTGGCAGACGGCAAGACTTCGGAGGAAGTATATGAAGTGACCGGTTTTGTAGTGAATGCACAACCGTATAACCCGACGTACAAGAACCAAATCTGGTTCATGGCTGACGATGCAGAGAACACCGGTGCTCAGGAGTTTGAGGCATATGCTTGTACGGTTAGCGAGAACAGTACGATCATGCAGGTTCTCAACGGGGACAAAGTTACCTTGACCGGTAATATCACGAAGTACAACGACACGAAGAACAACAAGATCATCATCGAGATCAAGAACGGTACAGCTGTATTTGTAAGTAAAGTAGATGGTGACCACTCGATTGATGGCGGCGTGACTCCTCCTGCTACAGACCTGGATACCATTACGGTTGCGAAAGCTCTGGAAATCGGTGGCGCACTTCCTTCAGACGGAAAGACCGATGTACAATATGTTATTGAGGGTTATGTATCCGACATCGTAGCAGCTTATACTACGGCAGCTGATTTTGAGACCTTCTGGATGGTTGATGAGAAGGGCAGCCGTGCAAAAACCAATGCAGACGGTGCATTCGAAGTATATAAAGGCAACCCGGTACAGAAGATGACGGCCGGTTTGGACGGACACGTATTTGTAACCGCAAAGATCCAGAACTACAAAGGCAATACGATTGAGACTTCCGGTACCGCTGTTGTAAACATCGCAGAGCAAGGTACTGTAGAAGAAATTGAGGCAATTACGGTTGCAAAGGCAATGGAAATCGGTGGCGCATTGGCAGATCAAGCAGTGAGTGATAAGACTTATGAAATCACCGGTTATGTATCGAATGTATATAACTTCCTCAACCCGGATTACGGAAGTGAAACATTGTGGATTACTGATGATCCAGAGAGCACTTCTACTGAGAATGCTTTCCAGATCTACCGCGGTAAACCGAGCACCAAGACTGCTACCGGTTTGCACGCAAAAGTGAAAGTGGTTACGAAGATTAAGAACTACAAAGGTACTATTGAAACAGATGGTTCTACCATTCCGTTTGAGGTGCTGGAGGCAAGTACGTTTGTTCCGGATACGGTAAATGTCGAAGAAGTTGTTAAGATTACTGAAGCATTGGCAGAAAACGCAAAGACTCCGGTATATTATGTAGTGAAAGGTTTCATTCAAGAGCCGGGTACATTTGATTCGAAGAACAGCAACGCGACCTTCAAGCTGTCTGAGTTCCCGAATGATACAGAGGGTCTGGTTACCGCTTATCGTGCTACGGTTTTGAAAGATGATGCCGAGAAAGTAGCTGTGAAGAACAACTACGTGAATGTAACAGGTTATCTGACGAAGCACAGCGCTTCCGCTCAGATCGCACAGGGTGCTATCACTGCTTTCGTTGAAGCTCCGGTAATGGATACGATCCATGTAAACGTAGCTGAGGCTCTTGCGGCTGGTTTGGCTTTGGAGATCGGCGCTAAGTCCGAGCGTATCTACGCAGTTACCGGTTTCGTAAACCTTGTATCTGAAGAGTTTGCTGAGGGTATAGAGTCCTTCTTCCTGGCAGATGATGCAGCAAGTGAGGCATATAACTTCTTTGCATCTGCCGCTTCGATTGACAAAGCCGTTGAGGTCGGTGCAAATGTAGAGATTGTAGGCCGTCTGCAGAACGCTGACGGTGATATCATTACCATTGAGAATGGTCAAGCTCGCTACATCCCGGGTGAGGGAATCGAGAATATCGTGCTGACCGAGAAGGCTCAGAAAGTAGTTGTTGACGGTGTGATCTACATCGTCCGTGACAACAAACTGTTCAACCTCCAAGGTGCACAAGTTCGTTAACTAACGACGTTTGAATAGATTTGGGGAGGCTTTACGGCCTCCCTTTTTTTGTCATATAGAGTTAACAAGGAAACTATAAAAGTGAAAAAAGTTTCCATTTTTCTTGCATATATCAAAAAAAAGCAGTACCTTTGCACGCTTTTTTGTGAAAACTATGTCTGAAGACCAGCGCAAACATATTATAAAGACGGCCGGGGAGATGTTCTTTCGCCTGGGAATTCGCAGTGTGTCTGTCGATGATATATGCCGCGAACTGGGTATGTCGAAGAAGACGTTCTACGTCTATTTCGAGTCAAAGGATGCGCTGATAGAGCAGATGTTGCAGGCTAATATTGACTACATGTCGGGTAAGATGAAGAACTTGTTGGAGTTGCGTGATTTCCGCCAATTAGTGAAGGTGTTCCTCAAACGACAAGAGGCGGAGAAAAACGATGTGCGCCGTGTGCCGCAGTTGGTATATGACCTCAAGAAATACTACCCGCGTCTGTTTGCAGATTTCCAAACGAAGTGTTTTGAGACCCAGAAAAAATATATCATGCAGTATCTGGAGCAAGGAGTGGCACAGGGTCTCGTGCGCGCGAACCTTAATATAGAATTAACGGCAGTGCTGTTTGCGAAGATTCACAGCGATGCGATTCGCGATTTCGAGATCATCGAGGGACATAACCATAATATGCACCAGTTGGCGCACACGGCGATGGACGTATTCGTGCGCGGGGTGCTGAGCGAAGAAGGAATGAAGTTATTTGGTAATAAATAATAGTATAAATAGTATATATGAGAAAATTTATTTTGATGATGACCGCGATACTCGCGATGAGTGCAGCGGTACAGGCGGCAGACCATGTGATGGCAGCGACGAGAGGGTCAAAAGTCGAAAGTCGAAAGTCGAACGACCAGGACTCCGCAGAGGAGGCACCGAAGGCTCTGAGCCTATCGCTCAAAGAGGCGCAAGACTATGCCATCAAACAGAACAGAAGTCTCAAGAATGCTTCGTTGGCGGTGCAGGAAGCATATGCGGCTCGTTGGCAGACGATAGCGTCCATGTTACCGCAAGTAGATGGAAACTATAGTTACAGCAACTACCTCGGTTATAGTGCTACGATGTCGATGATGGGGCGCGATGTAGAGATCAACATGCCTAACGTAGGCGCGTTTGGTGTGACGGCAACGATCGGTCTGAACGGACAAGGAGTCATCGGCGCGCTGCTCAATAACATTGCAATCGATATGAAGAAGATCTCTTTTGAGAAATCTGAGAGCGAACTCCGAAGCAGTGTGATGAGCGCTTATGTTTCCGTGCTGGCACTGCAGAGTATAACGAACCTCTTGGACTCCAGTTTGATCAACATCCAAGATCTGGAGCAGATGACGCAGAACGCAGTCAATGTAGGAGCAGCCGAGCAGACGTCCGCTGATCAGATACGTGTGCGTGTCAATACGCTAAAAAACTCTATCAACACGCAGAAACGGAATATCGAACTGGCCACCAATAGTCTCAAAGTGCTGTTAGACGTGCCGGTAGAGACCGAATTAGTGCTGACAGAGAACATAGACGAAGTACTTTCGCCCGAGCGAGTGATAAACCTGCTGGCAGAGAATTTCAATATAGAAAACAATCTCAATTACCAGTTGCTGAAGAAACAAACCGAACTCGCCAAACGCAATGTGCATATGGCAGGCTGGGCGTATGGTCCTACCGTGGCGTTGGCTTATAATTATACCAACCAGCAGTATTACGGCGAAGGCGGAATGCGTATGACTCCGCCGAATGTGGTTCAAGTGTCCGTTAAAATGCCGCTTTGGTCATCCGGAAAGCGCGCGGCAGGAGTGGTAGAGAAGAAAATCGCGTACGAAGAGGCGAAAAACACCCTCTCTGAGACTACCGATAATCTCGCTATCCAATACCGCCAGCTCTGTTTCAATCTCACCAACGCGTATGAGACCTATATGAACGAGAAAGACAATATTGACGTAGCGCGGCGTGTGTTCGCTTCAGCTACCGAGAAATTCAAATGGGGCGCGGCATCCAACCTCGAGCTCACCAACGCATCCAACGACCTGATCAATGTGCAATCAACGTACGTGCAGGCAATGCTGGAATTGATTAACGCCCAGTCTGATTTAGAGGAATTCCTCAATAAATAAATCGTGATCACGAAAATCCGAAATATCAAAAAATTACACTATAACAATGAAAAAGAACATTCTTTACATCTTTGCCGCGCTCGCACTTATCGCCTGCGGCAAGAAAACAGAAAGCGCCGCTAACGCGGAGGAAGAGCGCGTGGAGCAAGTGCGCACGGTCGTTCTTCAACCGCGTGAGATAGAGCGCGAAATCAGCGTTTCCACCAATCTGCAGGGTTACCTGACGCAGAACGTGGCTCCTTCGCTCACAGGAAAGATCGAGCATATCTACCGCGAAGTCGGGGATCGTGTGACTGCAGGAGCGGACTTGGTGCGCATGGACCAGACGCAGTATAAGACCACGAAGATCTCTATGGCTAACCTCGAGATTGAGAAGAACCGTGTAGAGCAGTTGCTCAAAACCGGATCGGCTACCCAGCAACAGTACGACCAGATCATCACTCAGTATAACTCTACCAAAGAGCAACTGGAATTTCTGGAGACCAACACCTATGTCAAAGCGCCTTTCTCCGGCGTTATTTCCGCCAAGAATTACGAGGACGGCGAACTCTATAGTGGCCAGCCTATACTGGTGCTTACCCAGATTAGCAAACTCAAGGCGCTTGTGGCTATCCCCGAGACCTATTTCCCGCTCTTCAAAGAGGGAATGAAACTGACGCTGAGTTCGGAGATATATCCGGGCAAGACGTTCCCTGCTACGGTGGAGATTGTCTATCCGACCATTGACCCCTCCAGTCATACTTTCCAATGCAAGATCGTCATTCCGAACGGCAGCAATCTGCTTCGTCCGGGTATGTACGTGACGACCACTATCGGTTTGGGCAAAGCGCAGACTATCGTAGTGCCTTACCAGAGCGTGGAGAAACTCGTCGGTGCCAACGACCGCTATGTCTTCATTGTGGAGGACGGCCGCGCTAAACGTGTCGCAGTGGAACTGGGACAGCGTTTCGACCAGGATATAGAGATTATCGCGCCTGAGATTAAAGCCGGCGTAGAGTTCGTCACCACCGGCCAGCACAAACTCGTTGACGGCGTCAAAGTGAATGTAGTGGAATAACTAGTTATACTAGATCAACTAGTTCAACTAGATAAACTAGAGAATTTATGTCAATATACAAATCAGCAATCGAAAAACCAGTGACCACCGCCCTCATCTTTGTGGCGGTCATCGTCATCGGTATATATAGTTTCCTGAAGCTGCCGATTGACCAGTTCCCTGAGATGGACCCGCCGTATATCACGGTGATGACCACCTACCCGGGTGCCTCGGCTTCCGAAATGGAGACCAACGTGACGAAGATCATGGAGAACGCCCTGACCTCCGTCGATCACCTCAAGCATATCACTTCGCAGTCCAAGGATAACATCTCCGTGGTGACGCTGGAGTTGGAGTGGGGTAGTAACATGGACGAGGCGGTTAACGACGTGCGTTCGTTCGTCGATATGGCGGCGAACAACCTGCCGGACAACTGTGCCAAGCCGGTTATCTTCAAACTCTCCACGTCCTCCATGCCTATCTGCCAGTACTCCATTACAGCAGATGAGACCTACGCGGGCCTGGACAAGATACTCAACGACGAGGTAGTGCCGCAGTTGAACCACATTGACGGTATCGGTAATATCTCCCTCTCGGGTGCCCCCGACCGCTATGTCTATGTCAATATCGACCAGCAGAAACTCGACGCCTACGGTCTCACGCTGGAGCAGGTGGGGCAAGTCGTTTCTGCGAATAACCTCAACCTCTCTTCGGGTACGATTAAGATG
>ONMU01000073.1 GCA_900319035.1 uncultured Bacteroidales bacterium
AAAACCTGTGGAATTGGCTTCCCACAGGCTCCTTGCTTTTCGCCTATATAGCTTCTACCATTTCACGACAAAACCTGCGTGTACGTTGATACCCGCTTGGGGCATGAAATAAGCTACGTCGCTTCCTGCCCAGGCGTCGTGATACACGTAACCGTTACTCTCATACATGGCATTGAACAGATTGTTAACCTGGCATTTAAGCGTAATGTCCGGGCATCTTCTGTATTTCTGCAGCGGTAAGAGGTATTGCATATTCAGGTTGGTCACGGTATAGGCCTTCAGCACCGCATTCGGATCCTCGTTGTTGGCGAGGAACTGCTTGCTGATGACCGTTGTCTGAAGCTCGGCGTTGAATCCTGCGACGTGGAAAGAGAATATATTTCCGGCTATCCAGTCCGGCGAGAACGAGATGGTGCGCCACTGATTGCCGTCCAGCCATTTGTTACGGCTCCAGGTCAGCGTTCCGCTCCAGCTGAACCACTTGGTCCAATCCACACCGAACTGCAACTCAGCACCGGTGCGGTACGATTTATCCACGTTTTTGGTCAGGAAGATAGCGATGCTGTTGATCTCTCCAGTGAGCACCAACTGGTCTTTGTAATCCATGAAATATAGGTTAAGACCGATATGCCAAGGGATGGCATAACCGCTTTTGGTCACCCCTGCGGAGGTGTAGTTATAGCCCAACTCGTAATCGAATAGTTTCTCCGGCTTGGGTTTTGCCTCGCCTGCCTGCCAGTTGATGAAGTTCGACCGTGCCGGCTCACGGTTGGCTAACGCGAAGGTCGCCGACAGACGGTGGCCGCCGTTGTCGTATGTCAGACCGGCTTTCGGGTTGAAGAAATGCCATGTGCGCTGCTCCTCGATGGCTACACGGTTGCCGGGAATGGTGCTGTTGTCGTTATCGCCGTACATGTGGTGGTGAACCAACCGGTACTGCATATCGCCGTACAGACTCAGTTTCTCTTTTCCGCGGTGCAGTACTCGCCAGTTGGCTTTGGCGTAGATGTTACCATCCAGTTTGTCGCCATAGCCGCGGTAGTACTCTGTGAAATTAGTGCCGTAGTTCTGGTCTATGTTGCCGTACGAAATGCCGTTGTAGTTATTGAGCGCGATACCTGCCTGTACATCTACTTTCTCGTGAATGTATTTGGTGCTGAGGATTCCTCCGTAGAAATGGTTGCGCAGTCCCTTTTGGGCGATACCCATAAGGTTCCAGGTATCGAAGGTCTCCCAATAACCGGTGCCGAAAGTGTAGTGCCCGGTGGCGCTGAGGCTCCAGTGGAGGTTGAAACGGTGCGTCACATTCAGATGCACATGGTGCTGCTGGTAGTTATCCGTCTCGTTGCGGTAGTACTGGGTGTTGCCGTTGGCGTCGATGAAAGCGCCCGCGGTGTTCTGCCTTCTGTTCACCGCTATGTCTTCCCGCGTCAGACCGTTCCAGGCGAGATAAGTCTTCTCTTTGCCGCCGAAGGAGAGCAGGTTGACTGCCGTCTTGCTGTTCTGCCATCCTAACTGCGCCTGATAACTGAAGAGGTCGGAGAAAGCACGGTCGATATATCCGTCGGAGTTCACCTTGCTGAATCGTCCGCCGGCGTGCCATGCGCCTTTGGCGCTGTTCTTGTCGCCCCAATAAGCATCGATCTTTGCCATCTCGCGGAAGGTGTTGTACATACCACCGTTGAAACTCAGCTCGGCGTGAACCGGCTGCGCTTTGTAGTCTGTGGGGATAGTGTTGTCCAGTGTGCTGATATTGATACTGGCGCCGAAACTGCTACCGCCGTTAGCGCTAGTACCGATACCGCGTTGTACATCCAGTTTGGTGATGGACGAACTGATATCCGTCATGTTCACCCAGAAGACCGACTGACTCTCGGCATCATTGAGTGGCACCTCGTTGATGGTCATGTTGATACGCGTGTGATCGCTACCGCGCACGCGGAAATAGGTGTAACCCACGCCCAAACCGTCATCGCTGGTCGTAACCAGCGAAGGAGTCTTCGTCAGCAGCATGGGCAGGTTCTGACCCGAGTTATCTCGGTTCAGTTGCTCATGGCTCATCTCCTGCTTACTGATAGTAGCCTGTACGACAGGCGCACTGACGACGATCTCGTCCATGCGTTTGCTCAGATAGAAAGAGGTGTCCTCTCCAAACGGATCCGGCTGGTTAGTCACTTGCGCACACAGGTGCGCGTTCATTACAGATACGCATGCGCATACGCATAACGTACGAATAGAAAGAGTTGTTTTCATTTTTCTTTGGCAGCATTACCTGCCCAAGTTCTACGGGTGTAATCTCAGCAAATGCACCCCGAATGATTAAAATGTTGACCGGCTGTGCCTGACAGAAGACAGATCGTCTACGACTGACAGAGTACAGACCTATTTGCTATTAATTATTAATTATTAATTGTTAATTATCAAAGTCTAAAGCAGACTGTTACGTACCAACCCCACTCGGAGAGATAGTGTTTCTCCTTGCGGAGGGTCTTGTCTTTGACGAGGTTATTGAGACCGAAGTCATACCCTCCTTGGAGACGGTACCGATCCCACTCGATACCCATGCCTAAATCCCATTGGATATTCGCGCGGATGAGCTCATCGGCGTAACGGTCGTACTTAGAGGTCGGCACGCCTATGCTTTCCAACCACTCTTGTACTCCTTCGCTCAGGTCGAGTTTCATATTATCGTTCTGGGCGAGACCCACATGGAGCTGCGGACCGGTGAAGAAGAAGAGGTTGAGTTTCTTCCAGAGCGGCACGGTATAATAGACGCGGATCGGGATCATCAGATCATGCTCGACCACCTTGTGCTTGATCACCTCCATCTGCACGCGTTGGGCAGTCATGGAGCGCCAGTGTTGGTCTGCCTTGCCGTACAGGATCGAATAGTGCAGACCGGTCTGCAAACCAAAATGCATCGGCAGCAGGAAGGTGAACGAAGCGCCTACTTGTCCGCCGTTGAGGTACATCTCCGGGAAGGAGGTACGATGCGTGTGCTGGTAGTGCTGCGCAAAACCGAACTCGATGCGGTACTCCACACCGAACTTATACGCCTCTTCGGTCCGCGTCTTACGCGTCGGGTCGAAGAACGAGTTATCGGCTATCTGCAAATCCGGCGTACGCGTCTTATCGTCCGCCCACATGCCGATACCACATGCGCATATCAAGAGGGTTACAAAAATCCTTTTCACGTTCACTTATTATCTTTTGAAAAAGATATTAATTATTAATTATTAATTATTCATTATTCATTACCAGATGGACACGCGGTTTTCAGGTGCCACATACATCGGGGACTCCGGTGTCACGTTCCAAGCCTCGTACCAAGCATTGATCTGCGGCAGAGCGCCGTTCACACGCCAACGACCGAGGGAGTGAGGATCGCTCTTTGTGCGGTTGAGGATCTCCTCCGGACGGATGTTGCCTGCCCATACATTCGCATAAGCGAGGAAGAAACGCTGTGCCGGAGTGAAGCCGTCACGGGTCTGCAAACGGTCTTTCTCTGCCTTAGCTTCCTCATTGAGACAGAAAGCCAAGTAACTAACCTGCAGACCTCCGTGGTCAGCGATGTTCTCACCAAGGGTGAACGCACCGTTCGCATGTACACCCGGAGCCACCTCAATCTTATTGAATGCCTCTTCCATCACTCTCGTGCGGGCATCGAAAGCCGCCTTGTCCTCTGCCGTCCACCAGTTGACCATGTTACCATCCTTGTCGAACTGACAGCCCTGATCGTCAAAGCCGTGGGTCATCTCGTGTCCGATGACTACACCGATAGCACCGTAGTTGAAGGCATCATCGGCGCTCATGTCAAAGAACGGATACTGGAGAATACCGGCAGGGAAGCAGATCTCGTTGGACGAGGGGTTGTAGTACGCATTCACGGTCTGCGGATTCATGTACCATTTCTTCTTATCCACCGGTTTGCCGAGGTAACTCAGGCTGTACTCCTGCTCGAACTTAGCGGCACGCTCGATATTTGCATAGTACGTATCTTCGGCGTTGATATCCAGTTTGCTGTAGTCACGCCACTCGTCCGGATAACCGATCTTGATCGTGATCGCATTCAGTTTCTCCAAGGCTTTGGCTTTGGTCTCATCGCTCATCCACGTGAGGTTCTCGATGCGGATACCAAGGGCTTTTTGGAGGTTCTTGACGAGCGCCAACATACGCTCTTTGTTCTCCTCCGGGAAGTACTTAGCTACATACATCTGTCCCACTGCCTCGCCGAGGGTACCGTTGACGATGCCCACCGCACGTTTCCAAAGCGGTGACGGCTCCTCGCGACCCGACATCACCTTGCCGTAGAAATCAAACGAAGTCATGTATATCTCTGTCGTCAGATACGAAGCTGCACCCTCGATGACCTGCCAGCTAAAGAGCGTTTTCAGATCCTCCAGAGGTTCGTCTGCGAGCATCTTTCCTGCTTCCTGCAAATGAGGGATCTGTCCTACAGAGAGGCTGTCCAACTCGATGTTCAATGCACCGAAATAGGCTTTCCAATCCACCTCGGGAACGAGCTTTTGGAGCTCCTCCACACTCATCTTGTTATAGTTACGGATCGGGTCACGCAGCTCTACATTGCTGTACGCAGCTTTAGCCAGACGGGTCTCCATGCGGAGCACGGTCTGCGCTTTTGCGGCTGCGTCCTCAAAGCCGAACAGTCCGAACATCTTCTCTACGTACGCTACATACGCGTTACGGATAGCGGTGGTCTGCTCGTCGGTGTCGAGGTAATACTCTTTCTCGCCCAAGGAGAAACCGGCTTGCGCCTCGTTGAGGATATTCATGGAACTGTTCATCGCATCGGCATCCACATACATCGCCCAGAGCTGATAATCCATCGCTGCGCCTAAGATCTTACTCAAGTCCTCACGGCTGCTGATGGCTGCTATCTCATCGAGCGAGTGTTGTACAGGCGCGATACCTTCCTGATCACGACGAGCGGTATCCATTGCTAAGTTATAGAGGTCACCGATCTTCTGCGCTACGGAGCCTTGTTGCTGTTTCTCAGACGCTAAGTCTTGGATCAGACCGTTGACTTGCTCCAAGTTATTCTGACCGAGTTTGTCGAACGAACCAAAACGGCTGTATTCGGGGGTCAAGGGGTTGTTTGCCATCCATCCGCCGCAGGCGAATTGGTAAAAATCATCTTGTGCTACTACGGTGGTGTCCAAGTTATCCAAGGAGATTCCGGTAGTCTGTTCTTTCTTTGTGCATGCTGTTGTCATCACTGTCATAGCTGCTACTGCAAATAATACTTTTTTCATATATTTATAATACCTTTTTAGTCATTTTTAGACCGCATGACGCGCGCCTTACGTCTGCGCGCAAACCTTTGCGGCTGCAAAGGTACTACTTTTTTTGCATATATGCAAGAAAAAAGCGAAAAATCGCCCAATTTGAGCGATTTTTCTTTGATGGTTTGAACCCTTTTGGTTTTGTTTGAGCAGCAAAGCTGCTTGGTTTGAGCCCTTCGGGCTTGTTTGGAAGTTTGAGCCTTCGGCTTTGTTTGAGGGTTTGAACGCGCAGCCAAACAAGAACGAAGTTCCAAACACAGCCCGCAGGGCTCAAACAAGGACGTAGTTCCAAACCGGCTTAGCCTTGATGATCTGCATCATAGGCAGCCTTTTCGAGGCTCCAGAGGAAGGCACGCATGGTCTTTTTGCCGTTCGGCTGATCCTTCTGAGCTGCGAAAGCGGCTTGGTCGGCACTGATCTTCATCAGGTCTTTCGCACGAGCTGATACTGCTGCTGCGACAGCCGAGAAGCGGTTACGGATA
>ONMU01000004.1 GCA_900319035.1 uncultured Bacteroidales bacterium
GATTCCTGGCTCCCAGAAGTATTTCAAGCGACTCATTGCCGAGAGCGGTTCCGTCAACCTGACGAGAACACCGGAAGAAGCTGTCGAATGCACCGGGAAACTGCTGGAAGTCCTCGGTTGCAAGACTGTCGGCGACCTCCTGAAGATTGATGCCGACAAAATGCTGGAAGCCTCGGCAGTGAACTTCCTGCACCAATTCCCGGATTCCAAATACGAGAACCGCATCTACCAGTTGCTCTCCGATGCGCTGATGCAAAGCAAGAACTACGCCGCCGCTATCTCGACGCTGGATTCGATACCGAACCCCACGCCGAAGATGAAAGAGACCAAGCAGTATCTGCGCTATCAGTTAGGCGCGGATAACTTCCTGCAAGGCAAGATGCAGCAGTCGGCAGAGTGGATGAGCGAGGTGCTGGCGCACCGTGCAGAGTCGGATAAATACACCTCCGAGGCCTACTACGTACGCGCCGAAGCAAACTACCGCTTGCGTCGCTACGAGGAGTGCGCCAAGGATCTGGATGCTTTCTTCGCTCGTCCCGATGCAAAACGCTCGCAGAACTACTCCATCGCACGGTACCTGCAGGGCTACACCTATTTCTCTCAGAACAAATACGACCAGGCGCGAGAGGCTTTCTCTATCTATATAGATGCCGCCTTGGCTACTGAACCGACCTACGCCGATGCGCTCAACCGAATAGGCGACTGCTACTTCAATGCCCGCCAGTTCCCGCAGGCCATCACCTACTATACGCAGGTGGCTAACCTCCAGGCAGCAGGTACGGATTATGCCCTCTTCCAGAGAGGTTACGCCCTTGGTTTGCAACGTAAATATTCGGAGAAGATCAGTGTCCTGCGTGACTTGGTGAAACGTTACCCGAAATCCGACTACGCGGATGATGGTGTCTATGAGATCGCCCGTGCGCAGTTGCAACAAGACGATGAGCGCGGAGCTATCGTGACCTACGAGCAGCTGCTCGCTTCGTATCCGCATTCGTCGGTAGCGCGCAAGGCTTCGTTGGAGCGCGCGATGCTCTATCGCAACCTTGGGCAGAACGACCAGGCTATCGCGGCGTACCGCAAGACGATAGAGACTTATCCGGCTACCGAAGAGGCTTACACGGCGCTCGATGCGCTGCAAGCGCTTTACGTCGAGACCGGAAACGTGAACGAGTATCTCGCCTACACCAAGAATCTGGCGAAGGTCAATATGAATGTCTCGACCAAAGAGGACAGCCTGATCTACGCCGCAGCAGAGATGCAATACATGCAGGCCGCGTACCAGAAAGCGACCGTCTCTCTCTCCAACTACCTCACCCAATATTGCGCCGGCGGACGGTATTGCACCGTAGCGCGGTACTATCTGGCGGACTCGTATTACCGTCTGGGTAAGAGTTCGGAGGCGTTGGCGCAGTACGCTGTATTAGCGGAGATGAACGCTAACCCCTATCAGGAGGAGGCAGCCACCCGCGTGGCGGAGATCTGCTACGACAAGGGCGATTACGCGTGTGCCTTAGAGGGCTTCTATAGGATGCATGCCTTGGCCTCGACCCGCGAGAACACGACGATTGCGCGGTTGGGTATCCTGCGGTGCTCTCAGGCGCTCGGTCGTCATCAGGCGGCTATCGACATAGCTGACCAGATCCTCAGTGACCAACCGCTGACGGAGGAGACAAAGGCCGAAGCGCTGTACGGCAGAGCCAAAGCCCGTGTGGCACTCGGTCAATGGACCAAAGCGCAACCGGACCTCCGGACGCTTGCTACCGAAGTGCGTACGGCACAAGGGGCAGAATCCAAATACCTGCTGGCGCAGAGTTATTACGAGCAGAAAGATCTGGATACCGCCGAAGCGCAAGTGATGGAGTTCACCCAGATGAACACCCAGCAGCAATACTGGCTGGCGCGGGCATTAGTGCTCCTGAGCGACATCAACAAAGCACACGGAGAGTTCTTCCAGGCGCGGCAGTACCTGCTCGTGCTGCAGCAGAACTACACCGCCTCAGGTGATGACATCCCGGCACTCATCAACGCACGCCTCGCCGCACTCGACAAACTCGAACAACCCGTAGAAAAGGAGGATCACAATGAAGAAGATGAATAAAACCCTAGGGCTCCTAGGACTCCTAGGACTCCTAACTACACCCGCTTTTGCGCAAAGCGACAGCGCGTTGAATCGCAGCGTTACCGTCGAGCGCGATTTCCAACCCGTGATACAGGCGGCCGGCAAAGTGGCTACCAAACCCGCGGTAGTGGAGACGACTATCGAGCCCGCGCCGATCGAGTATTCCTCCTTCACGGCTGACGTCATGCCGTCCGCAACGTTCCATTCGCTGCTATCGCAGCCTACCCGCTTCGAGGCCGGCAGGAACTACGATGGTTATGTCCGCGGCGCGATAGGCCACCCGAATACGCTCTTCGATTTCGGCTATCACCTGGATGACGGCAAGCGATCCATCCTCGACGTCTATGCGCATCATAAGGCCGAGTGGGGACTCGCGGCACTGAGCAAGACGAAGGTCGGACTTGATTTCCGGCATCCGTTCAGCACTTGCGAACTCTATTTCGGACTCAACGGCGGTAATATCTTCTACCATAAGTACGGCCATTTCTACGACTATTCGCAGGTATGGGGTATGTGGGAGAAGAATAAAGTAGCCTATCCGGAACCGCATCCGTTCACGGCGCTCGACAAGACTTCGCTCTGGACGGTTGAGGCTTTCTTCGGACTTCGCTCCACACCTAAGCAAGAGGTGCAGTATGATATCCGAACGGGATATAACCTCTTCTCCAAACCCGGCGCAGTGACCGAGCATCAGATCCGCACCAAGGCCGGTTTCGACTGGCACGGCGACGCACATCATGTCGGCTTGCAAGCATATGTCCAGAATAACTTCCTGCAACTCAGTTCGCTGGCCGCAGCTATTCCTGACTCGCTCTATAACGGCCGTCATAACATCCGCCTCGAGCCGTACTATGCTTACGAAGGTCAACGTGTGCGCGTGCATGTGGGCGTGAACCTCGACGTAAATATCGGCATCGGTCAGAACGAGTTATCCGGAACTAAGAATATCTCCTTCGCTCCCTCGCCGCACGTGAACCTCGAGGCGCAGATTGCCCGCGAATGGCTCACTATCTATGCGGACGCCACCGGTAGCTTCGGACTCGGTTCGCTGCAGGAGTTTATGGAAGAGAACCGCTATCGCTTGATTCACGAAGGTATCATTGACCATCACGTTCAGGCTTATACACCCGTCGATGGCGAGATCGGATTTCATATCCGTCCCGCACGCGGCTTGTTGCTGGAGATTCACGGAGGCTATGCCTATATGCTAAACCAGACGGTGCTTGTGGCGCATACTGCGATGACTCCTTTTGTGGAACTGGCGGGCGTGAACTACCTGCCCGGCGATTTCGGCTTTGAGTTTGCAACCTATAACCGCGGCAAAGTGGGCGGACAGATCAACTATCATTTCCGCGACGTAGTACGTATCAACTTGAACGGAGATTACTATTTCTGGGCGGGTTCGATGCCGGTCTATGACCGTGCCAACTGGGATCTGTGCCTGCGAATCGACGGACGCATCGACAAGCACTGGTCGCTCTATTCAGAGAACCGCTTCGAGGGCAGTCGCACAGCGCTGGTTAGCGACGGAACGACCTATACGCTCCGTCCGATCATCGACCTCAACGCCGGTGTCGAGTACAACATGTGGGTGGGTAAGAAAGCTAGCGCTCCTAGTTCAAATAGTTCGGTTCTCCGCCCCGAGCCCAAACCGAATCTGACGCTCTTCCTGCAACTCAATAACTGGTTGCACCGCAAGAACGAGTATCTATATGGCTACCGCAGTCAGGGTATCAACTTCCTGGTAGGTGCGACCTTTAGGTTCTAGGATCCTAGGTTCCTAGTTTCCTAGCCGTTCATACTCAACGGCAGCCATCAGAAATGCACCGAGGACTTTTCCCTCGGTGTTATTTTGTATGGGAACATCCTTTCCGATCAGGTAATACGCCGCTGAGCCGTTGCGGTCTTTGCTCAGGCCCGCCGATTGGCAACTGCCGAGAATCGTCAGGTCTGCGTCTTTGCCGCGAACGAACTGCTTCACGATACCTTCGTAGCCGCGCTTGCCAGCTTCCGTTTGGTCAATCAGCCCGAGTCGCGAACCTTTCAGCAGCGCCGCGGTGATGAGGCACGAAGCGGAAGACTCGAGGTAGTTGCACTGGGTACCGCCGGCTTCGACATTCGTATATTTATCCGAACCCGTGTCATCGATGCCTTGCGTCGCGCACTTCTCCGGTCCGTAGGCGAGCAACTGATACCAACAGCCCGTCTCTTTATCCTGCCGCGCTACCAATCCGTCCGCCAGCTGCGTCAACATAGTTCGCAGTTCATCAAAATGCTGCGCCGAAGGAAGGGGATCGCCCTTCTTCCACTCGCCATGAGCCTCTAAATTTTCGAGGTACGCCTCAAGCACATCTACGAGCGCTAATATATACCAGCCTGCCGCGCGTCCCCAGTATTCCTCCGAGTGGTAGATCGCCGGATCGTAGGCGCAGGAATAGACATGCCCACTTTCGGCTATCGCGCGCGCGTTATTATTAAGGACTATGTCGGTGAATAGCACGTGGTACGGCAACTGTCTCTCTTCGTCCCAGAGGTAGGGCCAGGACACCTCAAACTGGTCATATACGTCGTTCCACCCGAGGTTGGTTCCTTCCGTCGCACCAGTCACCAAGAGTTGCGCTAACAACGCCGGCCCCATATACGCGCCGTCGCACCACATCTGGCCGTAGTAGCTCTTACTCGGGTCATCCGTCGCCTTGTGCATCCATCCGCCTTCAGCGCCGCCGGATGCGATGGTATAGCGGTTCTTATGGTCCTCCAGTCCTCGCGCGCCGCGGCGTAACTGCTCCATGAAATACGCAGCATTCTCCTCGTTCTCAAACCGTCCGCCGGGTTTGGCTCCTTCGTACAAACCGAGGAAGACCTTCGTGCAGTTGAGGTCATCGAGAATGCCTCCTTCGTCCGTAGCCTGTTGCTGCAAACCCCACTCGCATAGTCCTTCGTACCATGCGTCCGCCCAAGCGGAGTCCTGATAGTACGCCCAAACATCGAGTATTCCTTTCGCCACCACGCCGGGCACGTAATCCCAACTCGCCGCTACGTCCGGTTTCACGATGCCGTTGGTGCTGTTGGCATTGGGAAAACCCACCTGTGCATCTTTGTTGTACCACGCACTCATACGCGCGTTGATCATCGCGCGGGCATCTACCGCGACCACCTCGCGACCATTACGGACGTCTTTGTTGGGTGTCTTCCCCATCCATTTGCATCCGCTCAGCAGCCCCGCTGCCAGCAATGCGATTCCGATGTATATCCTTGTTTTCATATATTCAATTTCCGTGCATCACTTATTCAAAAACTCCACAAATTCCTCTAAACTACGCTGGATGACGCTGCCAACTTTTAATTGCTCTTCGTACTTAGAAACCATTGTTGGACTGACACTCCTATTAAGCGCATAGCGCACCACTTCAGGATTGGCATCCTTGCACATCAGGATGCCTATACTCGGATTTTCGTTACTGCGTTTCTCATTTTGGTCAAGCGCCTCCAAGTAGAACTCCAACTGCCCCAAATCACGCGGATCAAACGTAGTCGTTTTGAGTTCTATTGCCACAAGGCACTGCATAGCTCGATGGTAGAACAACAAATCGCAGCGGAAGTTCTGACCGCCAACCTCAAGCGTATGTTCCTGATCCACAAAGAGGAAGTCTTTCCCCATCTCCAGAATAAACTCCTTCATGTGCGACACTATCTCATTACGCAACTTCGACTCCTTGTATCTTTGCGGCAGTCCCAAGAACTCTAAGATGGATTTATCTTTGAGCAACACTTCCGCTTGCGGATAGGTCTCTTTCAGGATAGCGGACTGCATCTTCTTATCGCTCAGCACACGCGAGTAGGCATCCGATTTGATGGCGCGCTCGAGTTGTTTATTCTGTAATTTTTGGTACTCTGCGTATAGGATATAGAAAACATACTCTTCTGGAGAAGAACACCTTTGTAAAATAATCTGATGGTTCGTCCAACCAGTATGCATTAACAATGACGGTAATTGTGCCATTTTGAGTGGCACAAATTGAGTGGAATCCGTTTGTATCAATGGCGTTGATACAATTTGTGTCATTTCTGGTGATACAAATTGTGCCGTTTCGAATGGCACGAATTGCTTGTGGTGCTTGAACTTCTCTGATAAATCCATAAAAGCCGCGGATGTATACGTCTCATAAAACTGCACCATCTTATAGATAGTGCGTTTACTCCATCCCTTCAAGGTTGGGTTTTGGGTGTGGATATATTCCGCCAACTGCTGAACTACTTTAGATCCCCATGCAGCGTTTTTAATCTTGTCAGACACATATGCACCAACTTGCCATGCTGTCAATACAGATGCATGGTTAATGACTTGTATTGCTTGCGAACGGTTTTGCTCTATGATCTGTATAATCTGCGCAAAATCCTGGGCATATTCACCTCTTGTCACATGTGCTACCTGCTTATCCATAACGCTTACCTTTGAAATTTGCCGCAAATTTACAACAAAAAAATGACATACGCAAGTTTGTATGCCATTTTTTGAAAATTTATGCTAACGGGTTAACGTTTTGATGCAGTCAAAACCATTTTAACCATTTAACCATTTAACGTTTGTTTACAACAGGAGTAAACAAACATCCCAAAAGCGAAGGAAAACAGGAGCAAGGGAACTAATGCTTTGCAACAAGCCACTCACCAAAGAATGGATCCTCCAGTTCAAAACGATCTGTAAAGAACTCGTCCTCTACAATCGACCCAAACTTAAAAGGATTTTCCATATGCTTTGTTATTACGAAAAACGTCGTTACGAAAATTGTCGTAATCAAAATTCGCTGCAAAGGTACAACAAAAAAATCAATTGTACAAATATTTTGACAAAAAAACGAAATATGCTTGCATAATTTTGTTGTTTGGGCGAAATAGTTGTCAGTTGCAGGATACTGCGACTGTACCTTCGAAGGGTTCCCTCTCAGGGTAGCAGGTCGAAGGTACAACAAAAAAATGACATACGCAAGTTTTGCGGCGGACGGAAGTAAACAAACATTCCAAAAGCGATGGACATCAAGAATTACCTTTCCCACAAAATACGATAATAATAGCCTATCTCTGGATTAATCAAGTCGCATTGATAACTTTTTGTTAAAGGATCAAACGGGATTGATTTAATGTCTTCAAAATCTACTCGTATAGAGGAGTTAATAAGACACTTTTGTAACTTGGCAGGCACGTTATATCCATCAGGCTTATTCTTCAGTGTAATTCTATAATGAATTAGAGGCGTTGGGGTTTCGACTTTATAGCAATCCATAGGTATTGCTTTCTGATCTAAATCTTCAACCTTTGCACGGAAATGAATAATTGCAGTCTCATTATATAACAATATATCCTTAAAAGCCAACTTTATTCTATCATAGTCTTTCCCTCCGCTAACAGGCTCGCCCACAACACGCTGCAAGTCAGATGAAATTTCAGGTGCCTTCGATCCTGTCCATTTAAATTGAAAATCTATAGATGAAAGAGCCAATCGCTTCACCTGAATTGTTCTATACCGTTCATATACTCCATTTACTCCGTCAGATGTCTCATAAGACGAAAAAACAGAGAGCCGGACATAATCATCTGGATATTCTTGGTGAATCACGCCATATATCCAATACCACAAAATCGCTACTATAGATATAAGAAATAACACAAAAGAACCCAGCGCAATATACGCACCAATTCTTTCACCGAATATAGCAATAAGCACACTTACAATAGAGCATAGCCCAGCTACACCATTGAACCAAAATAGAATTTTTGGATTCATAATTAGTTCTTAAAAAATATATTAAAACTCAATCAGTTCCCATAGTAGTTCTTATTATCGGTTGCAAAAGTACTGCTTATTTTTCATATATGCAAATATTTTGACAAAAAAATGCAAAATTTCTTCTTTTAGGGACTATTTTGGCTGTTTTAGGTAACGCAAACAACCACAACCAGCATCTAAGCAGGCTGAGGGAAGAAGGGCATCGCCGAGGGGGGAACCTTCGTCAACGTCTTTATGCTCTTGGTTAGTACCCCATTCGTCTTCTCCTTCCATCTTTGCACGACGAGGACCACTCTTTGACGAGGTCGAATACGATGCATTGCTATAGGCTGCCGTACCGTCGCTATTCAAAGTCGGGTTAGCGCTATAAGAGCTACCTGAGCCCGTCATAGTGCTTGTGGATTGAAAAGCCGCATTCGGTTGCTCCGTTTGATTAGCACCGAACGACTGCGCCAAGGCAGGCAGCGCCATCAGCGCAGCTGCCAAAATCATTAATAAAACTAATTTCTTTCTCATATCAATTATTTATTTGTTCACAAATTAAACGAATTAAACAAATTTATATAATGTTTTTGTCTTTTTTTAAAATCACGGGATATATACATAGTATATATAGGGGTGGGTAAGATACGAGATAAGTCCGATGTAAGTCTGATGTGAGTCTTATAAAAGTCTTATAAAAGTCTTTGTAAAGTCTTTGTCATCGTTTTATCTCGTATCTCATCCCTTGCCTCCTATTTCACTCTGTTACCGCGGGCATCATAGAGCACGCCATCCTTCAGGATATACATCATATCATTCTCAATGAACTTATGCGCCTTACCGTCCTTGAGTGCGCCTTGATTAGCGTCAACACCGTCGATTGCCGTCGGCATCTTGTTGATATTAATCTCTAACTCGAAGCGATCGTTGATAGTACCCTTCGGCAGGGCGATCTCATAATCGTCAACGGCGAGGTTTGTACGCGTCTGCGTGAAGTTATCAATGAGCGTTACCGTTCCGCTGAAGTTCGACGGCATCGAGAAGGTGTACGTACCTGCTTTCTGTACATCTATTCCTACAGGAATAATATGATTGTCCATCGTCAGGACGTTTGCACCTAACTCATAACCACCTGCGTAGGTATAGAGATCAGCGTTTACGCCGTTCTTAACCATATAGACGTCCTCATTGAGCAAGAAACTATCTACTGCATTCTCGCGCAATTCGACGTACGTACGTCCGACGAATAGTTCGTCTTTTGTGAGTTCCAGATTCACGTGGTAATTCTTCGAATCCGACGTACGACGTGCAGCTACACTCTTATTGATTGTCGAACCCTTGAATACGACATCACCGGCGTACTGTACCATATAACTATACATCGTCTTGAACTGCCATTCTATATCCATGGTCATACGAATACCTAAGGTATTGCCTGCCGAGTTCCAAGCATAGATATACTTGATGTTCTCGCTCGAAGGATTCTCGGGATCAATAGGATTGTCTGCTATCGAGAACGCTGTCTTGTTCTCGAAGAGCGGAGTACCCATCATGTTCCAATGAGAATCGGTGTTCTTGTGGTTAACCTCTAATCCGTTCTGGTTGATGAAATTACGGTCAATGGTACATAAGTGCGAAGGAACTTTCACGGTTACTTTACCATCCGCCACGATACCAGTTGTAGCATTCAGAGACGGGAAGAACAGATATACGGAACTTCCATTGGACTTATTTTCCCAAATAGCATTCCTGCTGTCGTTGAAGCGTACTCGGTTGAGCAACAAACTATATCCCTCATATGCATGCAAGGTATCGCCTGCGTGGACATCCTCCCAGAAGGTCGTTACACCATCACCAGCAAACCAACCCTTCTCGGCACGTTTAGCACCGTTGTAGCGTTGGATTCTCCATTCCTTACCAATAGAGCCCACACCGGTGATATCGTTCACCGCAACATCGAACGGGAAGGAGATATAGTACATACAATGCTCATATGCCCAATAGTCCCAACTATACATCATTCCTACGAGATCATTGTAATCCAACTGAATCACACCATAGACATACTTGACGTCGGTCAGTTTGGTTTCATTGGTCTTGAATACTATTTGCTCGGCGTCACGCTGACCACGACGGATGATCATGATGTCCGCATTGATGGACATCGATTCATCAATCGTATCGCCCGGTGTCCAAGCGCAGATGAGACGGTTGGTCTTGAAGTCGTACGTCATCACAATATTCTGCCAACTCTCACCGGTACCGCCCAAGATCGTCTCGCTGCTCACGGCAGAGCCTTTGAAATACTGCGTCTGGCTATTATATTCGGCAGTCAACTTACCTTCCAGACCCGGCTGTGCTTTGATCTCTGCCTGATAAGTGAAGTTACCCAAATCGCTAAACGTGATATTGGAGATCGCCGATCCACTCGTATTCTTCATCTTACCGGACGAAGTCTCCGTTAACTTCAAGAAGTTCGGATTCAATAATCCACCTTGTGCTCCTGCCAGATATGCACGTTTGATAGCATTCGTACTCTTGTTGTACATGAATCGTACACTGGCACCTGCACTCGGCAGGTTACCGCCTGCTACGTTTGCATAAGCATCCGTAATCAACGTATCCGTCAATGTCGGCGAGTACTGCGTTGCTACCACGAACTTCACATTCTTATTTCCGTCAACCCAGTGTACGAAGTAGTGAGTGAACGGATCGGTAGTCAAATGCGAAGCATAATCGGATTCAACCATACTATGAGCCTCCATCGACTGTTTGTAGTCCCACTTATGCTCATCCACACAGTCGGTACGGATGTAGTAGAGACCGGAGTAGTAATCCATACCCGTTGCCTCAACAGATGTACCATCTGCATTTTGCTGTATGTAAATCTGATAGGTAGTATCTGTGCTAACCGTAAACGTTTGACCGGTAGTATTGGTCAGAGCGATCGTACCTCCTGCTACATCCGACCAAGCACCAGCATTAAACTTCTGGAACTTCATACTGCGGTTGGTAGCATCTTTGCGGATGTAGAAGGTCACCGTATCTTGTCCGTTCTCACGGGCACGGATGGTCTGCGAAGCAATAGGCTCTACATTGCTCTTACCAACCGTCAGGTTCGTCTGTGCGTCATCGACATAAACAACACGATAATCACCGTTGTTGGTTGCATAATCAACAGTCATCACCATCTTACCTTGTACCTCAGAGTCGGTAGCTGTGTTAGCTGCTTTTGCACCATAGTTGACACAATGGAGATGGAAGGTATAATCACCGGCAGAAGTAGTTGTCAAACCGCAGTTATTCGTACCTGTCGTGAACAACCAATCGGTATGGTTAGTAGAATTCATCGTTCCGGCATTTCCGTACCAATCAACGGTACTTGCACCGGTTGCCTTTGTGTACTTGAAGCCGTAGGTCTTTCCGCCCTCCAGATCCATCGTGGCCGTCAACTCCCATGTGCCATCTTCGCCTGTTGGAGCCAAAGTCATCGGAATAGATTGAATCAATGTAGCTCCTGCTACTTCAACCTGATCATAAACTTTCAGGTAGTAACCCGTTGAGTCACGATCCGGGCTGTATTTCACCCAGAAGCCGCGGAAATAACGAGCCTTTGCACTATTTTCCGTGTAATAATCAGAAGTGGACTTAACAACCGGCACAAACATCGGAAGAGCTTGGTTGAAGTCCGTGCGATAGAATATCTCGGGTGTTACTGTAATCGAATGATCCCATCCTTCCGGCGTGTAGGTTCGAGAATAGAAGTGGTCAAAACCTTTTCCTTTGTCATCCTTCTGCTCATCGCTACCGATAGCCAACTTAGTGGTGCTTTCGCCGATAGGCATCATATACATCCTTTCCATGAAGTCAATACGAGTAGCATGTGTGCCGAGATGCTCATTCGCTCCGGCTCCCAGTCCTGCATCCCAATAACCGGTAGTTCCGTAGTCGAAGATATACGGTGTGTACCATGGATCCTTGAACGTATCGAAGAAGTAAACCGTATTCGGAGCTACCTTGTAGTGCGCGGTAACCGTAGAAGCATTCTCAGACCTGAGATATACTTGGTACATCCGACTGCCTATATAATCAATATATTTCGCGGAGTCAACCGTAATACCTACGCCGTACTCGAGGCTGTCCAGAATATATCCGTTTCGCTCTGCAGGAATGCGAATAGCTTCTGTCGTCTTGAATGACGGATAAGCATACCACTGCGTAGGTTCTCTCAATTCAACACCGTCCTTCATATAACGTACCTTTATCGGCCATCTGTTCTCCACAGAGACAACCGCCGTGTCGGTTGTTACCAAATCACCTTCTCCGCGAATAGCACCGGTACGCAGGTAAGCCACCAACTCGTACTTCTGGATCTGCTCCATCGGCATCCAAACAGTATCGTATCCTACGCCTGCACCCGTACCATAATGGATAACTGGTTGTTCATCCAATTGTACATGGTTCGAATAGCATAATTTGTACGATATATTGCATGTACCGTACGGCGCCGGATCGATTAACTGATGAACGATCACGGAGTCGATTTCCGGATGTCTATACGCATCCAGTGTGTCCATAGGCACACGTTTACCGGCTACCTTAGCAGGCTGCTGAATCAAAGTCGTCGGAGCATTGAACTTCGCATAGATGGTCGTATCCTTGGTAATCGTACCGGACCAATCGAATGCAGCAGTGTTGCAAGCCTGAGTCGGATACCAGTTGTCGAAGATATAGCCTGTTGCAGTAGGATCTGCCGGTTGAACAATCTTCTTTCCGCTCGGCACACCCCAAATGGTATCCGGCAAAGTCGGCGTACCAACTACACCTTCGTTCGTACCAAAGGCGACGTACTTATTCGTCCAACTGCCAGAACCTCCGCCACCACCGACCGGAGTAAGAGTTACTTTAACTTCCTCGAACAAACAGGAGCTTCCTCCTCCTGAGAGGTAGTAAGTAGTATTCGCACTTAAATCTATCGTTGCAGTATAAACTGTCGTACCATCCGAAGCTGTTGCATTCCATGTATCACAGTTACTTCCATTTGGAGTTGTACCTGTAGACGTATGAACACCGAACTTTTGATTTGTTGAACTATAACCCGAATATGCGACAAATAACTTTGCAGTATATCCGGTAGGCATTTTCAACTCTATATAATTGGAACCGCCAGAACCATTCATTCTAATAGCTTTTACATAAGAACCTCTATTGGTATAAGATGTCGGTGTTGATACGTCTATTAATTCATCTTTAATACCTGAAGTCTTGTATTGGAATCCGGTTGTCGCATTCGTATAATACTCTTTATGACTCGGGTCATATCTATCCGACGACTTGGCATTTGTTTCGTCCACAGCACCATCGAAGATAGATACCGTTGTACTACCTGCGGAATAACTATCCCAAACAGCCGTCAGGGTTACATTCTCATTAGGCATACGGAATGTCTGACCGACTTTATAGAACGTTGTGCCATCTGTCCAGCCACGGAAAGTGTGACTTGCATATACGAACTTACATCCCGTCGTATCTTTCACCGTTACCTCTGCATCGACAGCATAACTGTTGCCATCCGTCGGTGCGGTACCACTTGTTGCGCTTCCCTTCGAATACGTTACACCGTATTTGGTCTTGCCGCTTGCTGCGGTAGTGGTAATCGCGCCGTTGGTACAATAGGTCGAACCGTTACCTTTCGTGCGTACCTTGCAGTAATACGTTGTTCCGCCATCCAGACCGGTCAGCGTAGCCGAAGTACCGGTTACATTATACGGTTTGCCTTCAGTCGGCGTTACTGCAGCGGTACAATCTGCATCCGAATAGAGATAGACGTCATAACTGCTGGCATGGCTTACTGCATTCCAGTCGAAGGTCAACGAGTTTTTGGTCTGTGCCGAACAGGTCAAACCGGTCGGAGCGTCCAGACTCTCACACGCTGCACCCTTCTCCGCCTTAATGGAGTAAATACGGATAATATGCTCCGAACCACCGGTCAGGCCATAAACAGCTGTTCCCACCTTTCTATATATACGCGCGTATTTATATAGGTCAGTCGTAGTCGGAGAGACGTCATAAACCGCTTTGGTGGACTGATCAAATTTCTTTGTATTGAGGGCTACTTTCTCACCCACACCACTACTGAAATCAGCTGTGGTAGAGTAAATAACCACCATCTCATTATCGTTTCCGTCTTTGTTGCAGACACCAAGCTCTAAAGCGTTAATAGCAGAGCCATCCTTGAAGTTAACTTCAATATAACTGTCATTAGCATCTACAGCCAATACTTTTGCTTTCTTAGCAGTGCCGCTATATTTGCTTACTTGGTTGTAAGATTGCGAAATATCGCTATTCCAATCCGCATTCGTTTCACGCTTAATCTGCATCGTAGCGCTATTTCCGGCTACGTCATAAGCCGTGTTGGCAGAAGAGATAGCTACATCTCCAACCCAGAATGCCTGACCGGTAGCGGTGGTGTCCCATTGTGCATAGAGGTTCACATCCGAGCTGCTGAGCGTCACGGACTCACCTACGTAGAAGTCCTCACCCGTACCGTTAGCCGCGGTGTTCCACCATTTGAACTTATAGTTCGCTCTGCTGAATCCGCAAGCCTTGGCGTTCTCTGTAGCAAAAGCCTCAGCCGTGCTACCGGTTGTACCCGTCAAGTTCGCATTATAGATGATACGCGGTGAGTAAGCACAAGCTTGCGTAGTAACTGTCGAGTTCTCGCATCCGGCCTTGATAGCGATCGCATTGAAGGTCGTGTTCGCAGCAATCACCGGTTTGTTCGACGAGTCGTACAGCGTGCTGCTACCGGTCGGAGTCGAACCATCAGTGGTATAACGGATAGACGCACCCGTAGTTGCCGTCATGGTCACTACGTTTTGCGAAACGCTGACCGAAGGAGCATCCACTTTCCAATGTGCATAGAGCGTCGTAGAGCCGCTGTGTACCCATTTGCTACTTGTGATATATGCCACGCTGCTCCCGTCAGAAACGTTGGAAGCTGCATAAGCACCTGCGGAAGTCAGTACGACTGTTCCATCCGAAGTGCGGTAGTCATATACCGAATAACCGCTATAGACCGGAGCCGTAGGAGTAGCCAACGGACCTGCGCCGTTATAGTATGCCACAACCGAACCGTCTTTGCTACCTCCGTTGTCATCCAGCGTTACTGTCTGTTTCCAACGTGCATAGAGCGCGAGGTTAGCGGTTATGCTCGTCTGACCGGAAGTATATCCGGTACCTGAACCATCGGCAGCCGTGTTCCAGCCGTCGAACGAATAACCGCTCGGAGCCGTGAAACCGGTACCGTTACTCAGCGTGATGCTGGTTCCTGTGCTGTTAGCGATCTCTCCCGTACCACCGTTGGCGTTATAGGTCACCTGATAAACGACGGTGACTGCCTTTGCACTTGAGTTATGTGCATTACAACCCGCTCCGTTCGATGCCTCGCACCAATAGTTACCAGCGTCACCTACCGCGATCGAAGCCTTGGAGTAAGTAGTACCGCCGGAAGCTTCCGTTGCTGCATCCTTAAGAGCACCGGCTGCCTTAGCCGTCGCCCAATCGGAACCTTTGTACCATGTATACATAGTGGAAGCATCCGCACCGCTGGCACAACTTGCCGACAGCGAGATCGTTCCGCCTACAATGTAACTTGCAGTACCGCTAATCGTCGGTGCCGCCGGAGCCAAGCAACCGGCAGCATCAGTTGCAAAAGAACTTCCTGTTAATGCCACCCAAGTACTCTTGTTGAAATAGTCGGCTTTAGCACGTACCCAAGCATAGTATGTAGTAGAAGGTGATAATCCTGTTAAATTATATATTTTATTGGCATCTACACTATGCGTAGCCACAGAACTTGCCGTCGGCGCAGTATTGCTTGTGCTTACATAAAACTCGTAGTTTCTCGTACTACCATCCGCCACGGTCAACGTTGCCGTAGTAGCACCTACATTACTTGCAGCCAGACTCGTCGGCGCCGTACAAGCCACATGAGCAGCGAAACTGACTTTATCTATCTTTGTATTACTGCTGTTTTCACCCATAATGTAATAGGTGTTTGCAGCATCCAAATTAATAGTTTTTGTTCCGGCAGAAGATCCACTGGTCAAGAAACCTGTTGTACTTGGATTATTATTGTCCGTACATACATAGAAACCACTACCGCTTTGTATCTTAACATTCAACTGCGTAGCAGCAGTTGTAGTAAATTTGATATATTTATCACTTCCATTTATCATTCTAAATTCTGGAGTAGTATTCCATTTTAAGTTGGATTGTTCTCCTCTAACTTCAATTCCATTAATATCTGGGAAATGTGACGCCACACGACCCGGGAATGCCAATTCATAGTTGGTTTTTCCCGGCAAAGGCAGCGTAGTTCCTTTCTCTATCGCAATAATCTGTGTAAAGCGAATATTCGAATAATTACCATCACTAAAAATTACACGCGTGCCTTTTGAATTTGAGGCATCAAAAGAAATCACCTTTTCCTCTCCTGATGCCAACGTCACACTTTGGTCCGTTTCTGAAGTTGAACCTTCTTTTGCCGTGTAATAATAGACGATCGCTGTTGATGAATGCGTATTCTTTACATATGCACGAATTAGAGTGCTCGTTGATTTGGTATCATATACGATAAATCTATTTGCATTGGAATACTGTCCCTTTATACTTGTTTGGTTTCCACTTGTACAATAGTAACTTTTGCTAAACGTTACTCCGTTCACTTCTGTGGCAGTATTCGTTAGATTGTTGCTTGAATAAAAATCCGTTGTATTCTTTACACCGTTGGTACTTTTTCCTGTGAGCGAGATAAAATAACTACCATTCGTCCAAACAGCATACAAATCGACATCAGCCGATGACATAGTTATAGTCGCTCCCGGTGCATAATCAATCGTTAAGGAAGAAGCCCTTGCACTGGAAGTAGCCCAACCGGCAAACACTTTGCCTGTCTTTACCAGCAAACCGGTATTATCTGATGCGGTTACCGTCCTTCCACTTTGTTCATACGCAGCAGATGGTGCAGTACCACCGGTATTGCCATTACCGTAATATGTAACCTTATAAAGACGCTCATATTTAACCATCTTAGCATCGTGATCCCATGTGAAACGGTATTTTCCTGCTGCTGACGGAGTGAAATTATTTTTATTACCACTATCACCATAGTTATTTGTTCCGTAGTCATATACGTACGCATAAGTACCGGCAGACATTGTGGCTGTATTTTTCCAATATCGATTATTGTCTGTCTGCACAAACATATAATGTTTCACGGCAGTCAAATCAACATCAGCTGAGTACAGAGATGACGACCCTTCCTGAGACAAGGTGGTGTAAGTGCCAAGGTTATAATCTCCGTCATGACCACTAGCAATACTCCATGCAACCTTGACCGTCTGTGAGGATTTAGGAGATACAGATATCTTATGATTTTCTATATCATACGTAAAAATATAAGTCCCGGCAGATCCAGTTGTATAAGATACACGGTGATTCGAATTTCCATGCTCTCCGCTATACGAATAAAGTTCTATTTCCTGGTTTGTGCTTGCCGTTGCATTGGCTTTCCAACAATTTGTGCTGCTATTATCAACTCTGATAAAAAATCCATAGGATGAACTTCCGCTTAAACTTAGTTCGCAATAATATCTATTGGTAGATCCAAATCGCGTGAGTTTTTGAGAAGTATTGCCATCATAGTTTCCCGCTGGCATACTCTTCATATACCTCAGATAATAATCCGTTCCCCACGCCATACCGATATTGGCGATGCTCATCGCTAAAACGCAGAAAATCACCGCCGCATAACGAAGATAACGAGAGCGGAACGAGAGCGCATCGGAGGCGGAACGGAGGCAAGTGCTACTCAATGCCCCATTTTCACTCCATTTCTCTTCCACTGACGTTAGTCGTGTTTGTTGCTTAACTTGACAAGTCTGCCCTCCACCGGAATTGGTGACGCTGACTGTCATCTCATTGCTCCTACTGCATCCCTGCAGCATTTGAGTTAAGTTAAAGTTTTTCATAATGTTTTTTGGTATTAAAAGTTATTATTTGTGTTTTCTATCTTTACGCGTACACGTACACGGGTTAATTTATTTTAAAGTACTAGATATTTTAGTCTTTATATCTTTCTTCTCATTTTTCCAAGATTGATCTTCTTCTTGCTCAACTCCTGATATATCTTCCGTCAAAGTTACCTCTAACTTCACCAAAAGCCTATATAACTCGTGATATTTCATTAATGCATTGGTAAAAGTCATCTTTTCTCCGTTGTCCTCATCTATACTTAAAGCATAGCATAAAAAGACATTCGATGCTTTAGATAATAACTCATGGAGTTCCTCTAATATTATTTTTGTCTCCTTTGGTAAAAGTTTGGTGCCCTTCATACAACCAACATATACCATTAGTGGTTGCAGTCTCTCATATGTCTCATTAGCCAATAACTTCGACTTCCATTCATCGATTCCTTTTAACGCATAACTTTGGAAAGGATAATACAATTCATCAAGAATTTCTATCTGCGATTGGACATTCCGTAAAACAAGTTCAGTCGCATGGGATTGTATATTCCTCTCTTTGTGATTCTTTTCAATTTTGTGAATCATTACCGTCAAAACAACAAATGCTATAACATTCAATACTCCAGCTATACCGGCTATATAATCGCCAAACTCGGACCAGCGTTTGTGCTCTGCTGATATACCCCCACAAAAATAGTACATATAAAGAACAAGTGGCAGTACCAGCAACACAAGGAAACTCCAAATAAGAACTTTCGTCTTGTCTAAAGAATTCCATCTTTCTTTAATTCTTGCACATATTTTCTTCTTCTCTGCCATTTTCTTATCTTTGTGTTTTTTATGTTATTATTCAATTTTTGCTTTGGCACTATTGGCACTTTTGCACTTTTAATCATACTGATATACAGAAAAAAGCAAGACACGAGATCTCTCTCATGTCAGGCAAATTAGAAAGGTAGGTTTTAGAATTATTCCTTACGTCTGCACTCTATACGCTCGTTCATTCTATGAAACACCTCATCATTAGTATAGCATAGACCAGCTTCAATTTGCTGGATAGACTCTTCTACACGCCTGCGAGCTTCTTCTATTGTATAGGGGCAGTCCCAAGTTTCTGTTTCCATAAGGTTAGAATGTAATCATGCTCTGCGGCATAATGCGGTGGATATAAACGATGTTATCTTCAACTTCATACACAATCGCCATCTTCTTGCCAAACGGGATGGCCCTCATTATTTTTCCATATTGGATTGATAGAGGAACATGTACAGCCGGTAACTCAGCGAATTCCTCTAACCACTCGAAGAGTTTATATAGACGTTGAAACTGACGCGCAGCTGTGAGCGGTGCTGCACATTGTTTGACTATGAACTGCTCCAAGTTGTCCATATCTGCGTCTGCAGTAGGTAAGGGGCGTACTGAATATTTCTTACTCATAAAGCCTCACGAATATCATTCAATCCGTAATGTCTCCCAAGACGTTTGGCTAATTCTTCCATGAACTCCTCTATTGGACGTCCCTTTAGAATCCCACTCGTAGTTCCTTCTCCCGGAGTTCCAACGACATTAACGTCAAAACCATACGATGCTTGTCTTACTGCTTCCATACTTGTCAGTTTTTGTTGTTTAAACCTTTGCGACCGCAAAGGTACAACAATTTTCTGACATGTGCAAACATTTGCACAAAAATCTTTCTTTTTTGCCTATTTTTTTAGTATATCAATATGTCAAAGATCAATCCATTTACCATTTAGTCATTTACCATGTACCATTTGGCTTATGGTTTTTGCCTCTGTTTTAAGCCCTGAGGCATTGGGCTGTGGTTTATTTTTATATTATTATTCGTTTTTTTGCTTTGCACTTTGGCACTTTTGGCACTTTTGCATAGTTTTCTGGACTTACTGAAAAAATGAGAAAATGTACATATATCGCAAAACTTCAAAGTAAAATGCCACAATTCTTCAAAGTAAAATGCCACCAAACACCGCAACAACTCTTCGCCAAACGCCTTAAAAAATTTACGCCAAATTACTCAAAATATGTAAAATTATTTGGTAGTTTCAAAAAAAAGTAGTACCTTTGCAGCGTCAAATCAAAATTAACAATCTATGGCTCTACATTATAAAGCGCGAATTGCTGATGCTCTATTAGCTCAACGGCTTAAAAGTGCCGGCGCTATTCTTATCAAAGGCCCCAAATGGTGCGGCAAAACGACAACGGCTTTGCAAGTCGCCAAGAGTAGTGTTATGATGGCTAATCCTCAGACCTTACGGGAAAGCCGGTTAATGGCAGAAAATGACATGCCGACGCTTCTTTCCGGAGAGACACCCCGTCTGTTTGACGAATGGCAAGCTATTCCGGACTTATGGGATAGTATCCGCTATGAAGTGGACATGCGCCAAAAGAAGGGTCAGTTCATTCTCACAGGTTCCGCCGTCCCGTACAAATCAGAAGAAGATGATGAAAAACGCATCAATCATTCCGGCGCAGGCAGGTACTCTTGGTTCAGAATGCGCACTATGAGTCTGTGGGAATCGGGCGAATCAACCGGCGAAGTAAGTCTCCAATCACTCTTTGAAGGACCACAAAAAATTACTGGACAAAACAAATGGCAATTGGCTGACATCGCGTACAAACTTTGCCGAGGAGGTTGGCCTGCGTCTATAGAGGACGATCCTGATGTTGCTCTCCAGACTGCTTTTGATTACTTAGATGCCATCACCGAATCTGATATAAGCCGATTTGATGACACTTTGCGAAATCCAGACAGGAGTCGCCGCCTGATGCGGTCGTTAGCACGCATGCAAGGATCGCAAGCCAGCATCAACGCTATTCGAGAAGATATGTTAGCTAATGATAGCGCCACATTGGCAGAAAACACCGTTGCTTCGTATATAAATGCTTTACGCAACATCTTCGTAGTAGAAGATATGAAAGCATGGAATACGAACCTTCGCTCCAAAACGGCTATTCGCACCACAGACACACGGTATTTTGTAGATCCATCCATCGCTACCGCAGCATTGGGTCTGTCTCCGGAAGACTTGATGCATGACCTTAATACCTTTGGTCTCTTGTTTGAGACAATGGCTGTCCGCGACCTACGTGTCTATGCGGAAGCGATGGGCGGTAGCGTTAGCCACTATCGGGACAAAGATAATCTGGAATGCGATGCCGTTATCCATCTGCGTAATGGACGCTACGCACTTGTCGAAATCAAGTTGGGCGGCTCAACTGCTATTGAAGAAGCGCAACACTCGTTAAATACGCTTGTACGTAAGATCAATACAGACAAAGTTGGCGAACCTGCTTTCCGGATGGTGCTTACCGCTGTCGGCAGCTATGCCGTTACATTGCAAGATGGCACGTTGCTTGTTCCCATCGGATGTCTAAAAGATTAGTTTCATCTCTCATTTCTCAGTATGTCAATGATCACTCCGGCTCGTTGTTAAGCAGCGAGCCGCTGCTTTTGTTATATATCACCAACTCTCAATCAATTAGCTATGATCGTTTTTTTTTCATGGTTGTGTGTTTTTTATATCATTATTCGTTTTTTGCTTTGGCACTATTGGCACTATTGATTATATTGAAAAAAAGTATGTACATCCTTTCGAACGTACATACATGTGAATGCGTTATGTAATATCAGCGCTATTTAATCTTTGCAAGCAAATCTCTTGCAGTAAAATCACGCATTAGAGTGAAAGTACACCATCGTTGTCCTAAATCCTTAATGGACGCTCCAATATGATATACCTCGTTATCCACAATCAAAAATCTATCGTGCGCCTTTTTGAAAAGGAATACGTCTATCTTAGCGTACTGGCTATTATGACGAGCTATATCCAGATTCAGTTGTTTGTCAATAAACTTTGTATAGATAGTCGCTTTCACACCACTTCCTCGTTTATCCATCATCGTTAATACCGTGTCGTCAATATAGTTATCTATCAGCACTAAACGCTTCTTGGCTTTACGGATAAGATCGGATACTAACTGATAAGCGTCATAAACCTGTCCGTCAAAGAAAATTCCTTGTTGTGGTTTAACCTGCCCTTCATCTAACCGCCGGAACACTTCCTCTATCTTATTATCCGTTTCTTCTTGGTGTTTTGCCAACGATAATTGGTGATGCTCAATAGTCTCCAGACGACGAACAATGTGATCATTTGCCGCTAAAGTATGCCGCATTTCCACAAACGCTTCCATAATCTGGATACTGACACGGACAGCTGTTTCGCTTCTCAACACAGAGGATAGCATAGCTACTCCTTGTTCCGTAAACACATATGGGCTTACGCTTGAATGTTTAAGTATTTGTAACCGGTCACAATTTGTGACCAGTTCATCTGTCTCTAAATCAGTCAATTGAAAGTGAAAATGCGCAGGGAAGCGCTCAATATTACGCTTAACCGCTTGATTTAGAACTTTCGTGCTTACACCATAGAGTTCTGCCAAATCACGGTCTAACATCACCTGAACGCCGCGGATGGTCAATATCTTGCTCTCAATTTGCTTAGGCGAAAGCGTCTGAATAGGAAGAAGGGTATTTGCCATAATGCTTATCATTAATACTCATTTGCGACCGCAAAGGTACTACAATTTTTTGATATAGCCAAATTTTATGACAATTTTCTGTGAGGTTATCGCAATTTGCGACCACATACTACCATTTTTCTGCATTCACATGTTTTTTCAATATGTCAAAGATCAATCCATTTACCATTTAGTCATTTACCATGTACCATTTGGCTTATGGTTTTTGCCTCGGTTTAAAGCCCTGAGGCATTGGGCTATTTTTTGTGTGTTTTTATGTTATTGTTCGTTTTTAGCTTTGGCACTATTGGCACTATTGGCACTTTTGCACTTTTTGACCTCAGTTTACCGCCACGCACAAAAAAGCGGTAAACCGTTTATTGGATTACCGCTTAATATCCTATTATCCGTCATCTACAGCCCATTCGCTACTGCTTTAGGCTCTCTCCGTGTGTCCCATATATCAGAAATAACAATCAACTCTCGCTTCTCATCTACATGATATATCATCTTACTCAAGCGCGTGATCACATAACTTCGATAGAGCTTTTTTCGATGTGCCAGCAATGGTTCTTCCTTTCCCATCGCAGGGAAAATCTCCAATTGCAGAGCAACCTTCTCGGCTTCTGCCATGAACTCTGCGCACTTATTCTCGCCGAACTCACGTAGTATATAGTCCTCAACAATGTGCAAAGACTTTTTTGCACGTTCAGACCAAACCGATCTCATACTGCTTCGGCAAATTGAGGATGGAATACTTCTTCGGTCGTGAAATAACGTCCTTCCTCAATATCGCGCTCCGATTCATCAAGACGCGCGTCAATTTCTTCCATCGTATAAGGAGCAACAGCTTCTCGATTCAATCGCCGAACATTGGCTTGCATGCGTTCTATCACTTTTTCCTGTTCCGATAGTGAGAGCGTGAACATTACCTGAATAAGGCTGTCTAATGTTTCTTGTGCCATAATTCTGTTGGTTAAACTTTTGCGCTGCAAAAGTACAACAAAATTCCGACATATGCAAATATTTTGGCATATTTTTGCAAAATATCTGCATTTTTGCGGTAATCTCAATATGTCAAAGACCCCGAACGCTGCAAACGTATACAGCAAAAGACAACACCAATTTCCGCAAAAGCAGCTAATACTGCTACGGAATCATTGATGCTGTTTGGACTGGTAAAATAAAACGTTGCGAATGTTTCGGGAGTCCCAAACCGCCTTACATAAATGGGCATAATACGCCCAAAGTGTACAAATACGCCGCAAAATTACACAAAAAAATCGACATATGCAAGAGTTATGCCGATTTTTTTCAATATTTCTGCTTTTTTATACCATTCTGCGCATATTTTGCAGTTTTTGTGCGTCTAAAAGCGAGAAAAGAGGATTTTCATTTTCCACTAAGCCTCTAATCCTCTCATCCACTAATCCACTAACCCTTTAAGCCTCGGAGCGTTTGCGGCTATTTATCTGATGTGAGAACTATAACTTTTCAAATATCTCTTGCTCAAATTGCTTTACCGTCATTATCCTGCAATCCCCAATAGTTCCCATTTCTAACAAATCACTATCTCCGGACACGAGATATATAGCCTTCGATTGCACAGCTAATTCTAACAAATAATCATCTTTAGGATCTCGGCAACGACTTGGAATATCCCCCAACGGCACATTAACCATATTTTGCTCCATCCACTCATGCAGCAAATTTACATCTTCCACCCTAAAATACCTTGCAAATTTAGGACGTTGTGCAACTACGATAATCTCTTGTATTAGTCGCTCAGTAACCACTAATTCTATCTCCGGATAACTCAATAGCTCTCTCAAATGAAGCAATTGATGTCCGATAAGCGAGCTAATCCAGATATTGGTATCTACGATAACGCGAATTTTATTAGTGGGCATAGTTTTCTTCATACATTTGTTGACGAACGGCCTCACACTCTTTACGAATTTCCTCATCCGTCAAATCACATTTTGAAAAACTCTCTTGTAATTGTGCAAACGACTTTGCACGGTTTTGCGCCTCTACCTCCTCTCTATTAAGTAGAGTCTCTACATTTAAAGGAATGATAACATAGGGCACACTTACACGCTTTGCAAAATCCGTTAAGAATGCCAGTTGCGATTGATCCTGTGGTTGAAAAACTATCGTACTCATAATACCTTCCATATTTCAAATTCGCTGCAAAGGTACAACAAAAAAATCAATTGTACAAATATTTTGACAAAAAAAACGAAATATGCTTGCATAATTTTGTTGTTTTGACAAAATAGTTGTCAGTTGCAGGATACTGCGACTGTACCTTCGAAGGGTTCCCTCTCAGGGTAGCAGGTCGAAGGTACAACAAAAAAATGACATACGCAAGTATTAAGCTGCAGAGCGTTTACGACGGAAGTAAACAAACATTCCAAACGCGAGGGACATAAAGAGCAAGGGAAGAAGGGTGTCTCCGAGGGGGGAAACAATGCTGATGGGATTTTACAGCATCGCAGCTACGCGCAAATCAAGCGCTTGACTAATAAAAGCATTGATTGACTCACCCGATTGTTTCGACAATGCAGCTATACGACTATGCGTCTCCGGCTTAATGCGGATATTCAGTCGCCCTGTATAACTCTTGCGAAGCTCAAGTCCCTCCTCTTCGCAATAAGCCACATAATCATCTACTGCATCGTGAAAGCTTGTGTCAACTCGCTCACGCTTTGCCCTTCAAAGTTCACCAGACCATCTATGCCCTCTATTTTACCATAGAAGCATACATCTTTCTCAGAAAAGTTAACGGTTCCAAGAAATCCTTTATAACTAATCGTATTCATAGCCACTTATTTTAAATGTCCTTTACTTTGCAATTCCTCTAATACTTGCCTCAACGCATACATTTTAACAATGTTGCCCGGGTGCGGTTTGTTTGTGCAAAGGTAACTATTTTTTAGTTACAATCCAAATATTTTGACAAAAAAATGCAAAATTTCTTCTTTTAGGGACTATTTTGGCTGTTTTAGGTAACGCAAACAACCACAACCAGCATCTAAGCAGGCTGCATCCACTCATCCACTCAGCCACTCAACCATTAAGCTGCGGAGCGTTTACGACGGAAGTAAACAAACATTCCAAAAGCAAAGGACATCAAGAGCAAGGGGAGAAGGGCATCGCCGAGGGGGTCAGGATTGATAGGAGGCGCTTTGTGTATCGTACCCGGCTTTTTAGGCTTGGCCGGAGAATAACTTGCACCTTCCAGCGTAGCCGTACCATCTGCATTAAGTTCCGGGTTAGCGCTATACGTACTCCCTGAGCCGGACATACTGCTCGTCGATTGGAATGCCGCACTCGGAGCCGAAGCTCCGAATGCGTTTTGTTCCTCCTGCTGAGTAGGGCCGGCTATCTGTGCCACCGCCGTGAAGCTGATGGCCAATAACAAACTGCTAATTACAATTACTCTTTTCATATAAATCTTGTTCTTTAAATTATAAATTATCAATCATCAATCATTTTACCAACTGTCCATCTGCGCTGAATACCTTTCCTCCTCGGATGATATACATTTTGTCATTGTAGATCACTTTCTGTACATCCAGCGTCTCATCGTCCAGATTAGTTACTCCGGTTGTGATTTCCGTTGTGGTATATGGTATCTTGCTGATGACGAAGCGAGCCGCATTATCTCCTGCATTCGATACGAACGGATAAGTTGTCTCGTTACTGATGAGCGTTGACTTTTGCTCCTTCACGTCATTAAGGTACCATGTCTCATTGCCATTATAGACAAACGAGAAGGTGTACGTATTATCAGCTCTTCCCGGATGGAATGCCATCAATGTACCTTCGATCTCCGGAATACAGTTAACCACAAAATAGCCTTCATTGGTTACAGAATAGAGTTGCGGAGCAGATCCATCGCCTTCCATATATTCACCATCCCAACCGTCATCATATCCGTTCGTAAAGTCTTCACGACCCAGGATATAAGCGTTCGCCGTCCATCCATTTTCGCCGCGAACGCGCAGACGCATTGCATCCGGTCTTTCTTTTTCAGCCTCAGCACGACGCGGAGTACGAGTCGGTTCGATCTTTAGATCTGTCAATGCCGGTGTGTAAACCAAGCGATTGAAGTCAAGCCTCAAACTCGGGTTGGAACTGGTTGCCATTACCGAGAAGGCCTGCATTGCAGGAATGACTGTGGTTACTGCGCCTAAGCCTTCCAACTCTGATGCTGACTTAACAGGAATAACACTATATGTACCTGCTCCTTCATTATCAGCCCCACCATCCATGGTACTTCCGCCTTCTGCATACTGTTCCGGAGTACCGGCATTGAAGATATAAATCGATTTATTTACATTCACAAAGTCATCATCCTCAAATTGGTCAATATGAATCGGCGCAGTCCATGAGTTAGCGAACATATTCTCCGGCCAAGAGGAGTTGTAATACATCTTGCCATTCTCTATAGTAAACTCAACATTAGTGCTGGCATTCAAGTGGCCTGTTCTACCATTCAGGTCGAGATAGTTTCCGCTGGTGTTGTTTGATAACTGGTTATAACCCATGAACGGATCCATCGTATTGCCATAACTCAGTTTATTCCACCATCCGTGACTACCATTAGCCGCTGGTACAAACTTAAAGAGCTGAATCTCATAATCCACATACGGTGTCTCATCGCTGAACGGACTACCAAGGTACTGGTTCACAAAACCACCATCGTATCTCACTTTCGTCTGGAAGTTGACGGTCGCGGCATTCGAACCATCATGCGAACCCATTACCAGCGCACCCGTACCTGCTGCACGTGTCGAGTTGATGATCACATCCGCTGCTGCAGTTGCAATGCGATTACTTCCGGTTGTTGTCTTCTGCATCTTCTCAGCAATGATCAATGCCTTGCCGGCACTAACAGTTATCTTACCTGTCGCGCCGCTATATTGATTAACCAGCACATCTTTCGCCTTGGCATCAGCAATATCTATTGTTACTGGTTTCGAAATAACTACGCGGTCATCAATTGTCGGCAGGCTTGCTCCTCGTCCATCAGAACCAATCCAGTTAGCCGTTTCATTCCAGTTTCCGCTTGATGCCGTCGGCAAGAACTCTTTACTATCCGGACAAACGTAGCGTTTAACCTTAATACCATCTACTTTATGATTTTGGTTATCATTAGTACGGTACATTGTAACGGAATAGGTATTATTCGGAACGTTACTCAACGTTATTTCATTATCTCCTGTTCCCGGACTTGCTTTTGTACCGATCTCTGTACTTCCTGAAGTTGTTCCTGCGAAGAGATGAATAGCACGATCGCCCATACCTCCAACCGTATTGAGATTAATCACAACAACATCACCATCTTGCAGAGTTGTCCCTGTTAAGGTAATATACATATAGTGACCATTTGATCCTAACTTACCGCTCGTTTCGCTATTAATGCCAGATGCGCTATAGTATGCACCCGTACCATTCTCCATAACGCTTCCGCTACCACTCTTACGGGTTGCACTTGCCAATACTACTTCACCGCAACTTACGTCCTTTACCGTAATTTCGCACGTAGCTGTATTGCCACAATAATCTGTTGCCGAATATGTTGTTGCTCCAATCGTCGCCGTAATTGTTGCCGTACCACGTTTCAGAGCTGTAATAGCACCCGTGCTGGAATTATCCACACGTACTACGGTCGGATCGCTCGATGCATAACTAATCGTCGGCGTTCCATAATAACCCGTCAGTGTCGGTGTCGCCGTTAACGCCGCATCGTCCATCCAGAACGTCGACTTACTATAGGACAGGCTCGGAGTAATTTCGTTACAATCCTCGCATCCTGTTACATTAATTGTATAGAGATAAGTATTGATGCTACTGGTTGATACACGAACAATATTAAACTTGCTTCTTCCTGCAATACCATCACCCGCCGTAATAGTATAAGATTGAGATCCGCTTCCTACATCCGTTCCGCTGCTTAAACTTGCAGGTGTCATACTATTACCACTAACAGTAAAGCCATACGTACTTGCAGACGCACCGCAAGAAGTAATGGTAATTGTTCCTCCTGCACCGAAGACATGACCTTCCGCCAACTGAACTACCAACGTATCATTTATATTATCGAAGATTAGACCCTTACTACTATTACCACTAATCGTACCGCCGCTACGGCTCATATATGTCAGCGTACCGCCTGTTATAGTACCGTTAATCATAGCGTCAGTAATCACCGTTCCAGAAGGACGACTATCACTCATAGATTTCTTCGTCGCATCACTTACTTTAAAGCACGAAGCCTCATTAACCATCACAGTTGCAATAGACGAATAGACATCCGCACAACCACCGGAAACCTTACAGAAGTAATAGGTCGTTGCTGCTGCTGCTGTCGAAGGTTTGTATGTACTCGTTGTGCAGTTCTCCAAAGCTGTCGGAGTCGGAGTAGTAGTACTCTTTGATGTATTACTATACCACTGATACGTCAACGACTCACCGTGATCCGGAGTAGCCGTCACACTTAGATTCGTTGCAACATCCCCAACTTCATATTCAGCATCAGAAGAAGGCCCTGTAACAGTCGGATTTCCGTACTTAGTTGCAGACAAAGCAGAGGAGGTAACAGAAGTAGTGATCTTTCCTGCTTTGCTAACAGTTACCGTGACGGTATAATCGGTACCATCTGCATCTGGGGTATAGCTTGCAGTCGTTGCTTTCTCCGTTGCACCTTTCTTCCATGAGTACGAAATGCTCTCACCAGCTGCAGAGATGGTCGAAGCATTGCTCGGCGTTGCATTCCATGCACTATAACTACATCCTGCCTGATTGCTCAAACTCGGTAACGTCGGAGTAGTACACGGCGTAGCAGCTTGGCAGTTGGAAATCGTGATAGAGAAGATTCGGCAACTATTATACCGGTCAAATGTAATTACGTTCTTTCCAACAAGATGAGTATCGCCAGCCACAACGGTGTGAGAAGCCGACCATTGTTGTTGTGCTCCTGTACTATTCACGAACGAAGTCGATGTGTTGGCTGTAATACCGTTACCATTTGCGCCATAACCTTCTACACTGATAACACTGCCCACTTGAAGAATATGACCGGTCATCGTAACAACGATCTTATCCCCCGAATTATTAAAGTACCAACCATAGTATTGGGTAGTTCCGGAACCATTGGATTTGTTAACCTTCATAGTCTTACCGTCCGCACCCTGATACTGAGCCGTACCTCCGGTCAAAGTCACACAGTTCTTACTGCCTTGAGCGATATACTCATTCAGCGCCAACGTAGCATCACTCGCCGCACTACTATTGGCAATCATCTGGAAGTTAGCAGGAGCTGTATAGTCGCAAGCCTGACTTGCGATCTCAGAATCCGTGCAGTTGCTCTGATATGCAATCGCCTTTACTGTACAATCGGCAACAATACTAAAGGTGGTACTATAAACCGTACCGGTACTGCTACTCGGATCGGTACCATCTGTCGTATAACGAACCATCGTTCCGCTCGGAACAGTTATGGTAACGGTGTTATTGCCATTATCCGTAATGGTCGGTGTGTTACATTTCCAGTGCGGGAAGAACTCTTGTGCCGCATTCGTGGTATAACTACCGCTCAGCGCATAAGCTAATGCACCGCCGTCACTCGTCGACCAACCGTCTTGTGCGTGTCCGTCATAAGTGAACGTGCTACCCGGCAACGTGAAGTTTACACCGTGTGTCTTGGTTTCACTGGCCTTTGAACCGGTTCCGTTAGTACCTTTATTATAGGAAATAGTATAGGTCTTCAGTTTGAAACTTGCAGCAATAGTCGTATTGTCGGTGACAACATAGTTCGCAGCGTACCCACTGCCGTTGATTGTCAGCGGGTCATCAATCTCATATCCTTCCGCAGGCACAGCCGTGATAGAGGTCAAAATCACCGTGTGCGCCAAATCAGCATTTCCGCTCGTTAGTGTAGAAGCCACATTCGACGTATTCGTATAGTTAACTGTAATCGTACCATTCGAATACGGACTAATCGTCACGCGGTCGGTCTTCATGCCATCCGTAATGGTCTTGCTGTAGAACTCACAGTTATTATTATTCTGAGCATCTCCACCCTTTGAGTGATCCTCTCCTGGTGTTACCGTTACAGCAGCAGCAGTCACAGCTCCGCCTTCATAAGCAATTGAGGCAGTAATAGCTGGGGTGTTTTTAGTATTGTATATCGATTTGCCGGACCCATTACCACCTGCGGCATTACCAATCTGCCAAGCAAAGAAGTTATTATACTCCCTTGTCGTCATTTTATAGAGGTTCGCAGTACCTGGAACCAAGGAGAGTTGATCCGCTTGGCTATGTGAAGAGTTACCTATACGGTAGTATATACTGCTTCCTGTCCATTTGAGCACATTATTATCGAAATATATCACTTTGCCCGCAGCTTGGTTGGCCACTGGGAAAGTGACTGAGGTAACTATTGCACCCAAATTCGAGTAATTAATAGTAAAGGTATAAGTAGCGGCATTCGTAGTGGTCAAACCGCAATCTGTACCATCGACATTGGTTGTCCAATTGGTACAGTTATTATACTGCATAGTACCGTTATTACCATAGTAATGTCCGCAACCATCAGCAATATTAAATCCATATGTCCAGTTAGAACCAAGACTAATGGAAGCAGTGGCTGTGGTTGCATTCTCCTTCACGAAATCTACATATCCATAATGTTCTCCACCCTTTGAGCCATTGACATACAATCTCAGAATCTTCACGTCATAATTTTCACTACTATTGGTATTTGCCCAGATAGACGTGGCATTACATGTCACCTTGCAATAGTACGAACCGGCATCTTCAAAAGCGCAACTGTTCTTTGTATAGGTTGCACTCGTCGCACCAGCTATCCTATTGCCGTTAGCCTTTCCGCCTTTGTACCATTGATAGGTCGTCGGACCGTTATTGCCACTCGGAGTACACGTCAAGGAGATGTTATCTCCCGGGAAATAATGGTACGTACCACTTATCACGGCACTCGAAGGAGCAGAAGGTACAGAATTCAACGTAATAACGATATTTCCGTTGATCTTATTCGCCGGAATGGTAATTGTTCCTGTTCCTGCGTTCCATGTATAATGCGTACCCGATGTAGCAGCATTCCCGCCAATGGTAACAACCGGCGTCGGCATCGAATAGTCTGTATTTGCTGAGAACACAGCAGTAAAGGTTGAACCACCAATTCCTGATTCCGCTCCACTCGTCTTTGATACATTCGTCAAGTGATATGCTGCACTTACCGTCGAAGTAGTAAACTTGTCGTCCGTTAATGCTGTCCAACCACTCTTGTTTGAACCGCATTTAGCACGAGCCCATGCATAGTATTGCGTACCGGCTACAAGATTCGTAATAGTTATGCTCTTTGCATCCGTTTTCGAGTGCGTTGCCGTACTTCCCGAAGTAGGAGCTGTGTTGCTGGTTGATACGTAGAACTCATAGTCATTCGTATTGGCTACGTCCTCTACAGTTAAGGTCACACCTTTTGCTGTGATGCTCGATTTAGTTAATGCTGTCGGAGCGGCTGGCGTCAAGTCAGCAGCAGTTACAGTTACCGACCGTACATCACTCCAACAACCAAGACCCACATTGCAATACGAACGGATATAATATGTTCCGGTAGACGTAACATTCTTAGTTGCTCCGCTTGTACCTGTCTTGTCCTCACCATCTGCGGCACTCTGCCAATACCATGTATTATTTGCTGCCGGTGAACCTGCTGCAGTCAAAGGCAGACTGCAACTACTTAACGTTCCCTTACTAATCACACCAGGCTGCGTTGCAGAGCAAGAAGCAGGTACACGAAGAGAGAAACCTAATATCCAATCGCCATTGCCGTCATTATTGCCCAAACATTCTATATGAATCAATGAAGCCTCGTCCGATGTTAAAGAGTATTCGCGAACAGTCAAAGAAGAATTTGAACTGGTAGTAACATCAGATCCATTCTTATAGACTTTCACAAGATAGTTAGTGGTATTTTTATCCTGCGCCCAAATACGGAATTTGTCATATCCTTTGACTAACAAAGTCAAACTTTGTGGTGCTAAACCTGCGGGTTGATGACATTTCATTCCCATTGAACTGGATACTGTACTAAATTCGCTATCAGTAGCTGTTCCTTTTGAAGTACTATTTGAATATCCACCTCTTTCTAGAATCCAGCCTAAATTTTTTGCAGAATAGTCAGCAGTTTTAGTTATCTGCATAACATTGTGCTTATCGCTTGTATTTGTAGTTAATGATTCACCAGCAAACACATGCATTACCGATGAGTTCTCTGCAAAACGATAAATCTCATAATTGTACCCGCTATACGTCTTCAGCGATTTATTATATCCGCTTGCCGATTCATATACTCCCGGCTCGTGGACTTCCAATGCTTTGACTTGTAATGAAGAACGAGGATTAGAGCCATTATTATAGTTTAGGCTTGTCGCTAAATCCATGGTCGCATAGATATAATACTCTTTTCCCACCGTCAAACCAGAAAGAGTTACATCCTTACCATCCGAAGAAGCTCCCCACCAAATGCCCCATGAGTCACAAAGTTTAAAATTATAAGACTTCGCAGCGGCTGTGAATGTAAATCCATAAAAGAACTTACCATTTCCGACATGCTCCATTGTACCTATCGCAGAAGCCCAACCATTTGTAGAACCATATAAGTCAAACTTATAGGTCTCTCTAGGAGACTTCCAACCGGAATTGTCAGTTCCCGTACCATTGGAATACAACATGTTATAAGCGTCACTACTGCGGTTAGATTGCAGAATGTCACCATTATAGTTCCAGTTGGTAGAGCAGTTTGATGCATAACGATGCAGGCGCAATTTATTATATGTTGTTTTATCTGTAGGAACAATTATATAAAACAATTTACCACCATCTTTATCAAACATCCAATGCGTATCTACTTCTTTTGCATTGTTGCCGCTTACACTAAACTCTGCTTTTACACACGCATTATATCCCCATGCGTTACCGCTACTGTAGCCATTCACAAACAATATCTCACCCGGGGTAAAGGCAGAATTCACTGCCCACATTTGTGTTATGGTGATTAGACACATTACGAGTACCAGCCCCACTCGTCTTAGGGTTCGGCTATGTTCCCATAGCTTCTCAAAAAAGTTAAAATTTTTCATGATTTAAATAGGTTTTTGTGTTTATATTAGATTATATGTGTTTTCTATTCCTTTTCAAAGATGCCATCCAATTCCCCTTTTTTAATCTCCTCCTCTTTTTCATCAATCACTTTCAGGAATTCATCGGTCTTTTTTAAAAAGCCATCCTTAAATTCCTCTCTGCTTTTAAAATGAAGTACTTCTTTTATCAAGAACTCTCCATATTCATCGCAGAAAGCGTCAATTCGCAGAATGCCGTCCTCCTTGTAGACTTTTATCTGCTCGCGGATTTTTTGCAATCCTTCTAATGCTTCTTTCTTTGTCATGATATTATTGATTATTTAATTTTTACTACACGCGTACGCGCACGCTCCTTATGTGTATATTATACTTTAAATTGTTGTTTTAGACCTGCTTGCCGCAAGTGCTCAATATATTCCATTATTTGACGAGGTCCATACTTTTGTTCCCCTGTCTCTTCATTTCTCTCCTTCATCATTCCTAAAGCCAACAATGAGAACTCATTATATAACGTTGTCGCAAACACACCTCGATCGTCTGTATTAACAGAAGCGTTGAGAAGTGGATAGTGCGGATCTGATTGCTTCTCTATTGGGTCGAACTTCTGCAACAGCGGATGCTCACAATACTTATCCACAAATCCGATCTTCAAGTTCGATGTCGGGTTGCACTCGACAGCTATTTGTTTGGCAGCAACTTTGCAGCGCATTTTAGCTTGGAGTTTCTCAACAATATCTGCAATCGTCTCCGGATATTTTCCTTGATAGCGTATTTCTCCGTTTACTTTAATTTCATGGTCAAAATGATATGTCTGATAAAGAAGGCATGCTTCTTGATCCTGGCGAGCCACATTAACTATTTCATCCTCAACTTCTGCCGTTTGGTCCCAATCAGTCATGGTCGCTTTCGCCCACAATGTCAGGTTCGACTTTTGATCAAGTTTACATGGTTCATCTCCTCGCAACAACATACTATTCCAATATGTCTGCATGTCGAACGTACAAACTTTATTATACCCGATCGCCTTGTATAATTCTCGCGCCAAACGATTAAGTTCTGTTTCTAATGAATTGGGTATTTCTACATCTTCCTTGCTGGCCGTCATGCATAGCCATACGCAATTATCTAACACATATTGCTTAGGGGCGATGATTCGATAATGACGTCTGCTATAGTACTGCTTTGCATCAATTCCCATCGCCAAGCCATGACCTATGCGACATTTTGCACCTAATCCCAAGAACAACATCGCTTCGTCTATCGCGCGCAAGCCATCAATTATGTCAAAGAAATCCTCACCCACATGATAAGTTAAATTAGTTAATCCTCTTCTACGCGCATAACGGAATGCATGTCCGAACACTTCCGGTCGACAGAACATTTCTGTACTTGCAGCATCAATACCTACTATTTGTATATCATTAGGCCGACGTTGCTGTTTCTGGTAAACACTCAGGACTTGTTTGATATATCCTTTTAATTCATTGCGATAGTTATTGTAACGTGGATAATCCTGACGGTTGCTCAAATACAAATCATGCGTTTTCTCCGATTTACTGTAGTTCGCTTTAATGAAGTGCACGACTAATGACAGATGCTTTGTGGCATTGTCCATAACTATGCGTTGGGTGAACACACCTTTATTATAATTTCGCGCACGCATACGCGAGTGACTCGTCATATGTCGCAATTCCTTCGGAGTAATACGGCCTTCTAAGTGATCATTGTCACTACCACGTAACGTGGTCTGTAGTACTATAGGGTCAAATACTTCGGCAATCGGATCTTGCTCCTTGATAAAGATATCTTTTCTATCCTGATAGGTCTCGAAATTTTCAAAGCCCTTCAGTTGGTTAATCTGGACAAACTCCTTACGAATACGAGTTTTAAGAACCAGATACAGGTAGAAGTATGGAGCTAATGCCCACATCGTCTTATCATATCCGTAGAAGCGATAGAAGAATTGGTACATTAACTTACGCTCTCCGTGGAAGATGAGATTGGCATCTTTTATATGCTCCTTCACTACTTTGTCGGGAAGAATCGCATAATCAAGTGTTCTTCCATTTCGACTCTTGATGGCAAATGTTCGCAAAATACCGATTTCCGCACTAATATCCCGTTTAATCCGGTTAGCATACATTTCATCTTCCAAAATGCGCTTAACACACATCAACTTACGACAAAGTTGTTTGTTAGGAGTGCATGGAGCGTTTAGCAACTTAAAGAATTGCACCCTCAAGTATGCTGCAGCAATACACATTCGTTTGAACGTATATAACTGCTCCATATTGGCTACAGAAAGGGTAACATCTTGATATTGCTTGACATCCTTCAACTTTTTGTCGATATTATTTAGCGAATTAGTTAAATCGATCCAATTAAGGTTAAAGACATCACATGTTGCGTTATAATGAGCGTGCAGATCTGTCAATCCTCGGCTTAGCACCTCGTGTAATTCTTCGTTATTATGTCTTATATGGTCAGGCCATGCGAAGAGAGCAGTCTGACGCTTAGGGCTGGAAATGACATCTTTATTTGCCAAATAGGCAGTTGTCAACAAGTCTTCCCCTACAAATAAAGTTACATCTTTCCATCTAAGCAGTTCATCAAAGACTGCCGCAGGTTGCTGCGTCTTGGCGTCTTGCGTCACTAAAATATCGGCCATATACCTAACGAGTAAGAACGGACGGTAGATAAATGGAATCTTTGCCGCATCTTGTTCATCTGCATATTCACTTAGTGCATTCTCGCTATTCAGGTTCATCCATATGTCCTGCGATAGGTTCTCCATCAAGCGGGCTTCTGTTGTAGTAAACGCATCCTCACGCCAACGCACGAGTTGAGGCAGGATGTCTATATAGCCATCCTTATTTCTACGTGCATCCTCGATGGCCTTCACCACCGCTTCTACAGGATAATCGTAGAATAATGCCTTTATGCTCGCTCTTTCGAAGTCCATTTATGCAAGAACACCTAATCGATCTATTAATTGCTCATTATTTATAAGTACTTCCATGTACTCTTTGCTTTGCGTGAAACCAGGAATCAAGTCCCACACGGAGTTATATGTTTTGTCTCGTTTGATTACTTTATTCCAATATCTCAACCCGCCACACTCTTTATACAACTCAGGGTTACTCCTTCTTATTTGTCGGTGTATAGTGACTCCATCTGTCGGGAAACTCAGATTTACTGACAATAATGATACAAGTGCAACTACCTTCCTCAATAAATCTCTATCAAAGTTAATAAGTGAATCTGAATTGAAAATCTTATCAAAGGATTCCGCACTTATATCTTCCAGATACTTCTTGATTGGGGTCAAGAAATGAAATTTTAATTCATATCTTTGGTCTCCTTCTTTTATTGGATACAAACTAACTCCTAACTCTTGGATGTCTTTATACAATAATCGGATGTTTAACTTATTACTGCTTACATGGTGTACGTTTTTATTATAAAGAGCAAGATCTATAATCGCCAATTGGACATCAATAAAACGTATAGCAGCGTCTGATACCAAATAGTGCTCTGGCGTGTACATGGGAGTCGCAAAATCTGCGCATTCTCGCAGCATTTTATTATATAAGGAAAATGCATTATCCTGAGCCAAAACAAATAAAGATGGCTTTTGCTGATTCCTATTATCTTCTTGTTCTTGCTCTGCTTCAGATTTTTGATTCTCTAAAGCCAATATATCTTGCTCTTCTGCATCCTCTACTCGATAAAAATCATTCCAGCGCTCATATGTATGCTTAATGTTTATTATATTATAGAAAATGGATAAAACATCAAAAGCAACCCTCTTCGCCTTCGGACGTATGTTCATTACTCTAATTGGAGAAGATTGTAATCGTCTGTGTGTTTTGGCTTCATCATCGCTATAAGCGTCGTTAGTGGTAGTTAAAGCAAAAAACTCTAATGTATTAAGTTTTATCTCATAATCATCCAATGTCTCCGGTGTATTATTAATCAACTCATCATAAATAGTTCTCAAAAGTTCTGGGTTGATATAACGCATATCACGAGGTTTCTGTGAAATTGCTTCTTTGGGCAATATATCTTCAGGCTCATAGGTAAAATAGGAGCCATTCAGAAATCGTTGTAAGGCATTGAGTTTCCTATATAACTTGTCATACTTATAGATCGATATTTTTGTATCGTTATTAATGGCATAGATATGATTATTATCAATAGTCATCTCGTCATAAGACTCATAAAGTGTAATTGAATAGAACGCTTTTATAAAAAATAATAGTCTATGAGTATCAGTATCTGCCGTTAAGTTCTCTAAAGTGCTCACTACGTACATGACATCTCCTGTTGAGAGATTCTGCATCATATTATTCGGATTAAGAATTGCATCCAAAAGCGAGTTCGTATTACTATTTGATTTTGCTCCCAATACGTCCTTATACTTTCTAGTTAAATAGGCAATAATACTCTTGTTAATTGATACTAAATCGTCATTGTCAGTAAGCGCCTCTACAAAGTCCACATCATCGTTTTGCAGACTCTTTACCCAAACATTGTAAAAATATTGTTTAAATATCGTTTTGTTCTTTATATGATTTTCATCATTTTTCTCTCCATCATTGAGAGTCCATAAAGTTGCCCATAATAAACGTAGTTCGCGTAAATTTCTCGGGACTATCGGAGAAACATTGCGCGTATTAACAAAGATATATCTCGTTTTGCGATATATTAATCTAACAACAGCTTCTTTAACGGATTCAAACTCTTCTTTGGGCTCATTATTTTCATATATTTTTAACTTACTATCTGTAAGAATCGATCCATTTGGCATCCACACACGATGACTTTCTGGCATGAACTTCATCACATACTTTATTGCCATTTCCTTGATAGTCTCATTAGAAACGACTTCCTTGTCCATTCGTTTTCGTAAATACGATTGAATTACCTCAATCATCTGTTCAATCTTAACAGCTACCAATACCACACAATTTTCTGGCGAACTAAGATATTTGCGGATCTCTTCCGCCATTTGATATCCTTCCGTAGCATTTAAGTCAAGATCATCAATGCTTATTAAAACACGCTCTTTGTGGAAGTATTGCGCATAACAATGCAACATCGCATTGAATTTGTTTTTCAACTCAATACCAGCTGCCAGATCATCTATCTCCTCTAAATCGTCATAAGCATTTTTATCAGATGCTTTATTGATAATCGCCAAACTCCTTTTAACTTTTTGGAATCTCTCCATTAAGCGATTACGATTAGCTATGTTTTCATTACATCTATTAGAGCATTCATCTTCCTCCATTTTACGCCTGTCGTCATCGCATATATCAGCATACATCTGACCGATTAATAATTCCAATAAGTTATGCTTTGAGTCGAAGAAGGCGGGATCTATCAAACGCAACACTTTGAAACTATCGGAATCAATTTTATCTGACGAGTATAATTTGGCAGCTTGTGCCTCTTTCATAATCGTTTTGTTAGAAAGAATACCACGCACAGTCTCAAGAGCAGAAGTCTTACCTTCTCCTCGATCACCGCAGAACACGATAACATTGGACATCTTATCATCTACATCTTGGTGCAGTTCTGTTTTAGTCGAACGCTCAATGATGGTGTCCATGATATCAAATACCTGACGGTATTGCTCCCTAAACAAAGAATGCTCAAATTGCTCCTTTGTTTTCTCAATCACAATACCCGTCTCTTCTCCCATTCGGAAGATGATTTCATTCTGCTGCATTTTATTGCTCTCGTCATTCATAGTATTTATGTCTCTTTATGTTTTTCTATTTCTATTGTCGAATATAATTCGACGGGAATGAACATACTTTATTTTTCGTTGTCGGATAGTATCCGACCTAATTAACGATGCTTATTTCTTTTCACGGTTCGGGGAGGTAGCCCCGAAAAATGGACAGCGAGCGGGTTATTTATGGTGTGCGCTTCTTTTGGGCATATTGAAAAACAAGTAGATGACACGCATGGCGCATCATCTACAAACAGATTAGAAATATTTATTGATCGATTATTACAAGAGTCGTTTTAGATCTTCTGCGGAAGGCAGTACATTTCGGTATTGTTCCGGAAGTTCTTGAGAAGAACGATAAGTAGCTACTCCCATCGGTTTGCTCATATCTCGGAGAGTGAACTCCACTTCGGCGTTATCTTTATCTCGACAAAGCAAAATGCCAATAGAAGGATTCTCCTCCGGCAACTTCACTAACGAGTCCAATGCCGATAAGTAATAATTGAGTTTGCCTGCATATTCCGGTTGAAACTCTCCGCCTTTGAGTTCGATCGCCACCAAGCATCGCATCCGGCGGTGATAAAAGAGCAAATCCAATTTCCGCTCCCTACCGTTAACAATCAAGCGGTATTGCTCGCCCATAAAAGCGAACTCTCCGCCAAGCGACATCATGAAGTTCTTAACGTTCTTGACGATTTGCTCTTCTACATCCAATTCATCTACTAGGTCGGGATTTGGTATCTTCAGAAAATCCAAGACATTATCTTCCTTGAAGGTCTGCATCGCTACTTGACGCTGTTTATCATCCGGAAGGGTCAACGCAAAATTACTCGGCATCGAGCCATGCTGATGATATAGGTCAGAAGCAAGCATTTGGTGCAGTTGACGCTTACCGATAAAATCTCTTGCCACTTTTCTTATATAAAACCAACGCTCAGCATCGTTTTTGGTTTGCGCAATAATGTCAATATGCATCGTGAAACCAACCCTTAAAAACTGCTCTATATCTGCCGCGTCTAATTCGTTCGCCACTGGCGAACATTTTTCGTCCCCCAATTCGTTCGCCAGTGGCGAACGTTTTACAATAGCCTGATTTTCTGCGCTTTCTAATTCGTTCGGCAGTGTCGAACGAAAGTCAAACAACTCAATATGATCAGCTATAGGAAGTAAGCCGAAGGTGTTTTCTGCTTGCGGTTCAAACACCGGTTGCCATGCTTCATAGAACAAACGCATCTTACGCATATTGCCCTCCGAGAAACCTTTTAGTCCGGGCATCTCATGCTGTAATTGGTTAGAGATGCTTTTAAGAGCTCCTGTTCCCCATTTGGCATTACGCGTATTGAGCGATATGAACTTGCCCACAGAGTAGTACAAGCGAAGCATTTCGGCATTTGCAAACTTCGCAGCACGATACCGGCTAATGTTAATAGCATTGCGTATCTGCTGAACTTCAGCGATGTAGTTTTGTCGGATAGATTGTTCCATTGCGAAAATTTTTCGCAAAGTTACATCTTTTTTCGGACATATGCAAGTTTTCAGGTAATAAAAGCTTGGATATTTGCATTTTTAAGCCTAATCTGTTTGTTTCTCAGTATGTCAAAGATCAATCCATTTACCATTTAGTCATTTACCATGTACTATTTGGCTTATGGTTTTTGCCTCCGTTTTAAGCCGGGAAGCGGGGCTGTGATTTATACGCAAAAAGAGCGCGAAGTTATTCTTCACGCTCCCTATCCGTTCGTAAGGATCTAAATCCGTAAGATACAGCAAATGTCCAATGTGGGATACTCGATACAAACTATAACATGCGCGCACGAGCACATACTATACTTATAAAGTACCCAATAGGACACCTATTGGCTGTTCTTGGGCTGGTTTTAGAAAGTTGCGAAGTTTCCGGGAGCCGCCAATAACATCAATAAATGTCAATTATGGTATTCAATCACTTATGGTATTAGTGATTTCGTGTTTTTCTTGGTTTTAGGAACAAAAATCCATGCTACTTATGTTCCGATATTTTTCAAATCGAGTGCAAAATTATAAAAAATATTTCATATCTGCAAACTATAGTTTACAATTTCGGCTATTTTGTCATTATTTGCACAAAAAACGTCAATTTAGCGCTATTTTCAAGGTTCGTACGTAGTCGATTCATCAGGGACATAAAGAAAGCGTGAAGTTCACTTGTTCTTCACGCTCCCTTAGGCCTTCGCAATGCCTGTAACCAGTAGAAAAACAACCGAAGTCCACGCCGAATATGTAAAACAGGTACAATACGCCTACGCGTAGTGTACTCAGGATTTACACATCCCGAGGACATTCATTGGTTGTTGCTCGGACTGATTACGAGAAAGTTGCGAAGTTTCAGAGAGTCGCAAACAACGTTCAATAAACGCCTTTTCAATATGTCTAATTCTCCACCCTACCAGAGACACCTCCCCTCAGCGTGGATCAGATTACGCATACGTATACGCACATGCGTGGTATAGCAATACGCATAATCGGTGCAAAAATACTGCTTTTCCTTCATATACGCAAATTTTACCGTGAAATTCGTACAAAAAAGTGCATTTTTTAACGAAAAGGGGCAAAAATGGGGTTAGTGGGTTAGAGGATTAGAGGGTTAGAGGATTAGAGGGTTAGAGGATTAGAGGGGGACGCTGCATTAATGCACCGTGCAGGAAAGCACCGTGCAGGAAAGCACCGTGCAGGAAAGCACCGTGCAGGAAGGCACCGGGCAAAAAAAAGCGGCAAACCACAAGGCTTACCGCTTTAGGGATGATTATCAAGAGGGATTAACGCACCATCATCGGATGGATCGTGCGGGGTTTGGGGGCATTGGTATCCGATGCACGGAGGACAAGGAGATAGTATCCTGCGGTAGTAGGAGCAGAGATAGACGAGTTGTCGTACGACTCCGTATGATGCGGACGTCCGAGCACGTCATACCAGTATGCCTTACCTTTGCCTTGCACTTGGATTGACGAACCGAGCGGAACAAGGGTCGGCATATCCGTTATATCCGCAGAAACTGTCTCAGGCTCAATCGGACAGGTGAAGAGCTGTACACCATCATCGCGGGTCAGGAGCGCGCTATAGGGCTCTCCGAAACGGAGCTGCGCATTCTCTCCGGCGAAGTAGTTGAACTCTGTAGCACCCTGAATAGGCGACTCGCCGAGATACCACTGTACGGCTGTGAAGAGATAACCACCGTTATAGTCCGCATTGCGGATAGCGAGGACATCATTCCAACGCTGCGTGATGATCGACGAGGCATAGCGGATCGTCACCGTAAACGGCAGACGTACATTATGCTCGGGGAGCGAGTCTTCAAGCAGGATGGATCCTTTATAGATATTCGGATACGGCTTTGCAAGGGGCACAACGAGCGTGGTGTCGGTTCCTTTGCGCTGATGTTTGGTTAGCGGATCAATCGAATCCAGATCAGCAATCCGGTACGAATAGCGCAAACTGCGTCCCTGCGTAATGATATACTCGATTCCGACGACAGAGTCATCCTCGCAGACGATAATCGCGGTATCTGCCAAATGGGCTTTGAGCGGCTCATAGACCTCAAAATTGAGTACCCACGTAGTGTCACAAGCGGCATTGGGAATGGTATCGATCACACTCTCGGTATAGGAACGTCCGCGATATACGAAAGGCAGATCATCGGAGAGGACCACGGTGTCCACAAAGAGACGGAGCGGTTCGGTCAGCTCCAGATAGATGACGCTGTCACAGGTGGTAGCGGGGTTGAGGAGCACGACAGAGTCCACCACACCATAGGTGTGATAAGCGGTGTCGGTACGCTCTTTCCACGCGAAGCCGGCCTTGCGGTCATCATCGCAGAGGATATAGGTCTGCGTCTCTTTAGTTGCACCGAGCGGATCGAGGTGGAGGTGGTAATGCAGTACGGAATCACAGGTACCGCAAGTGGTACGAAGCGTAACCTCATAATCGCCGCCTTCAATCGGGAAATTAAAGGTCGGCTTCACCTCATCTGACCAGCCGTACGCCAAGCCTTCTATATTCCACTCATAGGTCTCAATATGGTATGCTTTGCTGACGAGTGTATCTCCGGTCACGTGGTCGATCTCCTGTACCCACGAAGGCGAAGCATCGAAGGTCACGCGGTAGATACTGTCACGGCAGTTCATGTATATCTGCGGATCATTCATCACCGAGATGGGGTTGGTAGCCAGCGTCGAAGCATAGAGCGAGAAGAAACAGGAGTGATCTTGAACGAACATACAATCGACTACATAAAGGCTGTCATCGTGCATACCGGCATTATAATGCTGGTCGGTACTGAGGATATACTGCTCCGGCAGGGAGCCATCGGGACGACGGTATTTCTCGTTATAGGCATATGCCCAACGATAGTGAAATCCGTCCGGTGCCTCAAACTCGGGGTTGATAGCACCACATTTCATCCCTTTGAGCTTACCATCGGAGCAACCGAGGGTGAAATAGGCGTAACCGAAGTGCGCATTATAGACACAGTCATAAGTAGCCAGCCGCGCAGTGATGGTACTTCCGTGACCGGCATATTGCCTGATATTGACACCGACCGTAGTCCATTCTTTCCAAACGACCGGAGTAGTAGAGCCCTCAAACGAGCCAGGAGGCACAAGATGCCATCCCTGTTGTGCAGCACCGGGCTTTAACTGCTGGGTTTGCGTATCGTATGCGTCATTGGCATTGAAATCCGCCTGTCCGCACCTACCGATAGACTGACCGTCCACCAAGATATCCAAGGTAAAACGGGAGTTCTCAGCATCAGTGTGGTTAGGCGCCTCAATGATAGGCAAATACTTGAGCAGAAGGACAGGATACTTGATGGTATCAATAGGGAAGGAGAACTCAATCTGCTCTGCTCCTTCGCCTGTTTCATTTTCCCAGTTGCCCAAACGAACAGAGGCAAGCTCTCCATCCGGAACGGTCTTCGCCATATTAGCAGTACGCGCTTCTACTTCCGTACGATCGAAATGTACGGTATGACGGCTGCGTGAGTTGGCAGGACCATAATCGACTGCATTAACCAGACGGAAATCCGAGAAAGTACGTGTATCCGACGGTTGCGAATTGGCAACATAACATTTGGCGTTATTCAAGTTCAGATAGTCCACACACATCTGATCGGGGTAGTAGATGAGCTTGGAGACGATGGTCTTGAGGCTGAAATAGTCATCGCCGCACTTTGCACGAACGATGAAGTCAGTCTGGCCAACAGGCAGACCGGTGAAGTTGGTCTGCGTACCGGTCACGATCTTCGGTCCTGCCCAGACTTGTCCGTCATAGGAATACGCGCTGACCTCGTACTCGGTAGCCGTACCTTGCCATTCCAGCGAAACGGTGGTACCGTTCGGGGTGACCACAAGGTTCGTAGGCTGATCGCAAGGCGCACCGTCGGTAATGAGGATATTATCGATTAACGCACCGGGTTGCTGCGGTAAATACGCGCCATTTGCCCAAACGAAAGCGAGATAGTGGGGCGTACCGTCACATTTCGATCCCGGGATATTCACGGCGCACTGACGCCACGTAACCGTACCGGCGAGATAGTCCATGTTCGCATTCGGCTGAAGACGGATGACATAGTTTTCGTACTTCCTAGGCAGACCTGAGGTAGCGACGGAGTTAACCTTAATCGAATCGCCGTCATCGTTCGTCATTGGAATCCAAAGGGCATAGAGTCCATCGAATTTACTTGCCACGTTCGCCATGGAAGTATAGTCGAAAGTCAGCATATAATCTCCGGCGATATTATCCAAAGCGACGGTATCGTATGCAAAGACCCAGCAGCCCTTGTTCTGGTAATGAGCAGTAGCACCTCCATCATCGGAGATGTAGAGTCCATACTGACCGTTACGGTCATTGTTACCGGGTTCGCCGATATACCACTTGTTCGCCAAGTTATTATAGGTACTTTTGTTAGCAGTGGGATTGAGTTTCCAACGGCTACGAGCAACCGAGTCCTCGAAATTACAGGAGTACCGTCTAACAGCTTGAACAGGAGCAGCAAAAACGAGGGCTGCTACCACGAATAGTTGTACGAATCGATTCATTATATTTACCATTTTATCATTTACCATTTAGTCATTTATTGAACAATCATTACTTGCGATTTGGATTCGCCGTTGGCATCAACCGCTTTGAGGACGAATACTCCGGCATGATCCGGTGCCTGCAGGTCGCAGTATCCTTGCGGCAGATGAACGGTGCTATAGAGTTGTCCGGAGACGGTGTAATACCAAACGGTCACCGGTTGCTCCATATAGAGGCGCATCATCTGGCTCACATGCACGATAGACGGATACTCCGACTGCTGCTCGTGGTACTCGGGCTGAATAGGACAGCTCTTCATAGTAACACCATCACGACGAGTAAGCTCGACATAGTATTCTGCGTTGTTATCCAGCGGCTGGTAGAGATACGAGTGGTTCTCTCCGAGCAGCGGCTGATCGTTCTTATACCACTGGAAGGAAACGAACTCAAATCCTCCGTTGTATTTCGGGCTCAGGAGGGTCAGTACATCATTCCATTTCTGCTCCACGATAGAGCTGCGGTAACGGATGTCGAACTCACGAGCTTGCGAATAGACACCGCAGCAGAACTGATGGAAATAGAGCGAAGCCGTGTAATGACCCGGCAGGATATTTGCATCATAAGGGATCTCCACGGAAGAAACCTGCTCATAGATGACCGTATCGCGGAGTTCGGGTGTATTGAACTTAATGACGAGGCTGTCATAGACACCGGCTGCGATATCGAAGACGATGAACATCTGCTCTTCATCGGCACAGGTGTACGGAATCTGAGGTATATTTGCCTCCAAGAGCTGGTTAACGGTAAGGGTGAGATAGATAGCACTATCACATCCATTATCGTTCTTGAGCATGATCAGATAGTCATCCATCGGCTGGTTGTACTTGATACCATTGATGGTCACATACTGGTTAGAACAGATGGAGTCATGACGGTGGGTATCCTTAGGCGCCGGATAGACGGTGAGATAGAGCGTAGAGGTGGAGTCGCATCCCGCAAAATTGGGGAACGTACCCACATAGACGGTATCACGGTCAAACCACTGTCCGTCAAACTTAATCGGTGTCTCGGAACAGGTGGAGTAATGGAACTCGGTGGACTCAGGAACGATATTCGGCACGACGATGGTATCCACGCGGGTACTATCACAGGAGTTTTCGGCTCCGATATACACCGTCATGGTGACCTCAACGGAGTCTCCCTGTTCGCGACAGGTATATGTCGGATTGGTAGTCGTGGTGGTACGCGTCTGACCGGTAGTGAGACTTCGGAAGGACCAGAAACTCTCGTTCACCGGCTCGGTGGTATGGGTCTCCTCCCCTTCCCACTTATTCATGACATGCGAGGTATTGGTGAACTTGAGTTGGCTCATACAATCTCCGTAGACAGGCTCGTACGTATAATCCGGCACCGGGAAACGCGGTGCAGAAACGGTACTGATCTCGAAGAAGCACTCCGGCTCCTCGATGAAGCTTACCTTACAGGTAAAAGTATGCTGACCCGGGTCCACTTCGAAGACCTGATCATGACTACATACGGTACCGGTCTCATCGCGCCACTCGTACGCAAAGCCTTCCGGAGCAATACATGTCACTTGCGACTGCATACCACAGTTCTCAGTCTCTATATGTGCGTTCGCACAATCGACAGTAAAGTACGCGTATGCGTAGTGTCCAGACCAGCCGCAGTCCAAGGTAGTGAAACGAACCTTGATATTCTGTCCATGGAAATCCATGAGGCTGACACCTACGGTGGTCCAGTCTTTCCAAGCGACTTGTCCGTCCCGCGTGATGTGCCAGTGCTCCGGATCGCTCTCCGCAGACGAATAGGTGAAGTCCGCTTTTCCGCACAAGTCATGAACCAATTCGCCGTTCGGCTTCAGAATCTCCAGTTTGAACGCAGGTTCATCCTCTACGGGGTGTCCTTGCGGGTTCTCAAAGACGATGGCGTATTTACAGATCAGGATACCTTGCGTTGCGGTATCGACGAGTATATCATAGGTAATAGACTCCGCCTCTCCGAACCAGTTCCAGTTACCGAGACGGACAGAAGCGAGCGCACCATCGGGCACGGTCTTCAGAAGAGTATCCGTACGCGGGTCGTACTCCGTAGGATCGACATGAAGCGTATGGCGACTCTCGATAGCGTCCGGACCAAAATCGATGATACCGATGCTGTCGTAAGGCGTAGCGCCTGCGTGCGCATTCGGGTGATAACCATAGGTGCATTTCACATTAGGACTATAGAGATCGACATAGTTGATACAGTGGTTCTCAGGACAATAGACGAGAATCATCGACTCATAGACATAGTTGGAGCGGAGGGTCTTGTTCTCCTCCGGATCGTAGAAAGCACTACGGATGCGGACATCGTAGCTGCCCTCCAATATACGCTTGAGGGTATAGGTGCAACGGGTACCATCCTCACGAACGAAGCCGTCCGGTCCTTCGGTAATACCGCTCACGCCATGCGTCCAGCCGGTCTCACCGACCCTACGATACTGGATATCAAACTCATTGGCTGCACCGGAGGTCTCCCAAGAGACGATGAGTGTCGAGTCCTCGCAATGCGGATAGACGATGAGGTTCTCCGGCTTCTTGATAGCCGCCGAGTTGATCTGGAAATTATCGATAGCGATACTGGTCAGGCCTAATGAATCCTGCTGGTTACTATTGACCCAGATGAAGATAAATGCAAAGTTCTTGGACGAGTTAGCGGCATTGACACTCACTACATTCGTGAGCGACACATTCTGCCACGACTCGCTACCGCAAACGAATTTCTCGCCGGACTCGCCGAGCGCCTGACAAGCACCTAACTGTGCGTTGGACAGACGTCCTCCCGGGGAGTTGATGATGGCATCGATATTGAAGTTTCCGGCAGCCGTCAGATCTTGCTCACGGCAGACCATGACGTGCAGTTTGGAGGTAGTAGAGTCGCCCATACCTTTCCAATCAAAGCTGACATCGTATTTCTGGGTATTGGTAGCCGTCGGGAACTTATAGAGGAGATAGGAGACCACCACATTCGGTTTGCGGCCGAAGTTAGGGTTCTTGCCGTCCGAAGAGACGTAAAGCGAACGTTTGCCTTCGCTATGCACGGCAGTACCTATCATCCAGAGGTCCTTCGTGGTCTTATTACCATAGTTGAAGGTCCATGCCGAGAGATCCTCCCCCTCCTCGAAACTACATTCGTAGGGGAAGGTGGTCACCGCCGGACTCTGCGCCCAAGAAAGGACACAGAACAGAAGGGCTATATGTAAGAAGAGCCATCTCTTCATAATGTACGATTTAAAGATGTACGATGTACGATTTATTTACGATTTTATTTATTTAAGATTGACAAATTTCAAATATCAAATTTCAAATACAAATTTAATAAATTTGTTGTATATCTTCGTTGCCGACGTCGGTGATGGTAAATTCTACACGACGGTTGAGCTGACGACCTTCTTCGGTATCGTTGTCGGCTACCGGTTCTTTCTCACCCTTACCTTCGGCGGTGATACGCTCAGCAGCTACACCACGTTTGATGAGGTCATTACGAACGGAGTTAGCACGACCTTCGGAGAGGATCTGGTTTGCCTCATCCGTACCGACTGCATCGGTATGACCTACCACATGGATCTTCACGCTCGGGTTATCCAAGAGGAAGTTCGCCAAATCCGACATCGACTGCTCGGACTGCGGGAGGATATAGGTCTTGTTGGTAGCGAAGAAGAGGTTCTCGATCTTGACCTTGATACCCTCTTTGATCGGTTGCATGAAGACATCAAGTGTGTCGTGTACGAAACGGAGGGTGTCATCCTTCGGCATATAACCGACAGCACTCATGTGCGCTACGTACGTACCTTCGGTGAGGGTGGTCTCGATGAAACCGTCATCCGCCGACTGAGCTGCATAGAGGACAGCGGTGTCGTTGAGGGCGGTGATACGAGCTAACGCCTCGATCGGTTCGTTGGTCAGGACGTCATACACATTCATGCACAGCATCGGGATAACCGGTGCCGGGATACGCTGCAGCGGCAGACGGAGGGTATCGAAATCGAAGACCTCAACCTTCTTGAGGATGGTATCCGAAGGATAATAACCGTTCTTGGTAGCCGAGACGCGGTACTCACCCGGAGCAAAACGTCCTTGGAGCAGACCCTGACGGTTGGTGTTCTTCTGCAGTTTCTTGCCGGTCTCCATATTGATAATCTCGACTGCTACACCGCCAAGAGCTTTGTCAGAGCTGTCATCATACATATAGACTCCCATACGAGGTGTAGGAGCTTTCGGGTACTCTTGGGTAGCTTTCTGCTTACGCGGCAGATCGAACCACACGGCTATCTTAGCGCCCACAAGGAAAGGATTGACTTTGGCATCCTTGGCAGCGGTGGTAGCATACGAAGCATTGACGGTATAATCAAGCGGGCTGACACCGGCTTTATTGAGAGGCAGCTGCATCGGCAGATCCTGCGCACCGTCGGCAGCCTTGTAGCTGAGGGCATTGAGCACACCATAGTCCGCAAAGACGGAGAGACGCACACGTGCCTTGGAGTTGATCCATTGGTCGAAGTTAATACCGATCTCCGCCGTAGCAGCTACATTGAGTCCGAAGTTCACGGAGTTAGCGGGACGATCGATCTTCTCATCGTTCACCAAGGTATGTTTGTACATATTGGTGAGCCCTGCAATGAGCTCGTCATCCTTGATGGTGGTAGTGAGATTGCCTTTCAGCGTCGAACGGCTGAAGAGTCCGTATCCCACTTTGACACCGGCCTGCCAGAAGAGCGGCACGTTTTTATGCTCCATACCGAAGAGGATCGGCACCTGAGCAAAACCGCCGATGATCTTCTCGCTGACACCGGAGAAGTCATAGGTATAATGCATCGTGTTATAGGGCTTCATCTCGAAGGTACGATAGATGTCGCCGTTGTCCGAACCGGAGAGGTTCTGGACGGTATTATAGAACGTGAACTCCACGCCGGTGGTGAAGATAAACTGCTTGTAGCGCAGTTGGTAACCGAGACCGGCACCTCCGCCTACAAACCCTTTGTCCTTCAACTCAAAACCGAAGGCATTCGGCTGCGTCTGAGAAGCCGGTTGATAGGTGATACCGGAGGTGAAGAGTTTGCTATATCCGACGAGTCCCCAGAAACCGAGACGATGCGCGATGTCACGGTTGTTATAGGCATTGGCTTTCGCATTCGATTTATCGATAGCCGCTACAGTAGCCATATACTGCGCCTTCTCCTCGGCAGCGGTGAGAGCCGGTTGTGCGGGTTGCGCCTTAGCGGTCTTGGCAGGAGAAGCCTTAGCAGTAGCTTTGGACTGCTGCTGTTTAGCTTTCGCTTGCTGTCTCTTCTGCTGCTCTTTCTGTTTCTGCGCAGAAGCTTTGGCTTGCTCTTTCTTCCGTTGAGCAGCCGCTTTCTCACGCTCCTTGGCAGCTTTGGCTTTGGCTTTCTCGCGCTCTTTGGCTTTCTTTGCCTTCTCTTTCTCGCGCTGTGCTTTCGCTTTCGCTCGAGCATCCACTGCATAGACAGATGCTACCGAAGAGTCCAATACCGATACTGCGGGCGCAGCTACTGCCATGCCCAATGCCATCAAAAGTATGTAAGTGATTCGTTTCATCGTTTTAATGGATTGCTTGTGTTCCACCTCGTTTGCGATAGTTACGCTCTACGCGGTGATAATCGTAAATATAGGATTTTGAATTCTGTTTCAACTCAAAGGCTACCGTAAACTTCACGCCCACATTGAGATTGCGGAAGACCGCACCGGAGGCGAGGTTACTGAGCATCAGCGGCTGTACGTAGAACTGCACGCCCTCATCTGTCTCGCGATAACCGAAGGTACCTACGTCGGTCTTGGAAGCCGAATGGAGATTGAGCACTCCGAAATCGGCATAGAGCGCAACGTACATACGGATCATATCGGGGTTGAGGCGGAACATCTGGTGCTTGTACATATGTCCGATACGGGCACCTATCTCAGCGTGCGCCAAGATATTGAAATTCCACTTCATTTTGATACTGCTACTGCTCATCTTCCGTCCGGACTCGAACTGGTGGTTCGGCATTTCGTAGAAATCATCGTAGTAGCGTTCGTACTCTCCGAAGGTGGTATATTCCGCTTTGGAGGAGGTAGAGCCGTACATATTGATCGACACCTTGGGACCCACGAGGAAATAGAACCGTTTCCATTCGCCACCAATGAGCAAAGGGATATTGAGGTTGACCATGTGGCTTCTATCGCGGGACTTATCCATCATCACATGCATCTGAAAGATATCGCCCTCGGTATCCATCATCGGGACGGTCATATCCACCGCCTTTAGGTTATTGGAGTTGAGCTCATACATACCCTCTGCACCAACGGATAGAATAAAATTATTACGGAAGAACCGATAGTCTATACCCATATTGGCATTTACGCCTGTAGCGGCACGCTGTCCGGGTATGGTATGCAGCAGGGCGGAATAGCCCAAATCGCCGTGGAGCGCCACGAAATGGTGGGTCTCCGGCGTAAGCCTTGTGAACGCCCTAATCCCCGCGCTCATCAACATACAACATACTATGAATAGGTACCGTTTCACAGACTATTTTTCTATAATAACAAAATTCGGGCGGCAAAGGTACAAAAAAAATCCCAATTACACAAATTTTTGTTACTTTTTTGTTCATTTTTTTGCATTTTGTAATGTCTTTTGGACAAAACAGTAGAAAATAGACAAACAAAAGTGGGATTATAAGCAACCAAAAAGAGCTACCCGAAGGCAGCTCTTTTGGATGCAATGCAGTCGATTTGGACTGAAGCAGAGAGTCGTTTATTTCAGCTCGACAGCCTGTCCGGTAACGTTATAAACCTTACCATTGAGCATGATATAAACGTGGTTATCGCGGATGAACTTGATCGCCTTGGTATCCTTGCCTGCGTTCGCGCCCTCGATATCCGTCGGATAGTCCTTATGAACGATCGAGAGGTTGTCGATAGCAGCCGGTACACCGTCAGAGAAGCTATCATCGTTGATCCAAACGAATACTACGCGATACAATCCGCTCTCAACAGGAACGACTACGGACTTGCGCTGCCAAGCCGATTGGCTTACCAGAGCGGCATTCTCGTCGATAGCGATCCATCCTGCAGGCAGGTTGGTTGCGGTCAGACCGAACGGTTGCTCACCCGGCGTCAGCACTACATCCGCAGGAACGAGAGCTGCACGCATGAAGTCGATAGCACCATCCTCTTCGTTGTACTCACCTACGCACTTCCAATCGTAGGAAACGGTATAGGTACCGCCCTGCTCGAAGTTGAAGAGCTTGGTAGCGAACGAAACGGAAGCAGCCTCATCGTTGTACTCATAGGTAGCACTATTATCAGAGATATAGATCTCACCGTCCGAGATGATCCATGCGTTCGCATCGTTAGCCAGTTTCCATCCGGCAGCATCTGCGAAGGAAGTTGAGTACGGCAGGGACTCGATATTCTCAATCGTCGAGAAGGCGAGAGATACGAGTTTGCTATTCTCATCACCGCAGTTATTGCGCAGATAGAAGACGTATGCGGTAGCCTCGCTGAGGTTATCCAGAACGAGCGGGTTAGCAGCCGGAGCAAACGCTGTCGGAGCCTCGTTAGAGGATGCGAGAACAACTGCGTATTCCCAGTTAGCGCCCTCTACTTCATCCCACGAGAAGGTAGCACCTGCGATCGTGATATCCGATACCTCAAGGTGCATAGCCCACATACAAGACGGAGCTTGACCCGGAACGTAGTTGATGGTCATCTTCGGCAAGAAGTTACGTTGCGCCATGTTGTTACCCGTACCGTAACCACCGATAGAAGCGCCGTTAGCAGTTACACCATACCAAGAAGATGTACTATAGTACGACGAGCCACCACTTGCAGCAGTCTGCTTGAAGCCGATGAGCAGGTTATCACCCGTGTAATGGAACGGCTCGCTGAGCGATACCACCATCTTGTTATCCACGATAGAGAGGTTACCGGAAACCATGACTTGCGTCAGGCTGCTCCAGTCAACCAATGCACCGAGGGTAGCGTCCTCCGTAGTAGTCATATATACCTCAAACTCGGAAGCACCCCAGTTAGAAGTAGGTTGACTTGCGTAGAAGGTCAGCGTGGTGATCGAATCCCACATGATCTCTTGGAGCTCAGCAGCCGGAACGATGAACTGGCTTGCGGTAGTACCATTATCCACATACATTCCGTAAACAGGAACGTAGTCGTTGGTCTTCGTACCATCGTTTACGACGATCGAGTAGAGATTGGTCGGCTTGAAGGAGATCACAGCGCTGTAAGCACTCTCACCATCCAGGTCACCACAATCTGCTTTCACGCGAGCATAGTAGGTAGCCTCAGCGGTCAGACCGGTCAGGTTAGCTACCTGCGCGGTAACGTTCAGTACGAGCGAATCAGACATGTTGCTGTTCAGACTGTACTCAACCTGCCATTCCTGTGCTTCGCTTGCGTTCCACGTGAGGGTTGCGATCGAGCCGTTACCAGCTGTCAACTGTGCTTCCAGACCAGTAGGAGCAGGACAAGCAATCGTTGTAGTGAACGATTGACGAGCAGTCCATACGCTTACACCGTCCGTCTCACCGCAGTTCGCACGTACGTATACATAATAGGTATGCGACGGCAGGAGGTTCGTCAGCGTGTACGGATTCTCCGTTACGTCAAGGAGCGCACTCAGCGTATCAGGGTTGAAGGCTGCGATGGTATCCAGAGCAATTTGCCAAGCAGCTGCATTGGACTCCCAAGACAGGGTTGCGTTGTGTGCCAATACATCCGATACCGTCAGAGCTTGCGGTTTCGCGCATGCCGGAATATGATCAATCAGTACATCGTCTACGTGCAGATAGTTATCAGCGTTCGATGTTGTGGATGCACCATAGAGGGCAATGCGGATCTTCTGATTAGCATATGCACTGAGGTTCAGGATTACCTCCTCGCCATACAATGCGATATTGTTGTAAACATATTCCGATCCAGCGTTATCCCACTGACGGAGAACAGACCAAGTAGCACCATCATCGGTAGAGATCAGTACTGCGAACTTATCATCCACACCGGTCGTAGCGATGTCGGTGTAAGCCGTAGTGGACTTCGACAGAGCCATCGTGAAGGACAGTTGTACGTTCTCATCGATCACTACATTCGGCAATACCGTCCAGTACTTATAGGTACTCCAGATATTTACAGAAATGTGCTTGCTGTTGAAGATCTTATCGGTCTCCGAGCGGAAGGTCCAACCGGAAGTAGCCGGAGTCTTCAGTGAATCAGTACCTGCTAACACATCATCAATCAGGACACCGCTGTAACGCAGCCACTCAGTCGGATAAGCCGTGAGCGCATCGAAGTTCTCAGCGTACGGTACACCGTAAACCGTCTTGAAGCTAATAGCAGGAGTCCACTCCTCGGTATTGCAAACGTTCTGAACCTGTACGTTATATACAGTACCTGCAGCCAGACCGTTGAGTGCATACGGGCTCTCTACGTTCTCAACCGTTACGGTATCCGTACCGTGGCTGTAGCGCAGGTTGAAGCCTGTCTGACCATAGGTATTCCAGCTGATAGAAGCGGAACTGATAGTAATATCAGCAGCTGCGAGATTGTCCGGAGTCTGGCAAGCCTTTGCCGTACGGAAGGTAGTAGAAGCCCAGAGGCTTACACCGTCTTCATCACCGCAGTTCGCACGTACGTATACGGTATATAAGGTGTCGGTCGCCAGCTCAGCCAATGCATACGTATTTTCTGCTGCATCATACAGAGTAGCCTCAGCTAGGTCAAACTCAGGATCACACGAGTAAGCAATCTGCCATGCATCTTGACCCTCCTCACCAGCGGTCCAGTTGATTGTAGCCGAAGAAGCGGTGATATTCGATACTGTCAACTCAGAAATCGCCTTACAGGTGATCTTCGTGATGCTGAAGTTATCTACAGCAGCCGGAGTTTGGCTACCACCAGAACCGTCATTTCTCCAGAGGAGAACGACATTGTAGATACCAGCTGCCACCTCCAGATCAAACGATTCCGACGTCCATGTAGAAGACAAGTTCAGTTTGGTAGCCTCATACAACTTAATCCAACCTTCAGGCAGCGAGAACTGACCAGTAGAGCTTGCAGCTATTTCGATAGAATCCGGAACAAGTGCAACGCACAACAAGTCGTAGGAGCTTTCACCGTTTGCTTTCCAATCATAGTTGAATTTATACAATCCGTCTTCGAATTGGAATGCCTTAGTAGCATAAACTGCGCATGCACTGTGCGAGTATGCATTGGAAGCGCCATTATCATTAGAGATATAGAGCGCATGCGTACCCTCACCGTTGTGAGCAGCCTCACCGTAAGCCCAAGCATTGACCGCACCACCGTTGATGAACATCCAGTTGTTACCAGCCTCAAAGTCATCAGCATACGGAACCGCAGCCGGACCCATCTTGGTATGGAACGAAGCGGAGATGATCTCACTCAGACCTTCGTCACCACAGTTCTTGCGGAGATAGAAGATATAGTCGCTGTTATCCAGCAGTTCGCTTACGACAGCAAAACTATCGGTGGTAGCGATGAAGTCAGCCGGCATCTCAGCAGAAGCCAGAGCTACTGCATAGAGCCATGCGCCGTTCTCTGCATTATCCCAAGTAGCCTTAGCGCCATCCACCGTGATATCGGAGATAACCAAACCGGTCGGTTTCACACAAGACGGAGCCTTATGAACACTTACGTTATCCACGAAGATAGCACCATTACCATAGTTACCATCTGCATAGAACTGGATCATGATGGTATCGCCTGCGTATGCACCCAGATTGATGACCACTTCCTCGAATGCTTCCGGAGCCGTGTAGCTGGTACCGGTAGAATTCTTAGCATACGTCGGGGCCAAAGCCACGAAGTCACCTCCGTTTACTGAGATCTTGATGGTCATATCACCGCAGTTAGCCGTATGCGAATAGTCGAACGACAACTCGTATGCAGGACCTTCCGGCAGTACGATAGCCGGGGTATTGATCAACAATGTACCTCTCTGAGCACTATAGTTGTGCGCACGCAGCATCTTGTTGTTTCCGCTTTCGTAAACACCGAAGATGTAGTACGGATAAGAAGCAAGAGAAGAGGAAGTCGAAGCACTGTTATCCCAGCAAGTAGGAATGCTATTTACTGCATAGTTCTCAAAGTCATTATTCCACGGTAAAACTGTAATCACACCACACGTCGTCGTGAAGCTGATCACACCGCTGAACGGACTAACGGCCTCTTCATTCTCCAGATCACACCAAGCTGCTACTTGTGCATCATAAGAAGTACCCATCTCCAGACCGCTGATCAACAACGAGTCATTGGTCGTTACGATCGGTTCTCCCCATGATTCTTCGCTGCTCTTCTTATAGCGAACCAACCAAGTAGCCTCTGTACCCTGCGGTGCCCATGTGAGAACAGCCGAGTTGTCGGTAAGCAGTTCTGCTACAGCCTCCAAGCCGTTCGGCTCCATACATTGCGGAATAGCCTCAACGACTACATCGTCGATACGAGCCGAAACCGTAGCGGTCTCAGCTGCCAGCATCTTGATAGCTACATACTTGCCGTCGCCGGTATAAGCGGTGAACGGAACAACATACTGTCCATATACGGCACTCGTCAGTACGATGGTGTCGAGCGCTACAAAGTTAGCCGTATCAGCTGCTGCAGGCATTACACCTACTACCAGCGTTGCGTTCTCCTCAGCCTCAGCCAGATCGTTGCAAGCGTAGAACTTCAGACGCATATTCTCCAGACTGATTAGCTCAGGCAGGACAACATATTCGTCTACCGGATCATAACCTACTTGCGAAGCGAAGTAACCGAACTTGCTTCCGCTATGTGCATCTTCCGGATAGTTAGACAGGATTGTCGGATAACCGTATGAATCCTGGATAGCGCTCCAGCAGAGGAGACTGCCCTCGAAGTCTTGCTCAATCGTAGCCACAGCGGCACACTCGGTAGCGAAAGTAACCGATGCGCTATACTCGCCGATAGCAGTCGGATCCTCGGGATCACACTGCGTAGCTACTTGAGCTTCGTAGATCGTAGAATGATTCAGGCCCTCGAGAAGGAAGGTATCTGCAGCAGCAAATACCACCGTCCAGTCTTCAGCACCTTGCTCACGATAGCGAACAGCCCAAGTGGTCTCTGCGCTAATCGGAGTCCAGGTCAGTTCGATAGAAGTGGTCGTAACCGTGGTATCCAAAGCCATGAAGTTCTTCGGAGTAGCACAAGGAGGAACAACACCCTTCTTGAAGTCAATCGAAGTCTTCGGCAGGAAGCTAACGCTACCCGCTGAACCATAGGTACCATATTCGTAGCGTCCCGAACCGGACGGCGCAGAAACACCGGCCCATGTGAAGGATTTATCCTCACCGGCAACCGTTTGATTAAAAGCAATCAACAGGTTTCCACCTGTATATTGATACTGGATATCGAAGGGAACATACATCATCTTCTCTTCAACAGCCAAAGCCTTATTAGAAGCCACCTTCGTCAAGGAGGTCAAGTCAACCATTGCGCTCAGCGTCGTATTCTCCACCTCGCTTACATAGACATCGAAACGAGCGTCGCCGAAGTCATGTTCAGCCTGAGAGCTGGTATGGAAGGTCAGCGCTACAATCGAATCCCATTGAATGTCAGCCAACTGTGCAGCCGGAATAATGAACTGACCAGCCGCGTGACTATCAGCATAGTATGCGTAGAAAGGCACATATGAACTTGTCGCAGTACCTTCGTTCACCGTAATCTGATACGGGTTAACGGTCTTGAACGAAAGCGATACGATTTCGCTCTGCGAATCGCCACAATCCTTACGCAGATAGAGGGTGTACTTGGTGTTCTCATTAAGACCCTCAACGAGGAGCGAGTTCTGATCTACATCCGTGAACTCGGTCGGCTCTTGACCTGTCGGGATACATGCATACTCCCACGTCATACCGTCCTCGTCATCGTTCCAAGAGAAGGCAGCCGAGTTAGCGGTCACCTCACCCAGCGTCAAACCATTCGGCATACGGCAAGTCAAACGACTGATCTTGAAGTTATCAATTGCACCCGGAGCGTCACCCGTATACGAGTTATTTCTCCATACGATAATAACTTTATGGTAGCCAGCCTGAGGTACTTCAACCTCGCTCAACTGACGCTGCCAATTAGATTGTCCGCACAATTTGCTACCGCCATCCAATGCAATCCAACCATCCGGTAAGGAGGTGGCACCAATTGGAGCCGTAGATGCAGAACTTGCCTCCACTTCTGTTGCGGCAGGAGCAAGAGCTACACGCAGATAATCGTATGCATCGCTATTTGCCTTCCATTCGAACGAGAAGGAATACAAACCTGCCTCAGGGAAGAAGAAGGTCTTGGTAGCATATACCGTCGTATAAGCATGCGAGTAAGCATAACTCAAACCATTATCATTAGAGATATAGAGTGCATGCGTCGGGCTGTTGCTGGTAGCAGTACCATAGGCCCATTTATTGGTCAATTCACCATTGAAGAACAACCATCCGTTCCCCTCTTCAAAGTCCCAATCGTACGGCAGCTCAGCCGGAGTCTGGAGGGTCTTGAAGGTCTTCATCAGCGGCTCACTCTTCTCGGTCTCGCTACAAGCGCGGCGAACGAAGAAGATATAATCGGTTGTCTCAGTCAAATCGCTCAGATCGACATACTTCACGTCGGTTGTGCCGGTATAATCGGTCTCAGCCGGAGCGAAGTCAGCCGCAGGATTAGCTACGTAGCCGTACTCCCACTGACCGTCCCCGTCTGCGTCCCAAGAGATAGAAGCCGCAGAACCGGTGATACCACCGACCGTAATACTGAGTGGACGCTCACAAGCCGGGATCAGGTCAATCTTCACATCAGAGATGTGCAGGTTATTGTCACCATTAGCTTCGGTGGACTCACCGTAGAACGCCAAGAGGATGCTCTTATTAGCATATTCGCTCAGGTCAAACTTAACGGTCTGACCCTCGGTGTTGATACCGTCAAACGAAGAACCTTGACCTTGGTTACCCCAAGTACCTAAATCAGTCCAAGAAGCGCCACCGTCCTCGGAAACCAAAACAGCGAACAGGTCGTCGTTCTGCGCACCAGCGGTAACGGCTGTAGGAGTAGCACCGGCTTTGGTAGTCAAAGCGAGGTCAAAGGTCAACTGATAGCCAGCCAACATCTCGATTACCGGACTTACTAACCAGTATTTGGTCGAATCCTTGATATTGAGATAGAGGTGCTCATTGCTAAAGACACCATTCTGCGTACCAACTTTCCATCCCTTCGTGGAAGCTACGAGCGGTTCACCACTTTGCTGAACACCCTCCAGCAGTGCCTCATAGCGTTTCCACTCACCCGGCATAGTCGTGGTGTCGAAGGTCTGGAAGAACGGAACAACCGCTGCGGTCTTGGCGATGATCGACTTACCATAGTCGGTGAAATCTTCTTCTGTACATACCGCTGCGACACGAATCTCATATTCGGTGAATGCAGCAAGACCGGTAATCGTGTACGGATTAGCTGCGATATTCAGCGTGTTCCATACATCTGTAGTATCTGCTGTCGGTTTGAACTGGAGACGCCAAGCTTCCTCGCCGCTATTAGCCGTCCATGCTACAGGCAGCGCCGAGCTGGTAGCCGAACCGCTTACTTCGTGGAGATCAGTCGGCTTCAAGCAAGTCGGGATCTTCTCGATCACTACATCATCTACGTGGAGGTTGTTATCACCATTGGAAACGGTGGACTCACCGTAGAACGCCAAAAGAACCGTCTGACCGGCATACGAGCTCAGGTCAATCGGTGCAATCTCTTCACCGGCATTGCTGATGTTATCATACACATACTCCGAACCACTGTTGTTCCACTCACGCAGAATCGTCCAGTTAGCACCCTCATCGATAGAAGCAAGGACAAGGAAACGGTCATCCGGCTGACCACCTGCTGTCGGAGCTGCCGAGCTACTGGAAGAATAAACCGTCAGCGCCAAGTTAAAGTACATATGGAATCCCGGATCACCCTCTTCCATTTCCGGAATAGGAATAGCCGGAAGTTGAAGCCACTTGTAATAACCGCCTCCATAGATGTTCACACGAGCATGGCTGTCAAAGACACCATTAGCCGTACCGAAAGACCAAGAACTGCTGTTGGTTCGGGTAGCCGAACCGTCAGTCTGCAGCTGACCGGTGAACGTACTCCATCCACTCGGTGCAGACGTACCATTGAAATGCTCTGCAAAAGGCAGACCGATCAGCGTACTGAACGATACCGATTTCCAACCGCTGGTGTTCTCACCACAGATAGCCTGTACCTGTGCTTGATACGCCGTGTTAGAAACGAGGTTAGACAACTGATAGGAGGTTCCGCTCAGGTTCTTGACCAGCGTCCACTCTTTATCAGCGGAAGCCTTGTACTGGAGGTTGTAAGCCGCAGCCGAACCGATCCAGTTGATCGTTGCGGAGTTCGACGTTACGTCGTTAGCCTCCACCGACTCGGGTTTGTCGCAAGTCGGACCAACACCACCACCTGTAAAACAGAATTGGATGTTTGGACGATAAGAAACAGCAGAGCTAGTACCTGTAGTCGGTACACCGTCCACAAGCGTGTAAGCACTTACGCCGCTGTTGTCGGTCTGTTGGGAACGAGCCATGCCGGACATTGAAGTCTGGATAAAACGGTTTCCGCTGCTGTAGCCGGTCTCTATCGATGCATCTGCATCTTGCCAGACCGCAACCAGCAGGTTACTTGTCCCATCATAAGCGAACGGAGTAGTCAGTTCAATCGTTACCCAGTCTGACGTGTTGTCAAAAGTGACAGCCGCAGCTGAGAAGACCTCTTCGAGACCCTCTGTTACATAAGAGCTTGACAGACTTACTGCATCCGTGTTGGCCAGATAAATAGAGATTTTACGCGTCATGGAAGTAGCATCACCGTATTTAAACGAGATACTGGTAATGTTTGCTGCACCATGATTAATCTCATCAGCCGTGTAGAGCTGCTGCGTGTAACTGTTGTGATACCAGTTAGCCACAGGTACATAACTGCTTCCAGCTGCCGTGCCTTGGCCTATGTCCACACAGTCTTGCGCCATTACTGCTTGTGGCATAGCTGCACAACACAGAAGTGTCATCAGCAGAAATGCCATCTTTTGAGTAAAAGTTCTCATAAGCTTTAAGTAATTAGTTAAACAATAAATTTAATTAAACTATTATTCCATTATAGGTATAATATACAATTTGGGCGGCAAAGGTACAAAATTATTTCGATATGTGCAAATTTTTTGTCGAAAAATACCAAATTGATCTATTTTTGCAAACTTTACATTACAAAATGAACAAAAAAATGAAGTCCAAAAAGAACTCTTCGGTTTCCTCGACTTGAACGGGTCGATCTCGATCCAACATCGGTCCATTCTCGGTCCAATCACGGGAGATAAGTCATTTGAACCGTATTTGTACTGCACGAGAATTGATCAGGTATTGCCAACGAGGTGCTCCCGATGTGCCACCGATCCGCTATCGACAAGCTACCTATAACACGCTGATTATGAACACAAAAAAAATCAAAAGAGGGTGTGCCGGTTGGACACACCCTTTTTTGGTTGAAACGGGATATTTACTGACGCGGGTCGGAGACTTTCTGACCGAGGGCATTATACCATTCGTCATTGCAGATGATGTACATCTGGTCGTGGTAAATGACTTTATGCGTCTCGCCCTTACCCTCGAAGAGGTTCTCCAACGCTTCCTCCCAGCGGATGATGAGCACATGGATGAGCACATCGGTACACTCGGATCCTATGACAAGGACGGTATCCACATACGTACCCTGCGGCGTGCCCTCCGGATAAGAGATCGGCTGCTGGCCATACGCATACGGATGCGCCGGATCAAGATAAGTGAACGGCAGCTCATCCGGATGGATGATGGACTGAGCAAAGATCGTATCCGCCTTCGAGGTGTTATTGGTCAGAATCAGCGTCAGGACGCTATCACAACCGATAGACGAGAGGATCGTATCGCGGTAGATACCGGCACGGTTGTACTCTTTGCCTCTCCACTCGTACGGCTCACCCGGGCAGATAGATGCTTCTACGTCATCGCCGTAACGACGCTCTTTGACGTAGAGGTCGAGGGTGACGATACTGTCGCATCCATGCTCGATGGTTTGCAGTTTGCGGCGATAGGTACCGGTCTTCTCCTTAGGCAGGAAGTCATGATCGGTATAGGTCTCACCCTCGCAGATGGTATCTACGAAGAGCGTCTCCATAGCCGGATAGATCTCGATCTCCAGCTGCTGAACGCTATCTTTCTTGCCTGCTTTAGCTTCCGCATCGGAGACATAGTAGCAAGTCGGATAAGCATGGATACCCGGAGTGGTCTGATCGCCCGGCAGGATGATGTCGCCTACTTGGATATCCTCGTACTGGCACCCCGAAGCATAGTCCACAGATTTCTTGAAGTACGCCAGACGGATATTATCCACATGGATAGCGATACCGGTCGAAGAGGTGCTGCGTGCCTCGCGATAGAGACCGATGCGGATGTTCTTGCCGGCATAGGAAGCCAAGCTATAACGAACGGTCATACCATTGGACGGGATGTCACGGAGCTGCGAGCCTTCCGGATTCGTATTCTGCCATTTAGCGAGGATATTATTGCCGGTCCATGTCTGACCACCGTCCTCGGAGATGATGATCATGAAGTAGTAGTCATCCATCATATCGTTCTCGGTAACGGCATTGCCGGTCACCAAGTGTGCGGAGTTACAAGCGGTCAGCGCCAGATCCATAGAGAAGTGAACGCTGTCGTCCTCCGGCAGGTAGAAGGAAGGAGTGATCATCCAGTGGTGGTCGGTGGAGTGACCCGGCGCTACGTAGTGCGCGCCCTCCAAGCCATAGCCAACGACGGTACGAGCGAAGCTGCTATTATCGGTACCGCGGACAATCACGCTACCCGGTACATCGACGATATTATCGGCATGCGACTTACTGAACGTCCACTCGGTGGAGCTGACGGTCGCTGCAAACGGCTCGTAGAAATACGGGCTGCGCGAGGTCTTGAAGGTAGCCTTCTGCGAGAAGCTGCTCTCACCCCAACGCTCACCACAGAGCGCTTGAACACGCCATACATAGGTGGTCTGCGGCGTCAAGCCCTTCACAGTGCAGGTATTCGTAGATACCTCGTCGTTGAAGATCATTTCGTCCTCTTTGGAGAAGAACGGATCGGTCGAAACCTGAACGAGGAAGCTACCGGCGGAATCCACTCCATTCCACGTGAGCACAGCGTGCGTCGAACCTAACTGCAGGACGGTCAAGTCCACCGGATCTTTACACTCTTGCTTATGCTCAAAGGAGATATTATCAATCCAAACGTAGTCACCGGTCTTCTCGGCAGTACCGCCTTTCTCCTTGGAGGAGGTCATGAGGGCTACGTACGGACCGGTAGCGCCTACGAGTTCCACTTTCATCTGCTGGAAGAGCCAGTTATTCGCCTCCGTAGCCTGATCGGATACCGAGAGCGTACCATCGTAGGTGACGGTATCGAGCGGCATGAAGGTAGCTGCATCGGTCGGATCGGTCATCGTACCGACAACGATGGACTTCGAGTAGCTCGAACCGGTGAAGGTAGTCACAACAGAGTCGTTCTTAGCAGAGATATACGCCGGACGCATCCAGAACATCACTTGCAGGGTATCGTATGCCGTCACATCCATAGCCGGTAAAGCGATATACGGCTGGTAGGAGGAAGCGGCACGCGAGCTGAAGGAAGCGTGCATAGCTACGGCATGGTTGCCCTCGAAGCTATACGCATAGTTCGCGTTATTGGGCTGGTTGAACGGATCGAAGGACGGATTCTTCCACTCGCCTTGGATAGCATCGCTGTAGGTCCAGCAGAGGGTCTGCTGATATGCTTTCTGACCGGCGATAGGCATCATACCCTCCTCCGGCTCAAAGCCGCAGGTATAAGCCGGTGAGTTCACGATGCAGTCGGTAGCAAAACCAAGCGGTTTGGTCGGCTGCGAGTCATCCGTACCGTTGGTCTGGTAAACATACCACCGGTACATCATCGAGGACTCCAGGTCGGTCAGGCTGTACTGCGAACCGGTGACGGTATCGCGGAGGATCTCCTCACCCGCTGCATCCAGTACCACTACGACGGTAGCGAGATCCGAATGCCAAGTCTTCCAGCTAAGTGTAGCCGAAGTAGCGGAGACATCCGAGGTCTTGGTCTGCGTCGGTTTGAAGATCGTATTACCTGCCGGTTTGACAACGAGGTTATCGAGGTAGAACAGACCCGGAGCAGGCTGGAAGAGGACGATATACTTGCCCTGCATACCTGCCAACGGCAGCTGCATCAGATCCCAGTAATGGAGACCCTTCGGATCGCTGTTCACATTATCGTTGATGGTCAGATCGGTGTACGTATAAGTCAGCGTATCTACCACTTGGAGGGTACTCAGATCCTTTGGATCAGAGAGCGTACCGACTACGATAGACTGGCTGTACGCGGCACCGAGATAGGTGTCATCGACGATCTTACCGCGGTTAGCGACCGTACCGAAGGACTGATCGTAGTTGACGAAGCAACGTCCGTAGAACTCAATCATCATCGTTTGGAGGTTCGTATTCAGCTCCGGCAGGACGATATAGGAATTATAGTTCGCGTCCGTGGTATGTACGCGCAAGGAGTGCGTGTCGCCCATACCTGCCTCGTAGTGACGGCTGGACTGATAACCGGTCATCGGACCGTAGTACTCGTATCCCTTACGCTGGATGAGCCACTGATAGCCGTTCTGCGGTTTATCATAGGTGATACCGGTCTGGAAGCAGATAGGCTTGAGGTAGAGGGAGTCATATACATCGCCTCCCAAGACATCGTTGGCTTCGTAGTCATACGCCTCATCGAAACTCCATTCGAAAGCACCATCACCCTTCGGATCGAGCGGCTGACAGAGGGTACGGAACGCTAACTTATCGGTCGTCACGTATTTCTTGGACTCGGTAGTAGCTGCTCCGGCTCTCTCCAGACGGGCGATATAATCGGTCTGCGGCTCGAGGTTATTGACTTCCTGTGCGGTGACACCGTTGAGGTTCAAGAACTGCTGCACGATCGTTCCGTCCGGCGTCTCGATATAGAGGTTCCACGGACCGCCGATGTTCTGCCATTCTACCAAAGCACTCTCACCATCGGCAACGATCTTCTTGAGCGCTACCAAGCTAAAGCCCTTGGTGGCACCGAGGGTCACGTCATCGAAGAGCAGGAACGCGCTGTCAGACGGCTGTTTCGGCATATGGAGCACGATCTGTTTGTCCGCGATGAGCGCCGAATCCAGATCCAAGGTATATAAACTATAGAGGTAGTTGTTCTTACTCGTCGGTTTGGTAGTCGTACTCGGTTTGGCGATACGAACGGATGCGAGCGACTGATAGGTGTCGAAGGTACGACCTTTGTCCACCACGCCGATCTCAATCAGACCCTCCGTAGCATAAGCGATACGGTCGGTCTTCTTGTCATGATATCCCGGACGAACCTTGAACTCGAACGAACGGTCAGAAGCTTCGCCCAGACTCGGGAAGACGATATATCCACCGTAGAAACCATCCTTGGCGTGCATCAACAGGGCACCGTTCTCGGTACGGCTGTAACCGATGGAGTCGGCGATATTCTGACGGCTATGCGGGTAGTAGAGGAACGACTGTGTCTCGGCTCCCATACCGTCTCTGCCGGTAGCCAAAGCAGGATGGATATAGTAGTTGTCGGACTCGGAGTTGACACTACGTGTCCACGCTTCCGGTGCCTTGCCGGTATTATTCTCAAAGCCGAAGAAGTAGGAGTCATGATAGTAATACAAGGTGTTCATCTTGAGCGGATTACGCGTCCAAGCACTGATATCATCGTCCTCGCAAAGGGTGCGGGCATAGATATAATACGAGGTAGCAGGCAGCAGGTTCTCGAACTCGACATGCGTCGATTCCACGATGATACCTGCGGCAGTATCCAGATAAGCGGTGATATTACTGATGAGCGCTGCTTCCGTCTCCGGCAGGATTACTAACTGCCAACGGTGATCCTCTCTCTTCGAAGGCTTGATATCCATCGATACAGAATAGAAGGACGAACCGGAAGCAGTGAGTCTCGGAGAATTACAGGTAGCCAATAATTCGAGACTTACATTATCAATCCAGTCATCATATTTACCCGGTGTAACATTTGCGATACCGGCGGTAAGTACCAGATTTTCATAGGGTAATTCATAATCACCCAGATTCATCTGGCAATGGGTAAACTCAGAAGATGCCGCGAGATCAAAGGTCTCCAAGAGTTGGAAGGTCGTGATGTCGTTGACATCAGCCATGACACCCACGTAGAACTTAGCAGCGCTGCTGCCATACTGACGGGCATCAAACGAGAGTTTGAGGTTAGCCAAATCAGCATTCAGTCTCGGCACTACCATATAGCCGTTACTCCACAGGTTGATACCCTGCGAACCATTGGAACTAATCGATCCTACATTAAGGCCGCTATATCCTAAAAGTTGCCAGCAACCCGGCTGCTTCTCTCCCCTCTCATAGCTCTCGAAATCGTCATAGAACGGCAGACCGGCACCACCCTCGGTAGGACAAGAGGTATGGAAGGCAGCATAGGTCATCGAGATAGCGGTACTGTCTCCGTTATCGCAGAAGCCTTGTGCATAAACGTAATAGTTAGAAGCAGGCTCCAAGTCGCTGATTACCAGACCTTCCGAATGATCCACAATGGTATCCAAGAGATAGTGATATCTCGGTTTCTCCTGCTCGGTCAGTTCGCGGTTAGAGAGGAGCATACGGTAGCTGTCCTGATAGCCCTTCCAGCTAACGATAGCCATGTTCTCACCTACGGTGTCCACCGTGAACGAAGAGATAGGACGGCAGAGCGGAATGAGATCCACAGAGATCTCGGAGATATAGGCATAGTTAGTAGCACCGAAGTCACTGAGGAACATGATGTTCGAACCAAAATCACCCATATAGTCACCTTCGTAGTTCTCAAAACCTACGCTGAACGGATCCCAAGTGTTCTTACTGAGATTGAGGGTATCCAAGGCAACAAACGTACTCAGGTCGGACGGATCGGTGATGATACCGACGATGATCTGGCTGTTATACGAGGACGAGTTATAGCTACGCGCCCAGAAATTGACTTGGTATTTCGTGATATCATCCACATTCAACTCCGGCATGATAGCATACGCACCGATGTACGAAGTAGAGGTGGAAGAATACGAGTCGTAGAGCTTGAGGTAGTTCCTGCCATTATGCATGGTCGAAGAGCTTGCCTCTACATAGGGGATATAGTTCGGGGTAGCTTCCTCCGCCTTGCTACCTACTATCCAGCAGGGCATCTCACCGCCTTGACCTACGGTATAGCCCTCATCTTCCGAGAAAGTGATGGTACCCAAGGCTTCGGGAGTCATTGCCTCACAAGGTGTATTGAACGACATCGTTCTCCACTGCGAGGAGACAGAGTCGCTACAAAGGGTAGCAGCTGCTACATAGTACTTGGTCTGACCTTTCAAACCGTTCACTTTGAGGGAGTTCTTATCCGTAGTGTCACGGGTGATGATCCATGACTCCGGCACCACATAGCTGTCGTTCGACAGATTCTCCTCGCTCACGAAATGATCGGTCACAAGCAGTACCCAGTTATCGCTGGTACGGAGACCACCGCTGACACGTACGCTGGAGGTTGTCAGATCCGAGATACTCGGTTTCGGCATCGGGCACGCATTGGACACAAACGATATATCATCGATATAAACCCAGTCTCCTTTGCCGTAACGGGCACGCCAAGCTACATACTTAGCAGTAGGCGGTATGAGGGCTGCATATTCGCTGAGGTCAACGGTCTTCTGATAGAAGTTAGAGGTACCCGTTCCCGCCATCGAATCCAGCGGCACGAAGGTACTGAGATCGGTCGGGTCGGTCATTACACCCCATACGCATACCTCATTATTATAACCACTCATAGAGAAAGAGACAATGATGGACTCCAGCGAGTCACACTTGATCTCCGGCGAAGCAGCCCAGTGCGGAGCCGTAGAAGAGCTCTGATAGATATACAACGCCTTTTGCGAGTTTATTGTATTGATATACGGCAGCGTACCGGTACCGGTAGCGGTACCCAGCGTCCAACAGTCCGGATAATTGCCTTGCCCTGCTGAATAGGACTCGAAGGTCTCTTTGTTCGCCTTCGTCGGATCGAGCAACTCGCAGGTGGTATATACATCAAACGCTACCCAAGTGTCCTCATCGCAAGTTGCACGCACGTAGAGGTAATAGTTCTTTTGCGCAGCCAACTCGTCTTTATAGAAATGCTTACCGGTCACGATCGAATCCGCTACGATATCGTAAGCGTGATTATAGGTATTATTCTTGATCTCCGCGATCGTAACGGACTTGTTCAGCAGTTTCACCTCCCAGGTATCGTTATCCGATATACCGCTCCAGGTCACGTCGATCGAGTGCGGCGCAGGATGATTCAACTTCAAGTCGAAGGGTTCGATACACGACGGATCCTTCAACTCGATGTTATCAATCAAGATGTCGCTACTCATGAGGAGGTTGGTTCCCAGACCCGAGGTGATAGCCAGTTGATCATGCTCCAAGTCATAGTTCGAGAGGATGAAACGCGCTTTCTGGAACGACGAACCACCTACGCGAAGCGTATCAAAAGGCACGAAGGTGTTCTGATCGGTGATATCGCTCATCGTACCGACGATCACCACTCCTTCCGCAGAAGACGAAGTGGAAACGGTACGTACATCGAAGGTGAACAACATATTCGTCAGCGAACCCTCCACAACCGGCAGGATAGCTACCGAACGGTGGGTAGTACCCGACGAATAGAGCTCGAGCGTCTTATTGCTATTCATGGACGTACCCGCCTGATAGATACGCGGATAATCCACGCCCAAATAGTCCGCTAACTGCCAGCAGCCTACGGACTGACTACCGATATTATAGTCCTCGAAGGTCTCTTTGTAGGGGTACTCCTCATCGCGGCAAGGCGTGCTGAACGCCATCTCACTCCACCAATCCAAGTCACACGTTGAGCGGACATAGATATAGTAGTTCGAGTGCGGGATGAGTTCATCGAACGTGAACGTCGGCTTCGCCTGCGGATTCGTCCACGTCAGGGTTTCCGCCAAAACGTTACCGCCCATAGCAGCAATCTCTTCTTTCGTCTTATGAACGCGCTGGCTCTCCGAGATAGGCGTACGGAAAAGGAAGAACTCCCATTGATCCGAGAGAGCAGATGCCTCCCAAGATACCGTAACAGCATCCGGCTCTATCTGCAATTCGATATTGGTAGGTGGCACACATTCCGACAACTTCTCCACAAGGATCTCGTCGATATAGTTGATGGTGTTTGCCGTCATATTACGTACATCGTCCCAGACGATGGCTATCACGCCTTCCGGACCGGAGTAGTTCTCGAAGTTAGCATAGCAACGCGTATATCCGGTACTGTTCAGCGTAAAGCTCGATACAGGCACGAAGGTATTGATATCCATCGGATTAGACATGATACCAATCGTAGCATGAGCCTGAGCGATATCGTTCGATCCGCTGCTGAGGTAGAACTTCACCTGCACGCTATCGAGGTTCTCCACCATCGGCAGCGTGAGCCATGCGTCCGTACCGCCTCGTTTACTCAAGAAGAGACTTTTCGAACCGCTGTAAGTGGTACCGTCATTCACAGCAGGGTACGTTCCGGCATTGCCGAAGACACCCATACCGACAGCACATTGCTGGTTTCCGATCTTGCGGGTAGGAGTCGTACGCGCCTCAAAATCAAACGCATACGGTATCTCACGCATCGAAGCCAAGGTCACGAACGGATAGCGATACGACCAGTCCTGACCGGCTGCCTGTACATAGACATAGTACGGAGCATTCCAGCTATGATCCGCCTCCAGCGCCTGACACAGATAGCTATTACCGGTCACGGAAGCCTGATCAACCACCAAGTCTGCACTCGGGTTGCTCGGATTAACCGGAGCACTGGTAATGAGCACGTTATACGAAGAAGCATTGCCTTCCCACGAGATCGTAGCATACGTATCACGGGGATTAACGCTGATCTTCGTCACCTTGTTCACCGCCTTGCGATACTCCACAGTCACGTTATCGAGGAAGAAGAGGTTCTCACGGTCAAAATCACTGATAAACGCCAGATAGACACCATTTCCATCGTACGAACTGAGGTCCACGATGTTCTCTTGGAAAGTCTTATTACCCCAAACGCTCACGGTATCAACCGGACGGAAGGTAGTGATATCCTCCGGATCCTCCATCACACCGACCATGATACTACGACCGTACTGACGACCGGTATAGGTATAGACCGTTGACCAGAAATGCACTTGGCACTGGTTGATATGAAAATCGGCATTCAGCGTATCCGACAGAGCCGGAGTAGCCAAATAGACATACCGATCCGCCGGAATGAAAGTGGAAGGCTTATTCAGTCCACCCGCAAAAATAACCGCTGCCGTCGTATCCGGCGAGAAGTTAGCACGGGCATTACCCGTAGCCGCCGAGTTGACATACGGCGTGATGACATTAGAGAGGTTGTTACCCCAAGACCAGTCTTCGTCTCTATTCTTAGAGGACGGATAATTGAATTTCTCCGTAAACGGAATCTGCTTCGCTACGCGGACACGGAAACCGAAGGGTCCGTCCTTCGACGCCTCGCTGCTCCATGCGCTGTTCTCATCCTCGCAGATAGAACGCACGTATGCCAAGTAGAACTCACCCGACTCCAAGAGCAGGTCATGATTCGTCACCTCGCCACTGACCAGATCGTGGTACACGATCAGCTCCGGATGCAGCACCTCGATCTCCTCGATCAATTCCGGATCAATCGTATCACGGGAGATGATGATCTCGAAGTTATCAGCATCGAAACTCGCACTCCAGAAGAGATTCACCTTACCTGCACCCTTATTGAGCACCGACAGGTCGTAGGGCACCGTACACTCCGGAGCAGACTGGAGCTTGATGTCATCCAGCACGATACCGTGACCCAAGTTATCCGTTCCCTCGAAGGCAATCTGATAATTCTGACCTACCTCCGGCAAGGCGATCTTCACACGCTGCCACGTAGAAGCCGAACGAGCGTACTCGCCTAACTGTTTCCAAGGCGCACGCGAACCGGTGCGGTACAACACGCGGAGCGTATCGCAGTCGGCACCCCACTTGGTGTTAGCGTACCAGAACACCAACTCCGGCATATATACCTTCGTCGGACGAAGATCCATCACCTTACTGATGAGGCGGGTCTTATAACCCAAGGTCTCCGTTGTGTTGTTACGCAGATAGGCACGATACGAACCGTCATGTACATTGGACGGATAAGACAATCCCTCTGCCTCCGACTCCACAGCCCAAGGCATCTGTCCTGCCACAAACTCCTGCGTCCAGACATCCTCTGAAATACCATTCTCAAAGCCCTCGTCAATTAACACAACACGGGCGTTGAGAGTCGTGGTCATAGCCAAAATAGCTACCAAAAAAAGGATAAACTTTTTCATAATATAAAAGTATTAACAATTATTCTATCTCCAAAGAGAGCATATTAGGGCGCAAAATTACACAAAAATATCCATTTTTGCAACAATTTGCACAAAAAAGTTCAAATTAATTGCATTTTGTAAACTTGGCTTTACACTTTTTACACAGAATGATAGAACACAAAATGTTGTATTTTTACCCAAAAAGGAGGCTAAATTATAGGTCTATAAGTCAAAAAAAAGGAGCACCCGAAAGGGTACTCCTTATAAATTAGCGCGCACGCGCTTCACGCACACGTGAGATTAGAGCGACGCCTGATAAGCGGCAGCATCCATCAGCGAATCCAACTCCGCTGCATCCTTCACAGCAATACGGATGATCCATCCCTTGCCGTACGGGTCGTTATTCACGAGCTCCGGCGCAGCGTCCAACTCTTCGTTGATCTCCAGCACCTCACCCGTTACCGGCATATTGAGGTCACTAACAGTCTTCACTGCCTCAACAGAACCGAATACTTCACCCTGACCTACCGTCTCACCGACCGTAGGAACATCGATAAACACGATTTCACCTAACTCGGACTGCGCATAGTCCGTGATGCCTACATACGCCTCATCACCCTCCACGCGGATCCATTCATGTTCGCTCGTATAGCGAATATCACTTGGAAAATTCATAACATTTAATGTTTTAACAATTTAACAATTTAGAGCGTCGGATCACTCGGGATCTGGTCACCCAGCGTGGACATTGCGCAGCGGAAACCGATCTTGGACGATGCCTTGTCCTGATCCATGTAACGACGGGTAGAGGGGTTGAGCCAGTAGATACGATCAGCCCACGAACCACCTTTATACACACGCGTCTTCGACGATACACGCGGAGCAAGCACATCGGTCGGGTCAGTCTTGATCTCAGAGAGGTTCTGTACACCTACGGTATCCAGCGGATAATCAGTCTCTAACAAGCTGGCGAAATCACCATCGAGCACGTCACGTTTATCATCCTCTTTACCCCAAGTGATCTTCACGCAGCCTACAGAGTCCATCTCGAACTTACCATTCTCATCCAATACCGGACGGCTGAAGATATTACCACGGAAGGAGTTGTACTCCGTTACATCTTGGAACGTAGTCTCACGATATACATCCATTACCCATTCGTTCACGTTTCCGGCCATGTTATACAGACCGAAATCGTTGGGATAGAACGCATCCACCGGGTTGGTGATCACATGACGATCGTTGAGAGCGCCACTGACACCCATCATATCGCCTCGTCCGCGAACGAAGTTAGCCTGCATCATACCGAGGTTCTTCTTGGTCATATCGCGCGGGTGGTATCCCGACCAAGGATAGATCTTACCCTCTATAGTCAGGCCATCCTCACCCGCCACCGGTGCATAAGCTGCGAACTCCCATTCCGACTCTGTCGGCAGACGGTAGCCCGTCACGAAGATACCATCGGCGATATTCACCTTACGCTCAGCTCCATAGCTATCCGTTTTCGGTTTACGGCCGTACTCCGGAACATAGGTATCATCCATGAGGTATTTCTCGGTATTGAAGACGAACTTATCACGGATCCACTCGTAGCTCGGACGATACATCGTTACCGTCTGCTCCGGATCCTCGGGACTAACCTCCTCATAGGAGAACATCTCGTAACCGGTCTGCTGCTCCCATTCGTCCTTATAAGCCTCGTCATCCGTCGGCTGCAGGTCAGCGAACGGAGGGATCACGATGGCTCCGGCATTGATGAGTGCCATCTCGTTCACACGGTCGGTACGCCACTGGCAATAAGCCATAGCTTGCTCCCATGTAACACCTACTACAGGATAGAAGGAGAAAGCAGGGTGCTCGAAATAGTTGTCCTCATACGGATCGTTGTACGCCAAATCCTCACGCCAAACCTTGTGGTCAGGACGGGCTTGATCCACCAACTCGGGAGCAACTGCGCCAAACACGAAATCGAGCCAATGAAGATACTCATTCCAGTTCAGGTTCGTCACCTCGTACTTGTCCATGTAGAAAGAACTAACAGTCAAACTACGCGTCTCATTGTTACGCGGAGCAGTAAGAAACTCATCTTTCTCACCAACGGTAAAGGTACCACCCTGAATAGGCACCATACCCACAGGGTTAACATTACCTACTCCTTCGTTTGCCTCAAAATTGGTCGTCTTCTGGTCGAAATAATTCCAACCGGTTGTGTTACTAACGCGAGTATTCAACTCACGTTTGTTACACGACATTGCGGCCATTACCACCGCTACAATCAAGAGATACTTGCTTACGTTTTTCATATTAATTTGTAATAATTTGATAGTATTCAAATGCTCTAATAATTACGCGCATACTCACACGTACACATTAGTACACACGTTTCAGCCTGCAAAGATACAACTTTTTTCTCAAACTTACGAACGTTTTTGATAAAAAATGAAAAAAAAGTGCATTTTTCCTCTAAAAACGTCAATTTTTTGCAAAAAAAGCACTAACTTTGCAGCGTGAAAGCGCAAATTATGGCGATAGGCAATGTGACGCCGGACAGTTTTTATGCCGCATCGAGAGTGACAGACATTCGCTCTTGGGCGGAGGAAGTGCTGTCTCAAGGAGCGGACATTTTAGATATCGGAGGGTGCTCCACCCGACCGGGTAGTACGCCCGTGGAACAAGAGGAAGAATGGCGAAGATTAGAGCCTGCGCTGAAAGCTTTACGCGCTGCTTTCCCCGATGCGTCCCTCTCCTTGGATACTTTTCGTCCCGAGATAGCCCGTCGCGCATTGGAACAGTTCGGACCGATGATCATCAATGACATCTCCGGAGGATGCGAAATGATGTACGATCTCGTGCGCGCGTCGCGCGTACCATATATATGGACGTTACGCGGAGATCTGACTCTCCCTGCCCGACAACCGGAAATGAGGGATATCGATCTGATCCTTGATCCCGGATTCGGGTTCATCGGCAGCACAGAAGCGGACTACGCCTGCATGCGGCAAATGGATAGTCTGGAGCAGTATGACCGTCCTATCCTCGTCGGTGTGAGCCGCAAATCCATGGTGTGGAGACCGCTCGGCTTGACACCGGAGACCTGTCTTGCTGCCACACAGGCACTGCAGATGTACGCTTTAGAGCACGGCGCTACCATCCTTCGCACGCACGATGTCCAAGAGACAGCGAGGACGATTAGGGTGTTTGAAGGTTTGAGCCCTGCGGGCTTGGTTTGAAGGTTTGAAAGTTTAGATACATTATGAATATATTGGCTTTTTCCTTTGGATTCAAAGATTTGATTGATATTCTGCTGGTAGCAGGTATCTTATACGAGACATACCGTCTGCTGCGCAAGACGGGTGCTGCGAACCTCTTCTGGGGTATATTGGCGTTTATCGTCGTGTGGTTCATGGTCAGTTTTGTCTTCCAGCTGGACCTCACCGGCGCGCTCTTCGACCGTATCATCTCCGTCGGAGCAGTCGCTTTGATTGTGATCTTTCAGGACGAGATACGTCTATTCTTCTACCGAATCGGTGCCCGTTTCTCTTCATGGCAGCTATTCAGCAAACGCAATCCGGAAGACGAAGCTGCTTCGCGTCAGCAGGTACTAGAGATCATTCAAGCCTGCCGGCATATGGCTTCCACAAAAACCGGTGCACTGATTGTTTTAGCCGGAGAGGACAATCTCAAAGAGGTGATTGACACCGGAGAGAGGCTGGATGCACAAGTCTCGGCTCGTCTAATTGAGAATATCTTCTTTAAGAACACCCCGCTGCATGACGGTGCATTAGTCATCCATGAAGGCCGTATGATTGCTGCCGCTTGTATCCTACCGGTAAGCAAAAACCAAACAATCCCACAGTATTACGGATTGCGTCACCGCGCAGCATTAGGTATCACCGAAAAAACCGACACCACATGTATTGTAGTGTCGGAAGAGACCGGTCATATATCTGTGACCAAAGAAGGAGAAATCCGAGAAGTGACAGCGGACGAGTTATTCCTCGTACTTCACGCCACCGCTTCTACCGCGGACTGATGATACATAGGCGTCACGACAGAGGACACACTGCTTAGCCTCCGGCAACTGGAAGAGGACTGTAAATTTCACACCCACCACCAGATTCTTTACCGCACTGGCAAATCCATTAGTGGACATGATATCGTTCATCTCCATACCGTCAATCATCGAGCGCGATTTATAGACGTAGTTCGGTGAAAGGGGATCTATCTCATATCGCGGCGGCAGTTTCAAAGCCGGTTTGGTACCCTTGGAGTGTACATCCAGCAAGCCATAATCGAAGAAAACACCCAGACGGTACTCCATCTTACGTTTCGGCACATCGTAACCCACCGAATAATTGATCATACCCAAACGGGCACCAATCTCCACGCTGGCATCCAAATCCAAGTTCAGTGTCGTTTTGACATTGCTTTTCACTTTCTCGTCGGTAAAGAACTGGTACTCAGGCATATCTCGCAAATCGTTCGCACCCGTTTCACCAATAATAGTCTTATCCAAGCCATACGTAGTGAGCGTGGCTGAAGAATGCGACTGCGTATAGATATTGGCATACACCTTAATACCCGCCAAAGCATAGAAACGGCGGTATTGGATACCCACCATAAGGGGTACATGTACGGCGTAGTTGGTATATTTATCCTTTCGATCCTTGATCTCATAAACATAGTCGAAAGGCTGGTGATTCAGACCAGTCTGGTCGAACAGGGTCTCCGTACGATTGCTACTCTGGATATACGCGGTCAACCCACCGGTAGCTCCTACTCCTACATCCAATAGGAAACGTGCGGGGCTGTAGGTCTTGCCTGCCTGCAACTCATACTGAAAACCTAAACCACCGGCAACACCGAAGCTGCCGGAATAATCACTCTTAGACGGAATCAACGACCATTCACCTACTTGGGCAAATCCCCCAACGTAATGGTTCACCTTCGCACTCGCGGCACCGCAAAGCAGCAACGCGAGCAAAATAATTCCATATGTTTTATGTTTTTTCACGGAATAATTTGTATTTTTCAATTTTTTGTTGTACTTCGGACTCCGCTTGCCTCGGGCATTCCCCCGAAGCTACTTTCGCAAAATCCTGCAAATAGCAAAATAAAAGCGTTTTTATTTGCGTATTTGGATTTTTTGTAGTACCTTTGCACCCGATTTCGATTTCGAAGAAAGGTACAAGTGGTCTTTTGCGGCTGCAAAAGTAATGAAATTTTTTGACATACGCAAGAAAATAAACGTTTTTTTTGCAAATTAGTATAAAAATTACACAAAATATGGCATTTAATCGCACTTTAATCACTGCAGCACTGCCCTATGCGAACGGTCCGGTGCATATCGGCCACCTCGCAGGCGTGTATGTTCCCGCGGACATCTATGCCCGCTATCTTCGTCTCAAGGGTCAGGAAGTACTCTTTGTTTGCGGTTCGGATGAACATGGTGTTCCCGTCACCATTCGTGCCCGTAAAGAGGGTATCACCACCCAGCAAGTGGTAGATCGCTACCATACGCTCATCAAGCGTTCGTTTGCTGATTTCGGTGTGTCGTTTGACATCTATTCGCGTACGACATCCGACATCCATCATCAGTTTGCAGCGGATTATTTCCGCAAGATGTACGATGCCGGTCAGTTTGTTGAGGAGACCAGTGAACAATTCTACGATCCGGAGACAGGTCATTTCCTGACCGATCGTAATATCCGAGGGGAGTGTCCTCGCTGTCACTCGCTCGGTGCGTATGGCGACCAATGTGAGAAATGCGGCGCTACCCTTTCGCCGGATGAGCTCATCAATCCCTATAACGCCGAGACCGGTAACGCCCTCACCAAGAAAGCTACCAAGCATTGGTATCTGCCCTTGGACAAGTATCAGGCATGGTTGGAGGACTGGATCCTCAATAACCATAAAGAATGGCGACCGAACGTCTATGGGCAATGTAAGTCATGGTTAGACGGCGGTCTCAAGCCGCGTGCTGTGACACGTGACTTAGACTGGGGTATCCCTGTGCCCGTAGAAGGTGCAGAAGGTAAGGTGCTCTACGTATGGTTCGATGCGCCTATCGGCTATATATCCAATACGATTGAGCTGTGTCAGGCACAGCCTGAGAAATACGGCGATTGGCAGAAATGGTGGAAGAAGGACGATACCCGTATGATCCATTTCATTGGAAAAGACAACATCGTCTTCCACTGCATCGTCTTCCCTGCTATGCTCAAGGCGCAGGGCTATAACCTGCCTGATAATGTGCCGTCCAACGAGTTCCTTAACCTCGAAGGCGACAAGATATCCACATCCCGCAACTGGGCGGTTTGGCTCAATGAGTACCTCGATGATTTCCCCGGAAAGCAGGACGTCCTCCGTTATGTGCTCACCGCTAATGCGCCGGAGACCAAGGATAACGACTTCACGTGGGCGGATTTCCAAGCGCGTAACAACAATGAGCTGGTAGCTATCTATGGTAACTTCGTCAACCGCGCGCTCGTGCTCACTACTAAATATTTTAACGGGCGCGTGCCCGCGTGCGAGGAACTGACCGAGTATGACAAACAGACGATTGAGGAGTTCAAGAACGTCAAAGCTACGCTCGAGGACCTGCTCAATGATTTCCGTTTCCGCGATGCACAGAAAGAGGCAATGAACCTCGCTCGTATCGGTAATAAATACCTCGCGGATACCGAGCCTTGGAAACTCGCCAAGACCGACATGAACCGTACCGCTACCGTGCTGCACGTAGCACTCCAGATAGCAGCGAACCTATCGCTGGCTTTCGAACCGTTCCTGCCGTTCAGCTCCGAGAAACTGAAAACGATGTTACAATTGGATGACTCCTTCGGATGGAATGATTTAGGTCGTATTGACATGCTCAAAGAAGGTCAACCATTAGGCGAAGTATCGCTGCTCTTTGAGAAAATAGAAGACTCCGCTATTCAGGCGCAACTCGATCGTCTGGAGCGTATCAAGAAAGAGAACGAAGAAGCTGCTAAAGCCGAAGCTCTCAAGAACTGGCGTCCGACGGAGATCAAAGCGCCCACCACAATCGATGAGTTCGACAAGGCGGACATCCGCGTAGCTACCGTTTTGGAGTGCTCGAACGTGAAGAAGTCCGACCGTCTGCTGCAGTTCCGTCTGGACGATGGTATGGGCGGACGCACGATCCTCTCCGGTATCGCACAGAGTTACCCCGATCCGTCCGTGCTGGTAGGCAAACAGGTATTGTTCATCGCCAACTTCCCGCCACGTAAGATGATGGGTATCGAGTCGCAAGGTATGATCCTCTCGGCAGTCGATGCGGATGGTAAACTCGTTGTCACCACCGTCTCCGCTCCCGTCAAGAACGGATGCCAAGTGGGATAAGGGGGATTGAGATTTGGAAAAGTCCGCTCAAAATGAGCGGACTTTTTTGGTTGTGATGATTCAAAATCAAAGAAACGCCCCGAAGGACGTTTCTTGTAGCGGGACCCAGGATTGAACTGGGGACCTCATGATTATGAATCATGCGCTCTAACCAGCTGAGCTATCCCGCCATGCGTTTCTTAGAAATCAAATTTTCGGGGTTAAAAACACCCTCTAATTTTTATTTTTTCAGAAAGCGGGTGCAAAAGTACTGCTTTTTTCTGACATACACAAATTTTTTGGCATTTTTTTTGCATTTTTATGTAAAAAAGTGCAAAATTAGGCCACATTGAACTGACTTCCGCCTATAAATTCGCGTAAAATAGATGTTCTGGGGATAAAAGACGCCTCTAATCCTTCGAAAAAACTGAGGTAGTATAACAACTGCTCTGCAACCTTATATTCATCCGCGGATGCGGGTACGGTTTGCAACGCCGTCTCAACGGCATAACGGATAGCCGGCAGTTCATAGAGCATCGAAGTATCAAACTCCGCATCTGCTTCATTGCGGAAAGGTTCAATCCATTTGATCTCGCCCTCACGTACATCCTGCCAACCGGAGATGGTCTGCTGCGGAGTCTTACCGCGCGTACGGAAATCACGGCTCATACGGCGTAAGAGACGATGCTGGGCAGTAGGAATCCACGTCTCACCGTCCAAGGACACGGGGCTCATCGGAGAAGCGAAGATCTTATATTTCTCCGCATCGCTGAGATGACGGGTCAGAATAGGATTAAGCGCATGAATACCCTCCATCACCAAGACTGCCTCTTTCTCCAGCGCCAGCGTCTCACCGGGATACTCGCGTCGCTCTTCTGCAAAGTTAAACGTCGGCAGGGCTATCTCCTTACCGGCAACAAGTGCCTTGAGATCCTCCTCCAGTTGTTGGAGGTCGATCGCATAGACCGACTCATAGTCTTTCGTTCCGTCCACTTTGAGAGGGGTGAGGGTGCCGTTGAGGTACCAGTTATCCAAAGAAAGCGCTACCGGTTGTTTGCCATGCGAGAGCAGTTCCAGACACAGTTTATGGCTCGTACTGGTCTTTCCGCTCGAACTCGGACCGGCTATCAGCACTACTCGCGCTCCGCGCGCACAGATCTCATCGGCTATACGTGCCAACTGCTGCGCATGATAGGCTTCGCCTTCGGCTACCAGTTCAGCGGCATGACCGCTTTCAATCATCTCATTGATATACGCTACTCTGCGTTTCGATTCTTCTATCATATATAGTAATCAGTTTTCAGATTTCAGATTTCAGATTATTGCGGATCGATATCCACAATGACTTTCACATTTTTATTCGTTGAAACCGAGGAAATATGATCTATTGCCTCTCTCAATCGGCGTTTCGCTTCTCCCATATTAGCACCGCTCTCGATGCGCAGCGTCAACTCGCGTATTGTATACGCCTGTACGCGCTCTACAAAAGGAACGATGACCGCAGACACGCGAGGACCGAAAATCTGCTTCAGATAAGTTTGGAGCTGCGTAGCATACGCTTGTACGCGTACTCCGCTATGATCCCGCATCTGAAGACGGATGACGCGGTAGAACGGCGGATAATTGAACAATTTTCGCTCGCCTATCTGCTGACGATAGAGCGCTTCGTAGTCATGATGCCGCGCAAAGTCCAAAACTTTGTTGGCGGTATCAAAAGTCTGAATCCACACTTCCCCTTTCGCTCCTTTGCGTCCGGCTCGTCCAGCCACTTGCTCCAACATCTGGTATGCCCGCTCATAGGCACGGAAATCGGGCTGATTGAAGAGCGGATCAGCATTCAGCACCGCCACCAGACGGACGTCATCAAAATGGAGTCCTTTGGTGATCATCTGCGTGCCGACCAATATATCACACTCATGGTTAGCAAACGCATTGATGATATCCTGATAGGCGGATTTATTACGGGTAGAATCCAGATCCATTCTCAGCACACGAGCCTGCGGAAAAAGAGTCTGTATCTCATCTTCGATGCGTTCGGTACCGAATCCTATCATCTTCATCTCCCCGCCACAATGCGGACAAGCTGGCGGAACCGGCATATGGTAGCCACAGTAATGGCAACGTAACTCGTTCTCCCTTTTATGCAGCGTCATCGGCACATCGCATTGCACGCATCGGGGCGGTTGACCGCAAGACGTACACTGTATCTGCGGTGCATATCCGCGGCGATTCTGAAACAGGATCACCTGCTTATGCTCCGCCAGAGTCTGCCTAATACGTTCTACCAAAGGGTCGCTGAAATGACCGTACATCTCCTTGCGCGTATACTGGCGCTGGAGGTCAATGAGGTGAATATCCGGCAACTCGGCACCTCCGAACCGCTCTGTCAAAGAAACCAGCCCATACACCCCTTTGAGTGCCAAAAAGTACGATTCCACCGAGGGTGTAGCCGTACCTAAGAGCACCTTGGCGTCATACGACTGAGCTAACATGATAGCCGCAGCGCGAGCATGATAACGAGGCGCAGGTTCCGCTTGTTTATAACTCGGTTCATGCTCCTCATCCACGATGATAAGACCTATATTAGGCACCGGAAGAAAGACAGCGCTGCGCGCTCCGAGCACTACATGCGGTTCGCTCTTAGCTGCTGCATGATATAACTGTTCACGTTCGGCATCCGTGAAACGGCTGTGATAGACCATCAGCCTGTCTCCAAAGATCGCCTGCAAACGGGTAGTCAATTGAGTCGTCAACGCGATCTCCGGCACCAGATAGAGTACATTCCTACCCTGCTGAAGCTGCTCCTCAATGAGGTGGATATAGATATCCGTCTTGCCGCTGGAGGTGACACCATGGAGCAGTACGATCTTCTTGCCGGAATGCCATAAACTTTCGATTTCATCGGCACATTTTGCCTGCGCAGACGAAAGTTCGTGCATAGGTTCAATGGGACCGGTATAAGGTTTGAGAGTCATGCGGCGGCGTTGAGGCGGATTCACAAGTCGGTTATCCAATCCTTTAGGCAGAGCAGCTGACATCACTTCACCCAGCGTACACATATAATACCCGCTCATCCATTGCCATAAATTCAACTGCTCTTTGGACACCGTCGGAGCCGATTCTACTACCGATGAAATCGGGCGAATCTTATCCTCAAAGGACTTGTCTATCGGTTCCGTATGTTCGCGTAAGACAACCCCCCTCACCTCTTGTTTCATCAGTGGCACGATGACTCGTGTACCGGGTGCAGGTACATCCATTCCATCCGGCACGCTATACGTATAACAATCCCGGATAGCAAGGGGCAATATGATATCAACGTAGGAGATAATTAAAAATTAAAAATTAATATCCCATATTCCTCTCATCCTCTCATCCTCTCATCCTCTCATCCTCTCATCCTCTCATCCACTAATCCACTAATCCACTAACCTTTCGCCTTTAACTTTCCAAAGCCACGGCTTTGTTATAGCACTCACGGCAGAGGGGTTCATAGCTGTCCGTTTCGCCAAGCAGCACACGTTTGTCGGAAGCTACGAGACGATGGCTCACCCAAGCTAAGTCTCCGCAATTGACGCAGATAGCATGTGTCTTATATACATCATCGGCAATCGCCATCAGGGCTGGCATCGGACCGAAAGGTACGCCCTTGAAGTCCATATCCAGACCGGCACAGATCACGCGGATACCACGATCCGCCAACTGCCGGCATACATCCACAATACCCATATCGAAGAACTGCGCCTCGTCAATACCTACAACATCGATATCATCGACCATCAGCAGGATGTTTTGACTGCTGTCCACCGGTGTAGATTGAATCACATTGCGGTCATGGCTGACCACATCCTCCTCGCTATAACGCACATCGATAGCGGGTTTGTAAATCTCTACACGTAGTTTGGCAAACTTAGCGCGTTTCATGCGGCGGATGAGTTCTTCCGTCTTGCCGGAGAACATCGAACCGCACACTACTTCAATGGATCCGCGTCGGAGCGACGGGCCTTTTCTGTCTCGTTCTGAATACATATGTGTTTAGTTATTAATGATGCGGGTGCAAAGATACAACAAAAATTGCATATATGCAAATTTTTTGTACTCATTCTATCTTTTTAGTCAATTTATCGCGCTTTGCAGAGGGCGAAGACGGAGAACTTGGCTCCTCTGAAACGCTTCATGGCACGGAGGCACGATTTGGCGGTTTCACCGGTAGTCATCAAATCATCAACCAATAGAATATGCTTATGGTACATCTGCTCCGGATGATTGACTGTGAATGCTCCTTCTACATTGTCTTTACGGTCGCGGCCTCGCTGCTTAGCTTGTTGAGGTGTATTCTTGATGCGGGTCACATGGGTGGTATCTACCGGTATGCCGGTAACCTCACTGATACCTCGGGCAATATATTCCGACTGGTTATAACCTCTCTCACCCATACGTCTCGAATGGAGCGGCATAGGTACAATTACGTCGATTTCATCGAAGAAATCCGCGTACTGCATCTCCATCGCTGCCTGCCGTCCGAGTTGGTAACCTATCTCAGGGCGATCCTTATATTTCATAATATGAACGACATCCCGAATAGGATCCTCTTTGTCGAAAAAAAGGAATGCTGCCGCGCGCTCCAAATGCATCGCTTTCTTAACCCTCATCATCTGTTGCCCGGGATCGCGTACGAAAAGCGAATTGGTACGCGTAAGCGCCATCTCCGTCAGGTTCTCCCGTATTTCCGCTTGTTCTGTACGCGGCAGTTCCGCTAAACACTGAGGGCACAAACTACCATTCGGGATCTCCTTTCCCGGTTCACCCTCACCTATATACTCATCGCACATCGGGCACGTGCGCGGGTAAAAGAGGCTCAAGAGGAATGATCTTAGACGCATAGGTATATCTCTAAATGGTTCGTTTGGATGATGTTTGTAAAGCGAGTGCAAAGTTACCGTTTTTTAGGGACATATGCAAAAGAGAACGTGTATTTTCAAAAAAAAATGTACCTTAGATAAAAAAATTGACTTTTTGTTTGCATGTGTGAGATATTTTTTGTAATTTTGCGGCGGATTTAAATCTATATACCTATGATTCTCATGATTGTTCTTTTTGTGCTGATGCTTTTCGTGCTGTGGCTTGGTTCGCGTCACGGTGGCTTGGCACTCGGTGCCATCTCCGGTCTGGGGTTGGCTGTTATGGTGTTCTGTTTCCAGCTCAAACCCGGTAATCCGCCTATTGATGTGATCCTCATCATCATTGCCGCCATCACTTGTGCAGGCATCATGCAGGCAGCCGGAGGTATGGAATGGCTCATCCAGTTGACGGAGAAACTGCTGCGCAGACATCCCAACAACATCACTTTCCTCGCGCCTTTTGCGACGTTCTTTCTGACCATCCTCGTTGGTACGGGACACGTGGTTTACATGCTTATGCCTATCATCTGTGATATAGCGCTCAAGAAAGGCATCCGTCCGGAGCGGCCGTGTGCTGTAGCCTCTGTAGCGGCGCAGGTAGGTATCACCTGTTCGCCGGTAGCGGCAGCAGTAGTGGCTTTTGTTGCGATCAGTAACGCCAACGGCTTTGAGGTAACCATCCCTCAGGTACTGATGGTGAATATACCTGCCTGCATTTGCGGACTGATAGCCGCATCCGCAGCGTCCTACAAACGAGGCAAGGATCTGGACAAAGATCCCGAGTTTCAAGCCAAGCTACAAGACCCCAAACAGAGGGAATATATCTATGGAGAGTCGGCTACTTCTCTCAATGCGACTATCTCCAAATCCGCCAAAGCGTCTGTCTTTATCTTCTTAGGCGCATTGCTGCTCATCATCAATTTTGCTATCTTCCCGAATCTGCTGCCCGACTATGACACCATCAAAGCCGTCAAGGGCGCAGAGCCTGTGGAGATTGTCGATGGCGTGATGATCTCCGCCCAGCAGCTGGCTGATGCGGGTATTCAGATAGATCAGGTGACGGAACTCGCAGAGGAAGACCTTAAGATGAACCATGTGATCCAGATTCTGATGATCTCCGCAGCAGCGCTGATGGTGCTTTTCTGCAAAGCAAATCCCAAAGTAGCGGTGGACGGACCGGTCTGGAAGGCAGGTATGACAGCTGTAGTGGCTATCTTCGGTATCGCATGGATGGCGGATACCTACTTTAGTCATTTTATGCCTCAGATACAGTCCATATTAGTGAGCATCGTAGCCAAATACCCATGGTCAATAGCTCTGGTCTTCTTCTTCGTGTCGATGCTGATCAATTCGCAGGGCGCGGTAGTGGTTTCGATGTTACCGCTCGCCTACTCCTTAGGCATCCCGGGACCGGTGCTGCTCGGCGTACTGCCGTCGGTATATGGTTATTTCTTCATTCCGACCTACCCGTCCGATGTAGCGACTGTCAATTTCGACCGCTCGGGTACCACGAAGATCGGTAAGTATCTGTTAAATCACTCGTTCATGATGCCGGGACTCATCTCTGTTTCCGTCTCCACCGCAGTGGCGTACCTGTTGGCCGAGTTGATCTTCTGATAGTAAGTACTAATACGAAAAAATCGCCCCGATGAGGAGCGATTTTTTCATTGGTACAAACTCTGTTTAGAGCGTTACACCATTCTTGAAGATGGAGATCTCGTGATAACCGTTCTTCTCGTTATTGGTCTTAGCGCCATTAGCTACCTCGATGACGTAGTCCGCAAAGCGTTTAGCTACCTGCTCCATCGGTTCGCCTTCGGCGATAACACCGGCGTTGAAATCAATCCAGTTCGGTTTGTTGTTATAGAGCGCCGAGTTGGTGGAGATCTTCATGGTCGGTACATAGGTGCCGAACGGCGTACCGCGACCGGTGGTGAAGAGTACCATATGGCAGCCGCAGGAAGCCAAAGCGGTCGAAGCTACGAGGTCGTTACCCGGAGCGGAAAGCAGGTTCAAGCCTTTCACTTGGAGACGCTCACCGTACGCCATCACACCACGAACGAGGGACTTACCACATTTCTGGGTGCAACCAAGGGCTTTATCCTCCAAGGTCGAGATACCACCGGCTTTGTTACCCGGAGAGGGGTTCTCACCTACCGGCTCGCCGTGCGAGAGGAAATAGTCCTTGAAATCATTGATGAGGTGTACCGTCTGGTCGAAGAGATGGCGGTTAGCGCAACGATCCATCAAGATCGTCTCTGCGCCAAACATCTCCGGCACTTCGGTCAGAACCGTCGTTCCACCTTGCGCTACGAGCCAATCGCTCAGTACGCCGAGGAGCGGGTTAGCGGTGATGCCGCTGAAGCCGTCCGAACCGCCACACTTGAGACCTACGCGCAGTTCGCTTAATGGCACTTCCACACGTTTGTCATGCAGAGTCTTGGTGTATAACTCACGCAGGATAGGCATGCAGTACTCTACCTCATCGCCCTGTATCTTCTGAGTAGTGACGAACTTCACACGATCTTCGTCAATCTCGCCGCAGAACTCCTTGAAGACATCCGGCTGGTTGTTCTCACAACCGAGCGAGACAACGAGGATAGCACCTGCATTGGGATGATGGATCATGTCACGCAGGATCTTCTTCGTATTCTCGTGGTCGTCACCAAGCTGCGAGCAGCCGTAGTTATGCTTGAATGCGAAGATATTATCCGCACCTGTCTCCTGACGCAAACGATCAGCGCAACGCTCGATGATACCGTTTACGCAACCTACGGTCGGGATGATCCACACCTCGTTGCGGATACCTACTTGACCGTCTTTGCGGCGATAACCCATGAACGTACGTCCCTCGTCGGGGATGTTCAAAACAACCTCTTTGGGGTGATACTCGTATTCCAAGAGACCCGCAAGGTTGGTTTTGATGTTGTTCTCGTTCATCCAAGAGCCGGCTTTCTTAGCCTCTTTGGCGTGACCGATCGGGAAACCGTACTTGATGACGTTCTCGCCCTCAGCGAGATCGGTGATGGCTATCTTGTGTCCGGCAGGAACATCTTCGAGCACCGTGATTTGCTTGCCATCGACTTCAATAACCGCACCGGCGGTCTGCGGTTGTATCGCTACCACCACATTGTCCGCCGGATTGATTTTAAGAATATTGGTCATATTGATTTACAATTTGGTCATTTACCATGTACCATGTATTTTATCATTGGAAAAAATGAGTCATTGAAAAATGGCTAAATGAACCAATAAATGAACAAATGGTAAATGATAAAATGGTAAATTAGAGTATCGTTTTAACAGTTTCGAGCATGCCTTTTGCTGCGATTTCATCGAGGAATTTAACCACCATGTCGGTCAGACCCGGGATCTTATTGAGGTCCTCTTTGGACTCTTTCCAGATGATATCGGTAGCGCCGAGCACACCCTCTGCCACTTTGCGGGTATCGCCGGTAGCCCAGAGTTGTGCCAGCAGATCCATGATCTCCTGTGCATCGTTCGGCTGAATAGGAGCACCGTCAGCACGGGTACCGCCCTTGTAATAGGTGATGATAGCAGCCAGACCGAGTACCAAGCCCTTCGGCAGCTCGCCTTTACGCTCCAGATAAACCTTCAAGCCCGGCAGGTCGCGAGTCTCGAATTTCGGGAAGGAGTTGAGCATGATCGAGGTCACAGCGTGATCTACGTACGGGTTGTTGAAACGCTCCAATACGCTCTCGCCATATGCTTTGAGTTCGTCTTTCGGCAGGTTGAGGGTCTCCAACAGCTCCTCGAACATCACTTTGTGGATGTACTTACCGAGGATCTCGTGGTTGCAAGCATCGCGAACGATGTTCACGCCACTGAGGTACGTAACCGGTGAAAGAACGGTGTGCGGGCCGTTGAGGAGGGTCACCTTACGCTCGTGGTACGGTTTCTCGCTCTCAGCGATGAGGACATTCAGACCTGCTTTGTTAGCAGGGAACTCAGCCTCGAGCTCAGCAATCGACATATTCTCCGGTTTCTCGATTACCCAGAGGTGGAAGATCTCAGCCTGTACAACGAGGTTGTCGTTGTAACCTACTTTCTCCTGAATCTCAGCGATGTCCTTGCGCGGGAAGCCCGGTACGATACGATCCACGAGGGTAGCGCAGACGTAGTTGTATTTCTCGAACCACTCTTTGAATCCGGCGTAGTCAGCGCCGAAATCGTCCTTCCAGAGCTCGATGTACTTACGGATACAATCCTTGAGGTGGTGACCGTTGAGGAAGATCAACTCACACGGCATGAAGATCAGACCCTTGGTCGGATCGCCGTTGAAGGTCTTATAACGACGGAAGAGGAGCTGTACGAGCTTACCCGGATAGGAAGAAGCGGGAGCGTCGGTGAACTTACAGCTGTCGTCAAACGTGATACCGGCCTCGGTGGTGTTGGAGATCACGAAACGGATCTCCGGCTGCTCAGCGAGCGCCATGAATGCCCAGTTTTGGGTGTACGGGTTGAGGGCGCGGCTGATGACGTCGATACGCTCGAGGGAGTTCACAGCCTCACCTTTCAAACGACCCTGCAGATTCACATGATACAAGCAGTCCTGTCCATTGAGCCACTCTACCATACCTTTGTCGATAGGCTGTACAACAGCTACCGAACCATTGAAGTTGGTTTTTGCGTTCATGTTCCATACAATCCAGTCCACGAAAGCGCGGAGGAAGTTACCTTCACCAAACTGAATGATTTTCTCGGGAGCGACGCTCTTCGGCGCGGTCCACTTGTTCAATGCCTTTTTTGCCATAGTTTTAAGTATTAAATGATTAAAAATTAACGTGCCCATGTTTTGCGGTGCAAAGTTACTAAAAAAAATCGATGTACGCAAGTGCGCGCGTTACTTTTCGTCATTTCCGTCAATTTTTCCACATTTTCGTACACCTACGCAAGCACGCGAACTTTATGCGTATTTATCAAAATACGTGTCAAAAACGATTTATTTTGGTCAAATACTTGCATATTTGAAAATTTTGTTGTACCTTTGCACCCGATTTTGATAAGAAATCTGAATTCTGAAAGCTGAAAACTGAAAACTGAATAGAATTATGTTAAGAGAAATTCTTGCTATTACCGGTAAACCGGGTTTGTATAAATTGGTAAGTCGCGGCAACAATATGCTGATTGTAGAGAGTCTGGTGGACGGCAAACGTACGCCGACCTATGCGCGTGATAAGATCGTAGCGCTGAGCGATGTGTCGATGTTCACGGACGCAGATGACATCTCGTTAAGCGAGGTACTGACCAATGCAGGCAAGAAAGAGGGTCTGAAGCCGGTAGCCATGGATCCGAAGAAAGCAAGCAATGCAGAGTTGCAGGCTTGGTTTGACGAGGTGCTGCCTAACTGGGATCGTGACCGCGTTTATCCTTCCGACATCCGCAAACTCATCCAATGGTATAACATCCTCGTAAAAGCAGGTATTACCGATTTCAGCATCCAAGAAGAAGCTGAAGAAAAAGAATAAGTGCTCCTCAGGGAGATTATCCATAGCATAGAATCTGTAGCGCCACGGAGTGCCCAAGAGAAATGGGATAACTCGGGAATGCAGGTAGGTGACACAGGACGTGACATTGAGTCCGTTCTCTTGACCACAGACATCACGGAGGATGTGGTCAATGAGGCTATTATAGGTGGTTGTCAACTGATCATCAGTCACCATCCCCTTCTTTTTCATGGTCTCAAACAGGTGTGCGGTCAAACGCCGCAGGCGCGTGTGGTGGAGATAGCGATCAAGCATAATATCGCTATCTATAGCGCCCATACCAGTTTGGATAGCGTCATCGGCGGCATCAATACTCGTCTGGCAGATAAATTGGGAATACAAGACTACCGGATATTGGTACAAGGAGAAAGTCCTGAGACCGGTTTGGGCGTCATTGGACGGTTGCCTAAGGCGATGGAGTATGATGTTTTTATCGCGCATGTACACAATATACTAAATTGTACGTACGTGCGATACACCCGTGCGGCGAAAAGTTCCGTTGAAACCGTAGCTTTATGCGGTGGTTCGGGGGCGGAATTTATCGACGAAGCGATCCGACAGGGAGCCGATGTGTATATTACTGCCGATTGCAAATACCATGAGTTCCAAGATGCAGAGGGACGGATCGGACTGATAGATATCGACCATTGGTACTCCGAGAGGCACGCACGGGAGATATTTAAAGATATATTAGCGCCATTAGGCATCCAATGTATAATCAGTAAAACAGATAAAACATATATTAATATTTATTCCTCCTGAGTGGCTTGGAGGGGCATCCCCTAAATCGAAATGCTAGTGAAACGATATTTCGATTTAAGAGCGGATGCATCCGAGTACTTACTACTAAAACGTAGTTTTGGTACATGTACGAGGATAGCTACACGCGAATGGCAAGAGTAAAAGAACTAACCGTAGAGGACAAGCTCAAAGCGCTCTACGACTTGCAGCAAGTGGATTCAAAGATCGACGAGTTGCGAATTCTGGCAGGCGAATTGCCCCAGGAAGTGAAAGATATGTCGGACGAAGTGGAAGGTCTGAAGACCCGTCTGACCAATATCGAGAATGAGATCAAAGAGTGTGAGACCCAGATCTCCGATCACCGCGTACGTACCGAGAACGCGAATGCGTCTATCTCGCGCTACAAAGAGCAGCAGAACACCGTTCGTAACAACCGCGAGTTCGATAACCTGAACAAGGAGATCGAATATCAGGAGTTGGAGATCGAGGCTTCGCAGCGTAAGATCAAATACTTCACGCAGGAGTTAGAGGCTCGTATCGCAGACAAGGCTCACACCACCAAGACGATTGAAGAGCGTACGGTGGACTTGAACCAAAAACGTTCGGAGTTGGATCAGATCTTAGCAGAGACCAAAGCTGAGATGGAGTCGTTGATGCTCAAAGCAGCTGATCTGTCGAAGAAGATTGACGAGCGTCTGCTGACAGCCTTCAACCGTATTCGTAAGAACGCACGTAATGGTTTGGCAGTAGTGAAGGTGGAGCGTGACTCCTGCGGTGGTTGCCACGCTAAGATCCCTGCACAGCGTCAGTTGGATATCCGCACGCGCAAGAAAATCCTCGTGTGCGAGTTCTGCGGTAGAATCTTAGTAGACCCAGACATGTAATAAGGAGGCTGAGAACGCCTATCCACCATGTATCGCCGGCACCTAACGTGTCGGCGATATTTTTTGTTTCCGTCAAAGACTGACCACCGGTTGCGGACTGTCCCAAAAAATAATAGAAGAGCACCGCAAGGCTGTTGTTGACAAAATGCATCACCATCGGTATCCAGAGAGTGCCGGTCCACACGAACATATAACCGAACATCGCTCCCATCAGCATCCTTGGGATGAATCCGTAGAACTGCATATGTACCGCCGAGAAGATGAATGCGGTCACCCAGATGGCGGCAGTGGGTTTCTGACCGTCTGCAAGAGTCTGTTGGAGAGTACCACGAAACGTGAGTTCTTCCGAAAGAGCAGGCAGAAGCGCCATCAGACCGATATTAATGAGTAGTCCGCCGATGGTATCCGTTTGCAAGAATCGCTCCGTCAGCACGGCAGCGGACGCCTCCATGGCACGCAGTTTTTCTTCGATGAAATCGAGAGAATCCGGCAATTCGATACGGCTGTTGAGGTCGGCTAAGAGGTTGATAGCCGGAATCGCACACACCATGATGCCTATCGCTAAAGCGAAAGACCAAACGTCAGCTCCTTGGTTGAGTTTCAACCACTCGAAAGGACGATGGTTATCACTCCAGAGCCATGCGCAGAAGATAGGCGGCAGGAGAAAAGTACCTACGGTCTGAAAGAACTGCAACCATTTGAGTCCCTCCGTCGTTTGCGAGTTGCCGTTGACCGCTATCCATGCGCCCATGGCGAGCATGGTGAGTACCGCCATGACGCCTAACCATAGTAATATTCGTTTTAAAAACCTCATATAGACCGCTTTGCTTTAAGACCGTTGAACTGACAGAGTACAGACCTATTCACTATTAGATCGCTGCGAGATATTCATTATTAATTATTAATTATTAATTATTCATTATTAATTATTCATTATTAATTATTCATTATTCATTATTAATTAACTTCTCCACGAGTTCGGGAACGCCTTCAGTGGCTTTTTTCTTAATATGGGTGATATGATCCGCCCAAACGCCGAACTCCGGTTGTCCCGGATCCACGAAATAGACAGGAATACCGGGTTTGGTATAGTGCAGCAGCGAGGCAGCGGGATAGACATTGAGACTCGTGCCTACGACGATCATGATGTCCGCGGTAGAAGCGATGCGGCATGCCTCGTCAAAATACGGCACACCTTCGCCAAAGAACACGATATACGGTCTCAATAACGAGCCATCGGGGTGTTTATCGCCGTAGTGCTGCTCCCAGCCCTCCAGAGGAACGGTAGCGGTCTCGTTGATAGAGGAGCGCAGTTTGGTGATCTCGCCATGGAGATGCACTACGTTCTTCGCCCCTGCTCGCTCGTGCAGGTCATCGATGTTCTGGGTGATGATCTGCGTATCAGGAAAAGCCTGTTGGAGCTTAGCGATCGCTATATGCGCAGCATTCGGCTGCGCTGCAAGGGCATCACGACGACGGTCGTTATAGAACTTGACGCATAACTGCGGGTTTCTCAACCACGCTTCATGCGTACACACATCTTCTACACGGTACTGCTCCCAGAGTCCATCACTGTCTCGGAAGGTACCAAGTCCGCTTTCGGCGCTCACTCCCGCACCGGTAAAAACAACGATCTTTTTCATATGACGTAGATTAAATTACGGGCACAAAGGTACTGCTTTTTTTTGATATACGCAAGGCTTTGGGCAAAAAAATCGCACATACGCTTTCACGTACATGCGATTCTTCTCGTTCACTCGTTATTAGAACACATCCGTTTTACGGCGTGGAGCACCATTAAAGTTGTCAGGAGGTGCGCTGGCAGGGCCGCTTAGGTACATCAATACTGAATTGTAGTTCTCCACACTCATTTGTGGAATTTCATATATTTTCTTTTTCATAGGGCTATATTTTTTTCTAGTTGCTATAGTTTCTCTAGGATTACTTAACTAACTGACCATCGATCGAGTAAACCTGATCGCCACGGATGATGAATACTTGATCGTTGATGATCACTTTCTTAATCTCGCCTTGTGCATCTACGACTGCTTCATCCACAGAAGTCGGGGTCATCGGCGATTTTGCCGCTGTACGCAAACCATAGGATGTACTCTCACCTTTCTCAAATGCATCCGTGTATGCACCATTAGATAGGTTCCAAATGATCGAACCATTCTTTGTCAAATAGAGCGATTCGGTATCACCTTGCGTACTCTCAATAGCAATTGTGTAAGCACCGGCTTGTGGGATATTGAGGGTCAACGGATACTCATGAACGCCATTTTCAGGAGTCGTAGAATTCACAGACAGTCTCTTACCATACCGGTTCACCCACATCTGCGGGAACTTAGCATTATAGCCCGCTTTCAACAGATCCTGTCCAATAACATATCCGTCCTCTTTAGTCTCTACTGTCTGGATAAAGATATTATCCTTGTTAGTGCTGTTTTCTGCGCCAAACGTTACCTCATATACGGTCTCAATGCCTTCCTCAATCTCTATCTCACGGATTCGACGCGGAGCCGCAGCGATCTTCGGAGTAGTAGAGATAGGCGTAGTATTCACAGCTTGGATGAAGAGCGGTTTACCAACAATAGCGTTAAACGAAGCTAAGTTCACCAGCTTGTAAGTCGGTTCGCCTTCACCCACCATATACTCATCCACACGACCGTTATTGAGGTAATAACCATAGGTAGCGCCACCGGCAGCTAAGGTTGCATGATACGTCATCGGGTTAGCTACACCATTCCAGTTCGCATCCCCAGCCTCCGATGCATCATACAGACCTACAGTCAACACGGCATCATTAAACGGAGTATCATCATAGTTTTCAAAACGGATGGTCTCTATCTCCGAGCCGAAGTACATCATATAAGCACGTCCCGGCTGCATGATCTTGTCGCCGTCTGCATCTTCTGCGTATTTCCAACATTGGTAGCCGGCACCTTCGCTCGCGCGCACGTTTCCTTGATAATATACCAAGTCAAAATCACGACCAAGAACCAATTTGCGTCCGCCCTTGATGGAGATACCCGTACGGCAATCCACTGCCCAAGGAACGGCTACCGCATACCAAGTACGACGTTGCGCATTCAACGTCAGGTCGAAGTAAGCATGCTCGTTAATGGTCAGACGATCTGAAGAACTACCGAGCAACTGACCGGACTGCGCTCCGTTGGACTCCAAGATAAAGTTCTGTACAGTTACGGAACCGGTGATATTCACCGTACCGGCAGGCTCAACGATCAGCGATTGTGCTTCCATACCCGTCTCGGTCAACGACAAGTCTTTAGCATTCGCATCATCGCTATTACCTGCCTTGAGGTCGTTGATATGGGTATCATATTGAGCCGTATAGACTTCATTCTGCGTTACGTTCGGAATCGTAGTACCGATATTCTCGTCTGCACTATTTGTCCAGTGGCTGAACGTATAATCGACACCATTCTTCGAAGCCTTCACCGGCGTACCGATAGAGATCGGGTCGCCATAGTGCTTGCCCTCATATACGATATCATTCATACCATTGTTCAGCACGATACGAATCGTGTATTCTATCGGAGTAGCATTGAACGTTGCCGTATAGGTGGTATTCGTTGTAGCTGCAACCGGAGTCGGAGTCCAACCTGCGAATGAATACGTGTTGGACGCATCGGTTGCTTTGGTCGGTGCTACGTGCGAAGGAACGACACCATGGTTAACGGTTGTCTTCTCAATAAGCGCACCACCTTCATTATTCCATGTAATCTCATATTGGTTGAGCGCAAACTCAGCCGTTAACGAGATAGCGGCATTGACTGTTACCGTACGCGGATTGGTGGTATTACCATCACTCCAACGTACGAAATGATATCCGGTGGTAGTAGGCGTTGCCAAGATAGTAGCCGGATCTCCATACGTATATACAGCGCTCAATACCTCCTCACTACCATCCAGAGATACTTTACCGTTAGCACCGGCACTAACCGTCAGACGGCAAGTATTCTTGTGCGCAGCAAAGCCGGTAGCGGTATAGGTTGCATTGCCGGTAACAGCCGTGATCAGCGGCGACCAAACTACGGTATAGTATTCAGCAGCTGTTGAAGTCTTAGTCGGCAATTGAGCAGAAGTACAAACAGGTGTTTCTCCATAGCCGAGTTCGAGAGTTTGGATCGTCTCTGCCGGGTCAATGACTACACCTTCATTACCTACCGCACGCTTGAACGTAATCGTATAGGTAGCCGGTTTCTCGCGGAACTTAGCTGTGTAGATTGCTTCACCATCTACCGGCGCCAAATCAGGCGTCCAGCCTTCAAACTCAAAGGCTACATCAGCAAGCGACGGTTTAGTAGGAGTATCACCCGTATACTCCGGCAAGGTGTTGGTAGCCACATTGTCTTGCTGCAACTGCGTACCATCCCAGTTCACAAACGTAATCTGATATGCCGGCAGTACGATATCCGTATAGGTCGCACGATAGGTTGCTTCGCCGGAAACAGCCTGAATAGTCGGCTCCCAAACAAGTTTCTTACCCGAAGGTGTCGGTTCGTTTACCGGAGCAGGTATGTCACCCATCTTCCAGAGAGCTTCCTCCAAGACAGAACCATCCTCATCCAAGAAGGTAATCAGGTACTTGCGGTCGTTCTGTTGGAACTGAGCCACATAAACTGCATCATCCGTTACCGGAACGATCTCAGGCAACCAGCCAGTAAAGTCATACGTATAGTATGCCGTCATCTCGCGAGAAGGAGTGGCACCGTTGTACTTAGGAGTAGTCTTATAATCGACATTATATACTACACGACCCTGATTCTCTTCCAATTCCTCGTACGGCTTCGTTACCCATGTAACCGTGAAGTGCTTTTCTTTCCACTCTTGATATGCCGGATCCGGATTACTATCATCCCAATAATAGAATTTATTGCGGTTATCCGGGTGTACGCAGTGTTTGAGTTTATCATTCTCCTCAACATCTTCTACTTCCCACCATTGGCAATCGCCGAAAAGGATGAACTCACGCGATTTGTCTTTAGAATAGTATAGATGGGTTGTTCCATCCTCTTCGTCGCTAAACAACTCTACATAATCTCGCGGTTTTGCGAGATATTTCCAATCTTCGGGATCAGTCTTGTCTATCATGACGCAACTATTATTCTCATCTTCTACAAGAATCTTCCATGCGCCATTTACATAACCATATACATCTCCTGCTGTGGCATTACCTTTTGTAACAGTATATCCAGATGCGTTCTTCAGTTGAGCAGAGGTACACGTCTTGTATGGGTTATCGTTCTTCAAATGCTTAGTAAAGAAACCAGACGTTGCAGGACCTCCTACCGGTAAGTGATAAATATTTGCATCCTCTTTTGCTGCAACCGTAAATACGACTTGTCCGGCATCTGCATCGTCAGAGAAGATATTTGCACCTCCTACTGTGGTATAGATAGCACCGTCAATCTGCAGAGTTCCTTTCACATTGATTGCCGCAGAAGCCGGAGAAGATGTACTATTACCGCTTTTGCCGCTCCAACGAACAGTAGGTTGTGCATCTAATGTAGCACAATATTTGACTTTTTGAGCATAGAATTTGCTGAATACATATTTTCCTTCGCTCCATTGTGCCTGATCCCACAAGAAAAGGGCTCCGTCATAAGCGATACTCGGATCGTCTAAAACAGTTACGGTGGATTTCTTATCAATGATGATTTCGCTTCCCGGTAGCATAACGGTACGTTGCGTAATACCCATTTCTCCCGTCAGCAAATGGATTTGCATATTATTAGTAAGAGGTAAATCAAAATCAAATGTATTCATGACAGTTGAGCCCACACTAATATACAGAGAGCCTAAGAGAGCAGAGTTATTGATTTCATATACCTGCTTATCCGTAGTAGCATCATAGTATTTGCAAACCCACGTATCTTCACTATCGTCTGCATCGCTCATCAGGAACATCGCTTGGTCGTCATCTGAACCATCTAATTTGTCATATGATCCAATTATAATTATATCATTAGCAATAGCTTCGGAACCAGGATATAAGGCCATAGATGTTAACAGCTTAGATCCCGGATGATATGTTACTTTTGATTCGACATTCTGAATAAAGTACTGCGACAAGGGGAATACACGATGACCTTTTCCCCCCGCATCAAGAACAGAAGCCGTGAAGATAGAACCGCCGCAGAAATCAAGCACTTGGAACATTTCCTTAACCACAGAACCTCGACGAGCATCAATCGTACCATCACCATAAACGTATCCCCAAGCGCGCAACGTCGCACCGTTGGAAAGAACGATTTGGCTACCTGATTGTAGATAGATGTATCCGCACGCATCTTCCGGCATACCAATCGCCCAATCCGATTGCTTATACGGGTTATTCTGCACTGCTCCGGCTTCGATTACACCATATACATCAATATGCGCGCCCGAAACGAGAGTGAGTTTAGAGAATGCATGCGGTTTAGCTTGAGTATTTGTATGACCACTATTTCTTTCTACAACAGGCTGCGCTTCTTGATTCTCTTTATAAGGAATAAGCAGAGTCGCCTTTGCAGGAATAGTATAATTACCAGCCAGCAAGGTATAATCTGTCACCTCCAAACGGATGGTCATCTCCGTATTGGTATTATTGTTCGCATAGGTGATAGCATCCTCAAGAGAAGAGAAATACTTCGTTGCATCAGCCGTTGTGGCAGAAGCCACTACATAGTTCGGATTCTCACCATCGGAAAGCATATAGCGATAACCTTCAGTATAGAACTTTGTTCCTTCTTTAAGTGTACTCTGCTCTACTTCGCTCGATGCTTTGTATGTAGCAAGAGCCGTTGAGTGAACATAATATCCACCCAAAAGTTTAAGATTAGCGGTTGTTGCAGCAATAACATCCTGCGTGTTGTTGGATGCAAAACGACCGGTTGCCACATTGACAACTCCCGAACCATCTTGTTTGAGAGCATATGCGGTAGTAGTGGTACCGGCATTTGCTCTAACCGCTGCATTCTTGCTGATAGCGACAGTACTGTTAGATACTTGTATACCATAAGCATTCGTTGTACCGGCAGATGCTGCGATAACACCACCGGAGATAGAAGTATTGGCGCTTGCATTATCTACAAGTACACCGATTGCGTTAGTTGCCTCCGTTGTTGCATTGATAACTACAGACCAAGAAATGTTAGTTATGCCGTTAGCAAGTACACCATACGCATTATCTGTCGCGCTGGCATTGATAGCACCTGTCGTAAGGTTAGCCGTTGCGCCATTGGGAACTTTGACGCCATAAGCGTTTTGTTGCGCCTCGGCTTTAACCCGACCTCCACCTAAGTTAAGTGTAGCACCGGAAGAGATAGCTATACCCGTAGCTTTAGCAGCTGCATCTTCAGAGGTGTTCTCTACCGAAATAATACCGCCTTTATGATTCAGAGTTGCGGACGAACTGATCGTTAAGGCATTTATCTCCTCAACCTCTGAAGCCACTACACGAATACCACCTGCTGCTTCGATTGAGTTATCAGCAAAGGTTACATTTCCGTTAACGGTAAAAAGATTGCTAACTGTACCCGAGATAGTTCTATTGTTAAAATCAAGGGTGATATTATTAGAAATCGTCTTTGCCGAAGAACCTAAGTTAACATTCCTCAAAAGAATGATGGTATATCCATTACTTGCTTGCGACAAAGCGGTAACAAAATCTCCTTTATACGTAACAGCTCCTGTCTCAGCAGAAACAAGTTGTGCCTCATCATCGCTCTCTTTCTCAAAATAAGCATACATCGTCAATGTTGTCGGTGATGCCTCGGATGTACTAGTTACTTCAAATGTTTCCGAATACGTTTCCTCAAAAGATACATAGTCACCTGCTGGAGATTTCTTCCATCCGACAAATTCGTAGCCACTTGAATGGCTAGCCTCGAAATAGGCTGTTATAGATGCTGTGGTTGCAAAGCTCTTAGCTGTGCTATCGTTTTTACTGGCTGTTGCTGCTCCCGGAACCGGATTTTCAAAAGCCACTTTCACACTACCACCATAGTTTGCTTCAGCAGCTGCAGCATAGTACAAACGCTTTCCCTGAGCAAGATATGTCGCTTCCGAGATTAGCAACCAGTTAACTCCTTCTGTTTTATACGACCCCCAAGACGTTAGATAACTTGCTCCTCCATCCAAATAATCAGAATAAGTACCTGTTCCTGCTGAGATTTGATAATAATTATTCTCCTTGGCTGTTACATAATTAAAATCATCCCAATATGATAATGTCATTTTGGTTTCTGTACCATTATCATCGAAAGTCATAAAGTACTTGGTATCCTCTGACAGTGTAAAGGTATAAACTGTCGCCTCTGCAGGATCTTCAGTTACACCACTTAGATTTCCTTGGAGAAATTTACCTACATAAGGGCAATATAATACATAGTTACCCCCATCAGTAAGAGTTTCGCCGAGCGATGCCCATTCTACAGCCATAACTTTGCTCACGCACGCAATCGTGCACACTAAAACACACAAAAATTTGAGGAAGAAATTCCCCTTAAAAAATCTTTTTTTCATATCATTTTTTTTATTGTTATTTATTCTTGTTTTATCATCATATAACAACACGAGCACGGAGAAATATATATCTTAAAAAAGATATAATAGTACTCCATACCGCACTGTGTCAATATCCGCCCTGTAGAATGCTTCTGTAGAATTGTAGAATAGCTTTTTACTGTTTCCTCCTATGCTTGCGCAGTCGAGTTATGGCTATAAAAAAGCCTTTGCAGTAAAAAGCCTGCAAAGGTACACATTTTTTTTGAATTAACCAAAAAAATTAGACATAAAAAAACTAAAAATGTTCATTTTGTCAATTCTAAATAGCAATTGGTTATGAGGGTCCAAAAAAAGCGACCGAAGTCGCTTTTTGCTATTAAATTTTTGCTCTGGCACTTTTGGCACTTTGGCACTTTCTCCGATGGTCGCCTCTAACTGATTGCGAGCTGCTTTTGCCACATCTCCGCCTTCTTTGGCAACCTGCTGGTTTCCTGACTCATAAGACTTCATTTACTATAAATTCCGTTGCAAAGGTACTACAAATTTTTGAATTGTGCAAGTGTTCATGAAAAAAAAATCGCATATACGCTTTCACGTACATGCGATTTTGCGGGGATGATTGATCAACAAATGCTATTCTTCAAATGGCAATTCGTCTTTGGGTTTGATATAATCAATTGCCTTGCTCGAAGAAATGACACTTTCTCCGATGGTTGCCTCTAACTGATTGCGAGCTGCTTTTGCAACGTCTCCGCCTTCTTTGGCAACCTGCATATTCTGCTGCATCGTCTTTGGGTTCTTACGTTTGGATATTTCGGTTGTGGAAGCCTCGGCTAAAGTATTGAGAGCCAACTCGATAGTGGTCATGTTATCGCGTAAGTTCTCTTTCGTCAAACCCTTAAAATGTTTATATTCTTTGGTTGTCTTCCCGCTCCAAACCTTTGTAATTAAGTCCGTTAGTATAGCAAAGTCATGCCCTTCTTTCATTCCAGTTCTTTTCCACTCATCCGTAAGTGCCTTTCGTACCTCAATGGTTTTGATACGTTGATTGATCCAATTCTCGGAATATCCCAAACGCTGATAATCCTTCACTGCCTGTTCAATACTGCGTTCCGGATCTATCATCTGTTGTATACGCTCGGATCCTACCTGTGCTAACCATCGTTTCATCGGCTCTGCTTTCTTAGATGGGATGGATTGAATGATACGCAGAATCTGCTCTAAATCAGCTGCATCGGTCTCACGCATCTTTCCATCTGGAGCAGGCATTTTCAACCGTACGATTTTTGCGTACGTTTCATCAGCACCTTCTTCTTTTAGGCGTCTTTTCAGGTCTGTCCAATAGCGTTTTGCCATGGAACTTTCCGTCAATACTTGGATAACATCAACAATGGAGAAATAGTATTTCTCCTCTTGGTCATCCCACACCACGCGAATCTTCGCATTCTCAAATAATTGTATGCTGGTTTCCTGACTCATAAGACTTCATTTACTATAAATTCCGCTGCAAAATTACTACAAATTTTTGAATTGTGCAAGTGTTCATGAAAAAAAATCGCATATACGCTTTCACGTACATGCGATTTTCTCGTTTAGCAACAATCGTTCGAACGAAGTGAGATTAGAACACATCCGTTGTGCGACGCTTGGGAGCCATATCGGGCAAGAGATCAATGCTGGTCTTCATGATGTTGCATGTTCCTGCCATGGCTGTCACCTCGGTATGAGGCAAAATATATTGTTTCTTTTTCATAAGGCTATATTTTTTTCTAGTTGCTCTAGATGCTCTAGTATTACTTAACTAACTGACCATCAATCGTGTAAACCTGATCGCCACGGATGATGAAGACCTGATCGTTGATGAGCACTTTCTTGGTATCTCCTTGGGCATCTACGAGGGCTTCGTCAACACCGGTAGCAACCGCGGGAGATCGCAGACCATACTCATTGGAGGTTCCTTTGCTCAAAGTGAGCGTATAGGCTCCATTGCTCAGGTTCCAAATGACTTGACCGTTCAGCGTCAGATAGAGCGTATAATCGTCATTGTCGTTGACATTGGAGATGGTATATTCCCCGCTTGCCGGAACAGAGATACCAAGCGGGTACTCTGCAACGCCGTTCACCGGAGCGATCGTGTTCATACAAAGCTCGGTGTTATATCGAGCAACCCACATCTGTGCCACTTTCTTACTTACTCCCACTTTGGCAAGATCCTTACCGATGACATAAACATCTTCCTCCTTATCCTCATCGATGGTCACGAATAGACGATCGGTACGGCTTGCGCCTTCGGGCGCTATACGCACGTCAAATAAGGTATTCGCCTCAGCGCGCTCGCGACGCGGAGCAGCATAGGCACCTCCATAAGTAACGGTCAGCGGGTTGATTGTATTGGGAGCCTGCACAAACGCTCCTTGTCCAACAACCATCTTAGCATCACTCATCGAAATCGGTTCGTAACGCTTCTCCGCAGGGATATACACCTGACCGGCAGTTGTTCCTGCATTGAGGTAAGCATGGAAGAGGGCAGGGTTCGCTACGCCGTTCCAGTTGGCATCTTGAGTATCGCCTGTTGTCTGCGGATATTCCGTTACCGAGGTGGTCGTCGTCAACAGATTTGCACCGGCTTTCTTTGCGAAGCGGATGGTAGCCGCATCGCTCATCAGACCGATCATGTACAGACGTCCCGGAACGAGGGTCTTATCGCCATCGTCCTCTACATACGACCAGCATTTCTGCTTGCCTTCGGCAGCACGACGTGTTCCATCATAATAGATGATATCGAAGTCCTTACCCAACTTTAAAGTACGTCCGTTGACAGAGATGCCTGTTTCTGCATTAACCGGCCAAGGCACTGCCACCGCGTACCACAAGTGGTTCTTGGCGTTCGCCTTGAAGTCAAAATATGCGTTGGTAGCGGTAACGTTTGTGCCACCGAGCAACTGGCCGGAAGCGTCATTACCATTGGACTCCAGATACAGATTGGTTACGTTGATAGCCTCTGTTACGTCCACTTCACCGCCATTCTCAATGACGAGATTGATGATCTCGTTACCGTGCGCT
>ONMU01000074.1 GCA_900319035.1 uncultured Bacteroidales bacterium
GACCGCATCCTCTGCGTAAGTCTCATAGAAATCGCCACAACGAAACAGCAACATCGCATCGGGGTATTGTGTTTTTATATCCCGAAACTGTTTCATCATTGGGGTTAGTTCTTCTTTCGTATTGATGTTATTCATTTCTGCCATAGTGCTTATCCAAATTAGCGTGCAAATTTACTACAAAATTTGCAAATATGCAAATAAAAAACGAAAAATCGCCTGATTTGAGTGATTTTTTCCTTGTCGACAGGCTATTCTCCTCTTCTGAGCGTCAGTTTCCATAAAATCTAAAAAAAAGCCCGACCACGCAAAGGTCGGGCTCTCTCGTAGTACCATCATTAGGCAATCTTTAAGATTACCATTGATCGTTTGTCTCAATGGTGTTGACTTTACCAGCACCGCTGTTATCAATAACGCTTCCGGCGAGAACAACTGCACCTAATTCGATAGATGCTATTTGTATTTCAGGTTGATAATATAATTTTTTAGTCATAGTTTTGTCCTCCGATTTGATTATTTAACCACCTGACCTTGTGCGTTATAGCGCACACCGTTATTAATAATGAAGAGTTGTCCGTTCTCAACCACCTTCTGACTTCTGATGTCTGAATTCTGAGCATTCTCAATGCCAGTAGCTTGTTGCTCGTCGTTGAAAATGAAGCGCATACGATGTGCCGGAGCTAGGGAAGCTCCTCCACCATAGATAGCGTAAGCTTTGTGTGCTGCGAGCGTACCTGTGAATTGATAGAAACCAACACCTGTTACGCTGTTGTCTGCCGAGTGACCACTGAGTACGTAGCAGTTAGCCGGAGCAACCATAGCATCGTCCGTACCAGTCAAATCATTACCTGCACTAGTGGCTTCCGGCAAAATAGTATGGGTAGGCGTGTCAAATTCCGGAATCAGTCCGATAGAAGCCTTATTTGCTTTGAGAATAACGGCATGGTTTTTCAAAATCACGTTGTAGCTCTCTGCTACGAGTGTCATCTGAAGATTACCGTTGGCATCAATCGTTGCGTAGTAAGCCTCCGTACCGTCATTAGGCAGGTAATAGTTCTTTGTAGAGTTGAAGAAGGTACAATAATAGACACCTGCATTTTCCTGATCTTCTTTTGCCGTAAGCGGCTCCATTTCGCCTACATATAGAGGAGTAGTACCTATGCCTGTCAGGTAAAGACCCGGGGCATCTGATTTCTGCTGCGGAGCTCTGTGTGCAGGAGCAGGGGAAGCTGCAACGGGTTGCATATAGATGGCTGCATATGCGGAATTCTCCAAGCAGTAGGGAACCTCATAATCCTCCTCTGATCCTGTTGCGGGATAAGAGTACTTGATGACGCGGTCACCATCTACGATCATTACATTGAGCAGATAACCTGCGTTGACGTAACTTCTCAAATTAATCGTACCTGAGCCGCGAGAAATGTAAAGCGACACTACGCCGGGGAACTCTTCGTTCCAAATCTCGGTCTTCGGGGCAATCGTCTTCAGACCTTTTTCTATCTCAGTATCGGTATATCCGCGGTACATTACTATACCAGCGCCGACAGAATAGGTAGCAGCAGAGGAATTCTCAAAACCGATATAGCCTGATGCAGTCGGATCCTGCCATGTAAGATCATACGAATAATTGGACTCGGCTACCTCGATAGTAGGTCCTGCTTCAAAGAGAATCGCCGTTCTCGAATAGGACAGGAAGGATTTACTTCTATACATATCTCCTTGCGGATTGTAGTAGTTATAGCCGTAATCATCCACCCAATCCAAATAGTAGAACAGGTCGGTTGTAGCATCATGCTCGAATTCTTTCAGGGTAATTACCGCTTTAGCGACATTCTTGACACCAAATTCATCTCCAATAAACTTAGCACGTATGTAACCCTTGTTAATCACTTTGAGCTTGTTTACACTGATGATTTGAGAATAGATATTGGGATAATGGATATCAAACGTCACATCCCTGTCAATAACTACAGACGCGCCATCAATCGTAATATTGGTGACAGTATCACCTTCTGCAATTACCTCGCGGGTATCGTTACCGCTTTGCACAAATGCGTTCGTATAAACACCGTTTACAAACGAGCTGTAATAAATCTTAGCATACAACAAACCGTGACCAGTAAAGTTAACATTATGGCAAATAGTCGTATCGGTGACAACTATACGGTTTGCATTCAGGATTTCATTGGAACCGATAAGGTAGATATTTACGTCATCCGGCATGTCCCAATTAATAAAGGAAGTCGGAACAGATTGAAGTGCATCATCGTGCAGGTCACCGTAGTTACTCTCGGTAAGCTGGCCTCCGTTCAAGTAATCCACATGCATGTCTTCCATTACGAACGTATGCGTCTCCGGGATATATTTGAGCGAACCGCCGTCATTGAGAATGTCGTCATACTGACTCGGTGCAACAGCGGCACCCTTTACGGTGAACGGATCCGTTACTGCCAAGTCGAACATATCGCTATGATTATCGGACCAAGGATCCAGCCGCGCAGTAATCCTTGTTTCTCCAAACTCGCCAGTAAGGGTAATAACACCGTTTTCGTCAATGGTAGCCACATTGGTGTTGGTAGACGTGAATTGCAACTCAGAATTCGGTAAGCCGGTTTCATTTACCAGTGTTGGCAATGCGAAGCCGTGACCAGTATAGGCTTTGAAAAGCGGGAAGTCGGGATTATGACGGTTCAGATTGGTAAAGTGCAGACCACCCTCACCCGGATGCTCTTGCCAGCCTTCCAATACGGTTACTTTGAAAGTTTTGGTTACTTGTGTATAATACTCTCCCGGATCAATACTGGTAACAGTAATCGTTACTGTACCCGGAGCAAGGGCTTCAAGGGTCGGTAAGTTGGGATTATAAGAATCAGTGCCGATTTGTACAATATTCGCATCGCTAGAAGTCAGCGTCGGGTATTGATTGAAATACTCATCTGTTACCTCGCCACAATCCACATCAAAATACGCAGGATTCTCTTCGTAAGCGGAATAATAGGAAGCTTGACAAGCATAGAAGGTTATCCAGTTATCACGCTTTTCTCCTACATACATCTTGATATCATGTATAGCCGTAGGATCAGCTTCGCTTCCTCCGGCATAGCCGGGTTGTAGTTCATTGCTTACATGAATGGTAATGTTGTAAGTGTACTTCTTAGTGTACATGTTGCTGTAATTCAGCGCATCGTAATAGTAGTCGAAGCTCCAAACGGTCATGTGCGCATCACCGCCTGCAATGCAATAACCATCACCTAAAGTGAGGACTGCGAACTGATGCCCCGACACCCATTGAGGTCCGGATACTTCAAATTCGCAGACACTCTGATTGTCTGATGCAGGGATGTCATCATAATTACCCTCGTAATTAAACAAGAGAGTCTTTCCTGCCAATACAGGGAATTCTTCGATGATGTTGAATTGGGTACCGATAGGGAATGTTTTCTCCAAGTTAACAGTTTCCTCTGTGTAACCTTGGTCCATATTCCATTCATACGGAATCGGGTTACCATCCGCCCAAAGCGGAAGAGTCATCATTACCATCAGCAGTATAGCTGCTAATCGGCTGAAAGTAAATGTTTTTCTCATAATGTTAGAGATTTGAATGTTAATACTATGAGGGTTGCCCCTCGGTTAATTATTTTTTATTCGTTGTAAGTTCGCCATTAGGCTTGTCGCCGGAACTCCGTTGGAGAGAGGTTGTACACTCTCTTGAATGCGGTAGAGAAGGTGTTGGCATTCTCAAAACCACACCTCAACGATACTTCCGTGATGGACAACTCCGGCTCCTGTTGCAAAAGCAGTTCACGTGAATGCTCCAATTGGATGAAAAGCAGGTATTGTTTGGTGGAGATACCCGTTAGCTCCATGACTTTGCGGTTCAAAGTCTTGGGCGTCATGTATAGCTTTTCCGCTATCTTCTCCACCGTAACGGAATACGTTTTCATCATCTCTACGGTAGCTGCCATGATGTTTTCCAAGAATCGCCGTTCGTTAGCTGTCAGCGATTTCTCCGGTTTGATTTCCGGTGTTTCCACGGCTTCATTCTTCGGTTCCTGTGTCTTAAATCGGTTTATTTCATCCATTAGTACATTAAGTTGGTTTTCAATTATTTGACGCCGTTTGCGGTACACGCGCGACATGATAAGTGCCACTACGATGATGACCACTGCGGCGATGATTGCGATACATCCAAAGATCTTGTCTCTCTGTTTGAGTCTTGAGTTCTCTACGGCATATTCGCCTACTTGGAACTCGGCGTTAAATCGTGCTATCTGTTCCGCCGTTGCGCGGCTATAGAGTGAGTCTTTCAAAACATGGTAGCGCTCCATATGCAATCGCGCTTCCTCGGGGTTTTTCTTGAAAAGGATCTCATATACCTCGCGTTGCGCGTACGCCTCATTAACAAGGTTACCGATCTTTTGGCAAATCTCGATGGCTTCGTACAGCTGTTTCAGCGCTTCGTCGGGGCGTCCTAATCCGTGTAGGGCGATGCCCATTTTATTGAGGGTGATAGCCAAAGATAGCTGGTCGCCCGATTTGCGGAAGAAAGGAATGACTTCCTTCAAGATGGTCTCTGCTTCATCGAACCGCTTGAGTCCGTTGAGGATAGAGGCTTTCTGCGACAGACGTACCATCATCTTATGGGTGTTTCCGGTAGTAGCCTCTATGAGGCAGGCACTATCGGCGTAGCACAGCGCTTTCTCATCCTCCCGCAAGGTGTGCTCAATCTCGCTTGCCATCCCATAGACGACAGCCAGACGCACAGGATTACCGGCTTCCTTGGCGTACTCGATGGCTCTGAGCGCATATTTCATTCCTTCCGTAGGGTTGCCAGCTGCCATGAGGGTGCCTGCTATCGTATTGAGCGAAGAGCAGATACGCTCCGGATCACCGGATTCTATATCCAAATCGTAGCACAGGTGCATGTATTTGAGCGCCTCTTCGTATTTGGATTGCCTCATCTCTACCAAACCGAGCATAGCCAAGTTGTCGGAATAAGAGATCTTATCGGCGTATTGCATCAGTTCCAATGCACGAAGCAGGTTGCGCTCCGCCTCCGGGTATTGCTGCGTAGCGTAATACCATTCTCCCGCCCAATACCAGACCAAGGCCTTTACGGTATCCATGGGAGGGGTAGGCGTAGGGCGATACATACGCGGTTCATCAGTAAACTCATTCTCGTACAGATAAGCAAAAAATGCGTCTGCACGTTCCAACGATGGTTTGCTGTCAAAGAGAGCCAACAAGGAGTCAACAGGGGCTGCCGAGGCAATCATACTCAGCAGTACCATCCCGCCTACACACATTACTCTGCGCAAACATTTACACATCTCAGTTTTCATTTTCAAAAAACGCTGCAAAATTACAAAAAATTTTTCATTCACATCGTGAATAATTGGACAAAACCCTCAAAAAACGGACAAAATGATGTATAAGGGCGTTTTTTTAACGCTAATGGGCATTTTTCCGGTATTTTGAGGTTGAATATATATAAAAAAAAACCTTTGCAGGCGCAAAGGTGATTTTTTAACGTAAGTCCATAGTGACCTTGAAGTTATATCTTCTGCCGGTCAGGTAGTTGGGGCTTGCCCATTGCTGACCATAGGCGTCGGCAACCCAGAAATAGGAGTTGACGTTCTTCCAACCGACGAGGTTGAAGACCTCGAACTGCAATGCCCAC
>ONMU01000076.1 GCA_900319035.1 uncultured Bacteroidales bacterium
TTTGCTTTCTGATTCACGGCCGTTCTTAGAACTACCGACACCTTTCTTGTGTGCCATACTCTGTTGTCCTTTCTTTTAAGCAATAACAATTTCTTTAACAATGACGTTCGTCAAGTCCTGACGATGTCCGTTCAGTTTGCGATAACCTTTGCGACGTTTCTTGTGGAAAACAAGAATCTTCTCGCCACGGCACTCGTTGTCAAGTACCTCGCAAACCACTTTAGCGCCCTTAACGTAAGGAGCACCCACTTTTACTTTGCCCTCGTTGTCGAGCAGCAATACGTTCTCAAACTCAACCGTTGCACCCTTCTCAAGGTCAGCGATACGATTGATGAACAGTTTCTTGCCAGCTTCTACTTTAAACTGCTGGCCTTTCATTTCTACAATTGCGTACATTGAAATACGTTTGTTTTAATGTTAGGGCGGTGCGGCGTCTCGTGCTCTGACGAGAACTTAATCTGGCCTGTCCGCAAAAAAATCGTGCAAAATTACTACAAAAATTTGACATACGCAAATATTTCTGCATTTTTTTTTGATATTTGCATTTTTTTTTGTAATTTTGCACCCAAAATCAAAAACAAAGCATATGAAACGATTATTTTGGCTCGTCTTACCCGTCGCAATGATGCTGACGGCTTGCACAAAGAACAAAGTAGAAACCATCGCACCCGAGTACGACCGTTCGGATTTTGTAGAGGTCACGGAAGTTATTCCCGATGTCATTTTGGAGATCCGTTACTATAGTACCTATAATTTTGTAGGAACGCGCGTGGACGGGTACGTGCGCCCGCTCGCGTTAATGACCCGTCAGGCTGCCGATTCGCTCAAAGCGGTCAACGACGAACTGAAAGCCAAAGGCTACCGGCTCAAGATCTGGGACACCTATCGTCCGCAACGTGCCGTCAACCATTTCATCCGTTGGGCAGAGGATTTGAACGACACCACGATGAAAAAAGTCTTCTACCCCATGGTGGACAAGAGTCTTCTCTTCGAACAAGGCTATATCTATGCCCGCAGCAGTCACAGCCGCGGTTCAACCGTCGATCTCACGCTCATTGAAACCGCCACCGGTAAGGAACTCGATATGGGTTCGCCTTTCGATTGGTTTGGGGAAGAGAGTCATCCCGACTATCGCTGCAAACTGTACATGCAGTCCTTCAACCGTCATTTGCTCCATGACGCCATGATTCGTCACGGCTTCGAAGGGATTGATAGCGAGTGGTGGCATTTCACGCTTGCAAACGAACCCTACCCCGATACGTATTTCGATTTTCCGATAGAGTAAAAATTCCGTTTGCGGGACAAAAAAGGGAATAAAAGTGGGTAAAAAATGTCCAAAATAGGCGTTTTTACCAAGAAAATGCACTTTTTTGAAAAAAAAATGCCAAAAAATTTGGTCATGTCAAAAAAAAGCAGTACCTTTGCACCCGCTTTTGAAAAACAAGGTACTTGTACCGAGTAAAAGAGCAGTGTTCTAAACACATAAACGTTCACCCAAAGGTGCGGTAGTTCAGTTGGTTAGAATACCGGCCTGTCACGCCGTAGGTCGCGAGTTCGAGTCTCGTCCGCACCGCAGACGCTGAAAATAAACGAGTTACGCTTGAGACGCGTTGAAATCAGCACAAAATCTGCACAAATGACTTTCACAGATGTGGAAGTCATTTGCTGTTAATAGGACATTTATTAACTTTTTTTCTTGCCGCAATCAGAAATGGTTCGCGGTAAGAAAAAAAATTAGTATGTTACAACAAAATTTCGGAACTCTGAGGCAATATGTTCCTGCAGAGTTAAAACACAACTCAAGAGGATGGTACATTGAGTACTACCGCCTAAACCCTACCATTAACATGAATGAGCGCGTTCGTCTGATGATGAACCGTGAGCGCAAACGCTGTAAGTCGCTTACAGAGTTCAAACTGCAAACCAGCGCTATTATTCTTCAAATCAACAACCGACTTGCTGCCGGTTACATCAATCTCCAACAGAACATGCCTGATTATGGTCTCGGTACTCAGGACATAACATCTGGTGATAACGTGCGCTATTATACGCCGTTGGAACAGGTAATTGACCTATACGAGAAAGACAAAAGCAAAGAACTGAAGGAAACGACTATGCGCAGCTATAGTTGCTTCTGCAAGCAGTTCAAGCAGTGGATACATAAGAACTATCCCACTATGAGTGCTTCTGCATTCTCGCAAATCTTAGCGAACCAGTACATGGAGTTCGTGTTGGAAGGTAATAACTCTAAAGGCAAGACTTCCGTCCGTAAGAAATACGACGAAGATCGCGTGAGCGCACGCACGTACAATAATAATATAAAGCTTGCGCGTGCTTTCTTCAGTTGGGCGATGGAAAAGAGCTATGTCCGCACGAATCCATTTGAGAAGCTAAAGACCAAAAAGGAGGAAAGCAAGGAGCGTACAATTATCCCGAAGGAAGTACGTGACCGCATAACGGCTTACTTTATGGAGAAGAACCCGATTTTCGTCATCATTATGCAGTTGGTGTATAAATCATTCCTTCGTCCGGTTGAGATTACTCGCGTTAAGGTTGAGCAATTAAACTTCGAGAAACATTGTATCGAGATGAAAGGCTCGCAGAAGAAAAACGGCAAAGCCCACAATGGTCGCATGGACGAGCAACTGGAAGCATTGTTGCGTGATCATATCAAGGGCGCTAAACCGGATGATTACGTATTTGGCGCCGGAACATGGAAACCGGGAAGCAAACCCTCATCGTCTCACTCATATACCATCATCTGGGATAGAATGCGAGAAGCACTGAAGCTGCCAAGAGAATACCAACTCTACTCGCTACGTGACAGTGGTATCACCAGTCTGCTCAGAGCTGGAGCAAAAGACTTGGATGTTGTTCAAATTGTAGGGCATAGTGATTTGAGTATGACATTCCGTTATGCAAACCACATTGACGAAGACCTCATCGAACGCGTCAATAAGATAGCTCCGGCGTTCTAATAATCACCTTTCTAACTTCGTCAAAATCCGTCTGTTTTCACATCGAGAATAGACGGATTTTTCTTTTCTATGAAAATTTGTCTCTCTTCTGAAAATAGGACGAATTTTCGAAATAGGAAATTTTCAGGGAAATTTATTCGTAACATGCTGATATAAAGCATGTTGCAGCAAATGCAAATAGCGGAAAATCTCCGATATTTTACTTCGTTTGTTCGGTGTTTTCGCTATTTGTCCGGCGATTGAAAACGTAAATCGCTGTAAATAAGCCAGATAGCAGCGGAAGATAGCAAAATCTTCCGCTCTTTCCCTCTGGAGAGCCCCAACCGCCCTGCTATATTGACGCTTCCAAACGAGTCTTCAAAAGCGGAATATTCAGTCAACACTTTCAACATTTGTCTCATAAGTCTTGCGTGCTTTCTATGTCCAAGGTCTCTCTCTCATTCAACCAAGCGAAAGTCTATACCTTTTTCAGTTCGCCAAGAGTCTCCTTATATCACGCTTCAAAGGTCTTCATTTTGCGTGACCTTACAAGTCTTCTTTGTACTCGCTAACCCTGCGAGTCTTCATCAATCCCATTGATTCCAAAAGTCTCCTTTTGCTCGCCAACCTCGCGAGTCTTCAACCGCCCTGCGCACCTCGAAAGTCCGCTTGCACTTGCGCGCCTATAAGGTCTTTCATAAACAAAACTACCGCACGTTTCATCACGAAAAGCGCGGTAGCGACGAAATGGGACACTCAAAAGTGATTTAGATAGTAAACGACAAACGCCTCACACCTCGTTTGTATATTATAGTTCAATTAACATCTTCTCTGCCAACGGTACATACCATGTGCGGACTTCATCAGCGGTGGGAGTATGTCCTCCGGGGAAATGGAATGAACGGTTGTAGTGCTCCAAGAAGAGCGGTTCAAAATGCGCCAAAGTATCTTGCTCTCCGAATAAGCCCCACACACGGTCGCGGAACTGAAGATTGCAGTTATCGAATTGAGTAGCCTCCAGTGTAGCAAACTCTTTCACCAAGGCTTCATCAATAACGAATGACTGCTTGCCATCCTTGCGCGGCGACTTGTATTCATGCTGACCTATGCGCTGCTTTAGAAACTCCGACATCTGGAAATGAGGATTACCAAGCAACGCAGGAATACCTACGACCGGAGCAATCATCTGCGCATAGAAAGAGCCACAACTATTCCCTATCAGCAAGTCGGGCTTTTCTCGGTCAGTTAGTTCGCGAATGAAACGCAGTGCGTCCTGCGGATGCATGGGTAAGTCCGGTGTCAGAACATCGGCACGCCCTGCGAATGCTTCGCGTAATGCAATTGCCGGAACACATTGTCCGCTTGCGTAAAAGCCATGTAGGAATAGTATTTTTTTCATTTCACTCGCAAGGTCTTTAGCAAAGCCTTTTGTTCGTCTGTGATACGGAAACTCTCAATGGCTTTCTGAATAGTTTTGTTATGCGTATCCTTCTCCAAACGATGTTGCTCAATATAGGGCAGCGTGGCATCCCATTGTTTGGCGAGCGCCGTAGCAAAAAACCATGCATGCATCATGCGGATGTAATACTCTTCGCTCTTTATAGAGGCTACCCACTCTAAGTACTCCGGTCGGAAAGCTTCGTCCAAAAAGTAGCGCATCAGCATCCCTATGCCAAAGCGTTTCGTGTAAGTGTGCCTGCTTCTCATCCACTTGCGAATAAGCGGTAATAGTTCTTGAGTATGCTTCTTGAAGCAACGAGGCGATAATTGGTCGCACGTCGCCCAGTTATCCACATATGGCAGGAACTGCTCCAATTCAGCGATACAGGTGTTGAAATCTTTCTCTTCCGACAGAATAAACGCGTGCACTTGGTTCTCGTCAAAATAGCGATGAGGCAAACTGTGCAAGAACTCTTGCGCAGCAGGAGTCTTACAGATTTGCTTCGCCATTTTGCGCAAGTCCGGTGTCCGCACACCAATAACCGTCTCGCGTTTGACAGTCGGCAGTAACTTGCTTTGGAAGTCAGCATACGCCTTGTCTTGCAAGGCAAAGAGTTTAGTCTCGATATACGCACATCTGTCCAGCCGCATGATCTTCACAAGACGGTCGTCGCCGAGGTAAAGATGGCTACATAGATTGAAAGCACCGGTATCACGGAAGCCGCACTTATGCATCACACGTTCGGAGGCAGGATTATCCACAAAGCAGTCACACCATAGCACCTCGAAATGCTGCTCTTGGAAACAG
>ONMU01000075.1 GCA_900319035.1 uncultured Bacteroidales bacterium
TGCGGTCCGAGGTTGTTGATGACATGGTTAAAACTGATACGAAGGTGCTCCATAAGCGGCACTTCTGTTCCGGACACATTCTCCCATGGTACGGGTTCGTCCAAGATGGAGAAGTCTCCGGTCTCACGGATATAGGCAGTGGTACCGAAGATGAGCCACATAGGGTCATCGTTAAATCCTCCTCCTATATCATTATTGCCGCGTTTGGTGAGAGGCTGGTACTGGTGGTAGCAACCTCCATCGGGGAACTGGGTTGCAGCGATGTCGAGGATACGTTGCCGTGCACGAGAAGGGATCTGGTGTACAAAGCCAATGAGGTCTTGGTTAGAGTCCCGGAAACCCATTCCGCGGCCTATACCGCTCTCGAAGAAGGAAGCGGACCGGCTCATGCAGAAGGTGACCATACACTGGTATTGGTTCCATATATTCACCATCCGGTTGAGCCGCTCATCCGGGCTTTGTATTTGGAACTTACCGAGCAATTCGTCCCACACGGCATTGAGTTGAGCAAAAGCAGCTTCGACCGCCTCTATGGTAGCAAACCGGCGGATAACTTCGTGCGCGCGTACCTTATTAATAATGTGAAAATCGCGTGTACTGAGCGAGGTTATCTCTCCATCGGGGGCTGCAAACTTCTCTTGCTCAGGATTCTCCTCATAACCGAGTATGAAGACCAAGTCGCGGGTCTCACCGGGAGCGAGGGTCATTTCTATGTAATGCGAAGCGACCGGACTCCATCCATGTGCCACGCTATCAGCAGACCGGCCATTCAATACCGCCTGCGGTTCGCTTAATTCGTTATACAGTCCGACGAAAGCTTCTCGGTCGGTATCAAAGCCCTGCACGGGCTGATTGACCGCATAGTAGGCATAATGATTGCGTCGCTCCTTGTATTCGGTCTTGTGATACAACGCCGTGAAATCCGTCGCCTGCTCAATCTCGACCTCTCCGGTAGAGAGGTTACGCTGGAAATTCTCATTGTCGGTAGCGGCATTCCACAGACACCACTCGGCATACGAGAATAGTTTAATGGACTTGGTTTCGTCGGAGAGGTTGGTGAGGGTGAGCCTCTGTATCTCCGCCTTTACGCCGATCGGGACGAAACACAGAACGCTCGCGCGTACCTTATTATTCACGCCCGTGATACGCGTGTAATTCATACCATGGCGGCATTCATAGGAGTCCAAAGGCGTTTTGCAGGGTTTCCAACCCGGGTTCCAAATAGTATCCCCATCCTTGATATAGAAATAACGCCCTACACTGTCCATCGGCACGCTGTTATAACGATAACGGGTTATACGGCGGAACTTGGCATCCTTATAAAAATCATAGCCGCCTCCGGTGTTACTGATCAGACCGAAGAAATCCTCATTTCCCAAATAATTGATCCAAGGGAAAGGTGTTTGCGGAGTCGTGATCACATACTCACGATGCTCATCGTCAAAATATCCGTAATTCGTATTAGTCATTTGTCTTGGTTTGTAGTTTTTGAAATTCCGGTGCAAAATTACTGCTTTTTTTGCAAACAGACTAATACAAAACCGACCGATTTTATGCGTTTTTTGTTAAAAATGTAAAATAGAGTTTGCAAATATGGAAAAATTGTAGTACCTTTGCCGCCAAATTAACAATTTAACAATTTAACAGCTTAACAATTTAACCTTTATCCCATGCGCGAATCGTTTACTGAAATCACCCATTTGGAGCCATTAGACATTTTTTATGTAGGCGACCGTCATAAGACTTACTTTGAGTACCCGGCGCACTGCCATGAGGTGTTTGAACTGAATTTCGTAGAGAATGCCGCCGGTGTGGTACGCACCATAGGTGACAGTCACGAGCAGATCGGAGATTTGGATCTGGTGCTTATCACCGGCAGTAAGTTGGTGCACATTTGGGAGCAGGGCACATGCCCGGAGCAGGACATACATGAAATCACGATCCACATAGATCCGGATATTTTCCGGGGCGCCTTAATGGACAAGCGCGCGTTAGCGTCCATCCGGCGTATGATAGAGCGCGCCCAAAGAGGGCTTGCCTTTCCGGAACCCGCCATCCGTTTATTGCGCGAGGATATTATCAATTTAGCTCAAAGCAATGACAGTTTTGCCTCTGTCATCCGGCTGTTCAATCTGCTGTACCGCTTGTCATTAGTGGAAGATGCACACGAACTATCCTCCTCCTCTTTTGTAGATGCCAAAGAAGAGAATGAGGACGAACGGGTAAGGCAGGTAAAAGAGTTTATCGCAAAAAATTACATGAACGATATAGGGTTGAAAGAAATGGCAGATTTGGCATGTATGGCACCGGAATCTTTCTCGCGTTTCTTCCGAAACAAGACCGGCCGCACACCCAACCGTTATCTCATTGATTACCGGTTGGGTATAGCAGCACGGTTGTTACTGACGACACAGCACCCTGTTTCCGAGATTGGTTTCTCCTGTGGTTTCAACACACTCAGCCATTTTAACCGTCTCTTCCGGGAGTCCAAAGGCTGTACCCCCTCCGAGTTCCGCGAACGATTTTAAACACGCACCTCTTGGTATCAAAAAATTTCGGATAGTATCCGATACTATGAAAGAAAGAGCGGATGATATAATCGTCCTGTAATAAACATACGCAGAGAGGCGTAAGGGTATAGCAAGGGTATAGTAAGGGTATACGATTAGCGCGAGGTTGACCGGCTTTGGCGGCGTTTGTGTCCTTGTGCAAAAACATGACACAAAGACGAATGGAAACACGCGGTAACAAACGTCCTCACGTGGAGAGAGGACGGCGGCGCGGTAATCTGTCTACACCGCAAGCCCAAAAACAAAACAACCCGCAACCATGCGGGACAATTGACGAAAGACGGCATTAAATGCCGGAATAACAAACGGAGAATACCGGATAACATCCGGAACAATGAACGATGTAGATGCCGATTGGCAATCGGCGTAATACAAAGAAAAACGCATAGCATGCCACCTTACAAACAGCACAAAGAACACCACCGGAGGTAAACAGCAGAATACTTACACGCCGCATGGGCTACATCCGCATTGAGACCTCGCGGGCGGGGCGGCATCTTCCGCGGCCTTACGGAGAGCTGGATATTGGGCTGCGTATGACGCGGGTATGCCGGACGCGAGGGTCGAACCGTCCTCTCGTGGAGAGAGGACAGCGAAGCGGTAAACCGCCTACACCGCGAGCCATCACCTAAACGGCAAAAGAAGCCCAAGGGTAGCGCAAGGGTAGCCAATTAACAGGAAAATAAGAGGTGGTTAAAATGAGATTGACGGGACTTAAAAATGAGGTATTTTTTCTTTCCCCCATTTTCATGGAGTGAAACGGAATGAGCAAAAAAGAAAGACGGGCATATATAGCCGACGGACGGAGCGCGCGGAGAGGCAACAAAAAAGACCGCCCCGAAGGACGGCCTTGATTATGGTGCCACGCGGTTGATGTCGCGGGGGAACATCGAACATTCCTTGACGTTGGCAATGCCTAAGAAGCAAGCCGTGATACGCTCCAGACCGATAGCAAAGCCGCCGTGAGGAGGCATGCCGTTCTTGAAGGTATCGAGGTAGAAATGGAACGCATCCGGGTTCATGCCACGACGGAGCATCTTCTCGCGGTAGTCGGCTTCCTTATGGATACGCTGTCCGCCGGAGGTAATCTCGAGGCCTCTCATGAGGAGGTCGAAGCTGAGTGTCAGACTCGGGTCCTCGGGGTCGTCCATCGCATAGAAAGCACGGTGCTCGGAGGGGAAGTGGGTAACGAACACAAAGTCCGAACCGTATTTGTCGAAGGCGTACTTGCAGATAGCGCGCTCCTCTTCCGGCGCAAGGTCGTCTTCACCACGGTGATCAGCCTCACAAAGATTATTCTCGAAGAGGATCTCGTGTACCTCGCTCAGTTTCCATGCAGGTACCTGCTCGGGGAGAACCGGATTGACCGCATTGAGCAGTTGGAGCTCATGCGCGCAGTCTTTCTCCACCGTAGCGATGATATGACGGAGCAAGGCAGCCTCGAGGGTCATGACATCCTCCTGACCTTTGATGAAGCCCATCTCCACATCAAGGGAGATATACTCATTGAGGTGGCGGGAGGTAGCATGTTTCTCTGCGCGGTAAGCCGGAGCAATCTCGAAGACGCGCTCATAGACGCCGACGCCGATCTGTTTGTAGAACTGCGGGGACTGCGCGAGATAGACCTGCTTGCCGAAATAATCCATACGGAAGACGTTCGCACCGCCTTCTGCACCTTCGGACACGATCTTCGGGGTGAAGATCTGGGTGAAGCCGTTAGCAGACAGGAACTCCCCGAAAGCGCGAGCGATAGTGCTCTGCACTTTGAGGATCGCCATGTCGCGCGGGTTACGGAGGGTCACCTGACGGTTGTCGAACTTATAACGGAGAAGGGTCTCTTCGTCGCCGAACTTGAGGGCATTCATATCCACTACCTCGGCAGTCGTCGGACGCGAGAGGACGCGCACCTCGGAGACAGCGATCTCAATGGTGTTGTAGAACGCAGCGGGGTCTTTGATCTTCGCCTCGTTGACGGTACCGGTGAGGGTGATCGCCATCTCGCGGCAGAGGTCGTTCATCGCGATCTCGTTGCCGGCTTCGTCGAAGAACTTCGAAGTCTCATTGGAGACTACTGCCTGAAGAAGTCCACGCGACTTGCGGAGGACGATGAAGCCGCCCCATTTGGTCACGCGGACGTTGTGGATCATGCCGGAAACAGAAACAGATTCGCCAACCTTAGCGTTGGCGAGATCTGTACTGTTTTGGTTATGGTTTTTGACATCCAAAAACATAACGTTAAAGTGTTAAATAGTTAAAATGGTTTTCTTTTCAAGAAAACGTTAAACTGTTAACTTACTCAGCAGCGGGAGCTTCGGGAGCAGCCTCAGCAGCAACCTCTTCTACAGCCTCCTTAACGGCTTTCTTACCGGCACGGCGGGTAGCTTTCTTAGCTGCTTTCTTGGTCTCCTTGAGCATGTTCTCGTTGTAATCTACGAGCTCGATGATACACATCTCAGCTGCGTCGCCCAGACGGAAACCGGTGCGGAGGATACGGGTGTAACCACCGGGACGGTTAGCGATCTTCTCGCCTACATTCTGGAAGAGTTCGGTAACGACCTCTTTCTGTTTGAGCAGGGAGAAAGCCAAACGACGGTTGTTCATGTTATCCTCTTTAGCGCGAGTGAGGATCGGCTCAACGTAGATACGGAGCGCTTTAGCCTTAGCGAGGGTCGTGCTGATACGCTTGTGCATGATCAGCGAGCAAGCCATGTTGGACAGCATCGCTGCGCGATGGTTGGCCTTGCGGCTAAGGTGATTAAATTTTTTATTATGACGCATAATTTAATGTACAATTTGACAATGTACAATGTACAAAGGACACTGTCATTGTTAATTATTAATTATTAATTGTTAATCCAGCGCTCTGTAGCGCGAGATGTCCATACCGAAGGCGAGGCCGTTACGCTCAAGCAGTTCGTCAAGTTCGGTGAGCGATTTCTTACCGAAGTTGCGGAACTTGAGCAGGTCAGCGCGGTGGTACTTCACGAGTTCACCAAGAGTCTCTACCTCTGCAGCCTTCAAGCAGTTGAGTGCACGGACGGAGAGGTCCATGTCTTGCAGTTTCTGGTTGAGGAGCTGACGCATACGCAGCATCTCTTCGTCGAGAGCGTTGCTGTTCTTCTTGGTCTCCTCTTCGAGGACGATACGCTCGTCAGAGAAGAGCATGAAGTGGTAGATGAGGATCTTAGCGGCTTCGGTTAGTGCCTGTTGCGGGGCAATGGAACCGTCCGTGGTAATCTCAATGGTGAGTTTCTCGTAGTCGGTACGTTGCTCGACACGATACTGGTCAACCGAAATCATGACGTTGCGGATCGGGGTGTAGATAGAATCGATAGCGAGGGTACCGATAGGATCGTCCTTCTTACGATTCTCATCACCGGGCACGTATCCGCGACCCTTGTTGATGGTGATCTCAATCTCGAAGTCAGCCGAGTCATCGAGCTCTGCGAGTTGGAGTTCGGGGTTGAGCACCTCGAAGTTCTGCAGCACTGTGTTGAACTCACCTGCCATGAACGCTTTGGATTTGCGTACGTGGAGCTTAGCCGTTTCGGTCTGCTCCTCGATACCCTCCTTATGGAGGAAGCGCATCTGTTTGAGGTTGAGGATCAAGTTGGTAACGTCAGTGATTACACCGGGGATCGTAGCAAATTCATGATCAATACCGCTGATCTTGACAGAGCAGATAGCGTATCCCTCGAGGCTGCCGAGCAGCACACGACGGATAGCATTGCCTATCGTAATTCCGTACCCCGGCTCGAGTGGACGAAACTCAAAGATACCTTTGTTCGCACTCGAATCCAACATTATCACCTTGTCAGGTTTGATGAAATTTAATATTGCCATGAATTTATTTATTATTTAGAGTACAACTCAACGATCAATTGCTCCTTAATGTTCTCCGGGATCTCTGCGCGAGCAGGAACATTGAGCAACTTACCGGCTTTCTCGCCCTCATTCCATTCGAGCCAGCCATACTTAGCGTGGTTGAAGCCTTGGAGGGACTCGTTGATTACCTCAAGCGATTTAGCTTTCTCGCGAACAGCTACCACCTGACCGGGTTTAACCTCGTAGGAGGGGATGTTCACTACCTTGCCGTCCACAGTGATGTGACGGTGGGAAACGAGCTGACGAGCAGCAGCGCGGGTCGGTGCCATACCGAGACGATAAACGATGTTATCGAGGCGGCACTCGAGAAGCTGAATCAGGATCTCACCGGTAATACCTTTGGTACGAGCAGCTTTAGCGAAGAGGAGGCGGAACTGTTTCTCGAGTACACCATAGGTGTATTTAGCCTTCTGCTTCTCAGCCAACTGAGTACCATACTCAGAATTTTTCTTACGACGGTTAACGCCGTGTTGTCCGGGTGCATACGGACGTTTTGCAAGCACCTTATCCTCGCCGAAGATAGCCTCGCCGAAACGGCGTGCGATGCGAGATTTTGGGCCAATATATCTTGCCATAATTCTAAAAATTTACAATTTACAATGTACAATGTACAAAGGATTCTAAAAGTTCTGTACAGGTTTATGAGTCCGTACGGATTCTAAAAGTTAGTACCCAACTCCATTAGCCCTTTGTGAATTGTGAATTGATAATTACTAATTAAACGTTAACTTAGACACGACGACGTTTCGGAGGACGGCAACCGTTGTGCGGCATCGGGGTAACATCAACGATCTCTGTTACGTCGATACCTGCGGCTACGCAGGCACGGATAGCCGACTCACGTCCTTGTCCGGGACCCTTAACGTATGCTTTAACCTTACGCAGACCGAGGTCGAATGCGACCTTGCAGCAGTCAGCTGCTGCCATTTGCGCTGCGTACGGAGTATTTTTCTTGCTGCCACGGAAGCCCTGTTTACCAGCGGAAGACCAGCTGATAACCTGGCCGTCACCATTAGCAACCGTAACGATTACATTATTGAAAGAAGACATCACGTGAAGCTGGCCAACGCCCTCGATCTTCACTACGCGCTTCTTTGCTGCAATAGCTTTCTTTGCCATAATTGATAGATAATTTTAGAGTTGTTACAATTCGTTGCTTTCGTCTTAGCCCCAAGGGGCACGATTAAGGCAACTGCGTCATTACTTAGTTGCCTTTTTCTTATTTGCAACAGTTTTCTTACGTCCTTTGCGCGTACGGGCGTTGTTCTTGGTGCTCTGTCCACGAACCGGAAGACCGATACGGTGGCGTACA
>ONMU01000077.1 GCA_900319035.1 uncultured Bacteroidales bacterium
GCAGGTACGCCATCAGCATCGGAAAAACCAAGGCAGAGAGATCGCCCTCCGGATGCTCGTACGTCAGACATACAGCCAGAAACCACAGCACTAACACGCCCAAACCGGCACATATGCGCTGTAATATATGCGACTTAACCAAACGGTGAAACTCATCGACAGCCATCATGCTGACGAAGAGAAGCAAGCCCATGACTGCCCATTGACTCCATAAAATACACCCTACAATACAAGCGACAAAAACAATTCCGCTCAGGGTTCGTTTTACCAATTCCGACATAGTATTCCAAAATTTGCCACAAAGGTACAGCTTTTTTTTGAATTATGCAATAAAACAAGCAAGAAAAACTTGCATACATGCAAGAATTTATAAAAAATAAGCGATTTTACTTGTATATATAGAAAATTTTTACTAATTTTGCACCACAAATTCGTAAAGCCATGAAAATACAGTTCTTAGGAGCCACCCGCGAGGTGACCGGAAGCAAACATCTGATTACAACCGATTCAGGACACACGATTCTTCTGGATTGCGGTATGTATCAAGGTAAAGGAATGGAGACGGATGCTGCCAACAGAGACTTGGGTTTTGATCCATCTAAGATCGATTGCGTGGTGTTGAGCCATGCGCATATTGATCACTCGGGCTTGATTCCGTATATTGTGAAGATGGGTTTTAAGGGCGATATATACTGTACCCCCGCAACCCGTGACTTGTGCGCACTCATGTTGGCGGACACTGCTTTTATCCAAGAGCAGGATGTGCGAACCTATAACAAGAAGATAGACAAACAGCATCCTCATAAGGAGAAAGGCAAGAAATACAAGATCGATCCTCTCTATGACCAGAAAGATGTCAATAAGGCGATGCGGCATTTCGTGACCTATAGCTACGACCGTCGTTTCCGTCTGTTCGATGATGTGTTGCTGACCTTCACCAACTCCGGTCATATGCTCGGCGGTGCTATCTGTTCGCTGGAAGTGTATGAAAAGGATGAGAGGATGAGCGGATTAGAGGGTGAGGGGTTCCGTTGGAAACGTGTTACCTATACCGGCGATATAGGTAGAGCTAAGAGCCATATTCTGCCCGAACCGCAGCTCTTCCCGCAATGTGATTACCTCATTTGCGAATCCACTTATGGAGACCGTTTGCATGACGAGCAGTTGGTGACCGAAGAGGAACTCTTGGGCGTTGTAGAGGACACCTGTGTTTATCGCAAAGGACAGTTGCTGATTCCTTCTTTCTCGGTCGGACGTACGCAGGAGATCGTCTATGTACTCAACCAGCTCTATAACGACGGTCGTCTGCCGCATATACCGGTCTATGTGGACTCGCCTATGTCCACCAACGCGACCCAGATCTTCCGAATGTACCCCGAGGAACTGAGTGAAGAGGTACGCGACACGATGCGTTTTGACCCGGATCCCTTTGGTTTCAATACCCTCCGGTATATTACGGACATCCGCGAGTCCAAGGCGCTTAATCATAAGGACGAACCCTGTATCATCATCTCAGCCAGCGGCATGTTGGAGGCAGGACGAATCAAGCACCATGTGGCAAACCATATATCCGACCCGAGGTGTACGATCCTCATCGTCGGTTATTGCGAGCCTTCTACCTTAGGTGCACGTATCCAGCAACCCGGACTGCAATGGATCTCCATCTTCGGTCTGGACCGACGTATTAAAGCGCAGATTACGAAGATTGAAGGCTTCTCCGGGCATGGTGATTATAAGGAGATGATCAATTATATCACCCGCAGCCTGACGGTTGATCAGGTGCAAAGAGTGTTTGTCGTACACGGTCAGGAAGAGGCAGCAACGGCGTATAAAGGTCATCTGGAAGAAGCGGGATTCAAAGAAGTGACGATTCCGCAAAAAGGCGAAATCGTCACTCTCTAAAAACCGGTCGGGTAGGCGAGATTCGAACTCACGACCTCCTGCTCCCAAAGCAGGCATTCTAACCGGGCTGAACTACTACCCGGAGGTGTCCCCGTTAAACGGGGAAACCGGCCTCCGCCGGAAGGGGTATAAATACCCGCTTCTCAAAAACGGCTGCAAAGGTACTACTTTTTTATGAATTGTGCAAATTATTTGGCAAAAAAATGCAATATAAAGCGATTTTTATGGATATAGACGACACTTTGCTCGATTATATCCCCTGTTGTAGGGAAGCATTCGAGGCTGCGATGGATGTTTTGTCCACCGTACACCCAACACTGTCCACCGTACACTCTACACCGTACACCAGAGACGATCTCTTCTCCCTTTTCTTCGAAATCAGCGGCAGATTGTTCTCGGAAGCCAAACATGGTTTGCACACGATAGCCGAAGTGATGGAGCTCTATCCGGCGGAGTTCTGCGAGAAAGCGGGTTATCCGCCTCAAGCTGTGGAGCCTTTCAAACAGGCTTTTCGAGCCGCATGGGGTAAGACGCACACCCTTGTGCCGTATGCTGTAGAGACGCTCGAAGCTTTGCAGCAAAAAGGCTATCGGCTTTTTGCAGCATCGAACAGTTTCGGTCACCTGCAACGCAGCCGTTTGGAGCAAGCGGGTATCCTGCATTTCTTTGAAGACACGTATATATCGATGGATATAGGTTACGACAAACCCGATGTTCGTTTCTACGAAGAGGCATTGCGTCGGTGTCAACTCAAGCCCTTAGAAGTGCTCATGGTCGGAGACTCGATGACCACGGACATCATCGGCGCGCAGAACGCAGGTTTGGCTACTGTCTTTTTCTCTCGTCGTGGGGACGCTTTGCCGGAGGATCTGTCCCGTTCTAACCTCATCGTCATCACCTCCCTGCCTGAGTTATTGCAGTACGTGTGAGTCGTTCAGCATTTTGTACAAGATCTCAATGGGATGATAAGCTTGTATGCCGGTACCGTCCAGTATCTGTGTGCGGCACGAGACACCCGGAGCAGCAATGAATACCGGATGATCGATTGTGTGGGCTTTGACTGCTTCGCGAACGGCAGGGAAAAGGATCATCTCACCGATAGCAAGGGAGGTCTTGTAGTGCGCTTTTTCGTATCCGAATGAACCTGCCATACCGCAGCAACCCGAAGGAATCACATGCACTGTGGTGTTCTCCGGCAGGTTGAGCAAGGCAGCGGTTTTCTCTACACCTACCAAGGCTTTCTGATGGCAATGCCCATGAAGCCAAATCTCCGCTTTCATGTCGCTGAAAGCCTCTTTACGTATTCTTCCGGCTTCCACTTCCCGCATCAGAAACTCATCGAAGAGCAGGCAGTGTTGTCCTAATCGCTCTGCCTCCTCACGATAACTATCGCTCACGATGTCCGGATACTCGTCCCGGAAGGTGAGGATACACGAAGGCTCGATACCGACAAGCGGCGTCTCTGCTGTGATCAGGTCTTTGAGCAGACGGATGTTCTTCTCTGCATAACGTTTCGCTTGACGCAGGCACCCTTTGGAGATAGCGGCTCTACCGCTCTCCGTATGTCTCGGGATGATCACCTCGTAGCCCAAACGGTTCATCAGCTCGATGAACGTCTGAACCAAGCTTGGTTCATTATAGCGCGTGAACTCATCGAGGAAAAGATAGATTTTGAATGTATGATGGAAGGATGTATGATGTACGAAGGATGTATGATGGAAGGATGTATGATGGATTAAGGGTATATGGCGTTCCGGAGCAAAGCCCACTATCTTTTTGAGGAGGGTAGAGGTGAGTTTGTTCGAGGCAAAGAAATTGTATATATGCGGTACCAAGGAGCCTAATCGTTGAACGGATGCGTTGTTTGCTATCATCCAAGTGCGCAAGGGAGTACCTTCTTCGTCGTAGATGCGTTGCAGGGCTTCCGCTCTCATGCGGGTCATATCGACACCCGAAGGGCACTCTTTTCGGCAGGCTTTGCAGGCGAGACAAGAGAGCAGCACCTCTTTTACTTGTTGTATTTCGTCCTTCGTCCTCTGTCCTTGGTCTTTGGTCAAGAACTCCCTCAACACATTTGCTCTTGCTCTGGTGGTCTGCAACTCATCGCGGCTCGCTTTGTAGGTCGGACACATCGTACCGCCTATGACTTGCGATTTGCGGCAGTCTCCGGCACCGTTGCATTGCTCCACACGGCACAGCAGCTCATCGCCGGTCTTTGAACGGTCGGCACGCAGGTACTCGTCCATCTTAGGCGTGTCAACGATCTTATGGGGATTGAAGATATTATCTTGGTCCCAGCAGTATTTGACCTGCCGCATCAGTTCGTAGGTCTCCTCGCCGTACTGCAAGGGGATGAACTCACCTCGCAACCTTCCGTCTCCGTGTTCGCCACTAATGGTGCCTCGGTGTTTGCGCACAAGGAGGGTCGTCTCGTGAGCGATCGTTCGGAAGAGCTGTTTGCCTTCCTTGGTCTTGAGGTTTAAAATCGGACGCAAGTGAAGCTCACCTGTACTGATGTGTCCGTAGAAGACGCAGGACGTACCGAGACGTTTCAGCATCTCTCTGAAATCCCGCATGTAAGCCGGCATACGAGAGGGCGCTACGGCGGTGTCTTCAATCACACCGGTCGGTTTGGCATCGCCTTTCATGCGGCTTAAGATACCAAGACCGGCTTTGCGCAGGTTCCACACTTTAGCTACTTCGCTTCCATAGACCCGTGTGCAGAGGGTGACGAGACCGGTGGCTGATAGCGCTTTCTCCATCGCTTCGGCTTGCCGGTCTAAGTCTTCACGTGTCTCGCTTCGTAGTTCGGCTATCAGGAGAGCAGCAGGGTCGCCTTGTACGAAGAACCGTTCTACGGAAGGGGTCTGTTTGCTGAGTTCCAATATCTCTCCGTCCATCAGTTCGATAGCCGTCGGGTGTTGCGCCAAGGCGGTCAGATTCGCTTCAAAAGAGGCGTCTATACTCACGCAATGCGCACAAACAACCATCACTTCTTTCGGCGGCAGGGGGTCTAACGATACCTTGATCCGCGTCAGAAAAGCGAGTGTACCTTCGCTTCCGGCTATCAGCTTGCAGAGGTTGATAGAGCCGTCTTTCG
>ONMU01000078.1 GCA_900319035.1 uncultured Bacteroidales bacterium
TCATCGTTTGGTTAAGTCGCACATCTTGCAGCGTATATGCGCCGGTTTGGGCGTGTTAGTACTCTGGTTTCTCACGGTTTGTTTGACGTACGAGCACCCGGAGGGAGATCTCTCTGCCTTGGTTTTTCCGATGCTGATGGCGTACTTGCCGGTGATGATCGTAGCGCTGTTGGACGAGATCTGGAATCGCTCTGAGATGCCGTTAGCGCATTGGGGCAATATGCTGATCTCACAAGCGATGATTGCTCTTCCGTTACTGACGATGATGGTGTTATACCGTTTGGATCATCTGCTGTTGTTGGCATTGTTCGTCTTCATTTGGGTGAACGACACAGGCGCTTACTGCGTCGGTAGTCTGACCGCCAAAAGACCGCAAGGCAACCATAAGATGGCACCGCATGTGAGTCCCAAGAAAAGTTGGGAAGGTCTCATCGGAGGCGTGGTATTCGCTTTGACAGCCGCTTTTGTGCTGTGGGAATGCGGATGGTTTAGGATCTTCGGAACCGGTAACGTTTCGCTGATCATGACGATTATCTTTGCCGTCGCGACAAGTCTTTTCGGTACCTTGGGCGACTTGATGGAGAGCCTCTTCAAACGCTCTATAGGCGTGAAAGACTCCGGTCATTTTCTGCCCGGACACGGCGGAGTGTTAGACCGTTTTGACAGTATATTATTAGCCGCTCCTGTGATCACTTCTTATTGCTGGTTATGCTACTTTCTTGTACCTCTTTTCTGAGCCGATTGCCGTTGAGCGTGCTGTACTGGTTCGCGGACTACTTGATCTATCCGGTGATGTATCATCTGATGCGTTACCGCCGGAAGTTAGTAGCCAAGAACCTGCGTAACTCGTTTCCGGACAAGAGCGAGGCAGAGCGCAAAACCATCGAGAAGGCGTTCTACCATCAGTTCTGCTCCACCATCGTGGAGACGATTTACGGTTACCGCTGCTCCAAGGAACAGATGAAGCAGCACGTGACCTTTAAAAACATGGACGAGGTCAATCGTCTGGTTCATGAAAAGGGAGGATGCATCTTCATGTTAGCGCATATGGGCAACTGGGAATGGTTAGCCGAGGTGCAACAGAGTTTGGACGAGGGCATCACGGAAGTGAATGTCTATCGTCAACTCAAGAGCCCAAAGATGGACGCGTTGATGTTGGCTATCCGAGCCCAACGAGAAGGCGTATGTGTGGAGAAAAGACGCATCTTACGAGAGATGGTTCGTTTCCGCGCAGAGCAAAAGAAAGTGACCATCGGTCTGATTTGTGACCAGAAACCTCGTCCTGAAGTGACCCGTACGTGGGTTGAGTTCCTGCATCAAGACACCGGTTTCTTGGACGGCGGCGAAGTATTGGGTACGAAGTTCGGTTATCCGGTATTCTATGCCTATGTTCGTAGACTAAAAAGAGGATGCTATGAAGCAGAACTGCAACTCCTGACAGCCGACCCCAAGAGCTGCGCAGAAGGAGAGATCACCAAAGCTTATGCACAGGCTTTGGAACGCAATATATTGGAGCAGCCAGAGTTGTGGCTTTGGACGCACAACCGGTGGAAATGGAAGAGGGAGAGTTGAGATTTGACATTTGACATTTATGAAATGTAGCGTCGTTATATTGAACTGGAATGGAGCTGAGATGCTGAGAAAGTATCTTCCTTCCGTTGTGCAATACTGTCCGGCGACGATTTCAGGAAACACTTCCGCAGCGGGTATAGAGACCGAGGTTGTTGTTGCCGATAATGGTAGTACCGATGAGAGCCTACAAGTGTTGGCAAAGGAGTTTCCGGCCGTCAAGACGATTGTGTTAGATCGCAACTATGGTTTTGCAGAAGGCTACAATCGAGCCTTGGAGCAGATCGATAGCGAGTATGTCGTTCTGCTCAACAGCGATGTAGAGGTGACGGAAAACTGGTTAACACCACTACTCGATTACTTAGAGACGCATCCGAGCACCGCAGCCGTACAGCCGAAGATACGCAGCTGGGTTCACAAAGACCGGTTTGAACATGCCGGAGCGGCAGGAGGATTCGTGAATGCCTTGGGTTATCCGTACTGCCGAGGACGAGTGCTTTGGAAAGTAGAGGAGGACAAAGGGCAATACGACACTATCGTGAACGTCCATTGGACCAGTGGCGCATGTATGTGCGTACGTACGCAAGTCTATAAGGAGTGCGGAGGACTTGATGCCGCTTTCTTTGCCCATATGGAAGAGATAGACCTCTGTTGGCGGATGCGGAACGCAGGCTATTTATTGGCATGTGTGCCTCAGAGCGTGGTGTACCATTTGGGAGGCGGCAGTCTGAACTACGAAAGTCCGCGTAAGACGTACCTCAACCATCGGAATAACTTACTGATGATCTATAAGAACCACAAACACCCGTTTGGCGTGTTGTTCGTGCGCTTCTTCCTCGATTATGCGGCAGCCTTCTTCTATCTGCTGCAAGGCCGTTGGGGCGCTTTCAAAGCTGTCTTCCAAGCGCGGTGGGACTACCAAAAAATGAGAAAGGCGTATTGACCTTTCTCATTTTTTTTAGAATTCAGTATTCAGAATTCAGATTTCAGAATTTAGAATTCAGCTATCCGTTTAGAATCCGAAGCTGAGTCCGCAGGAGAGTGTGAGGTTTGTGCCTTGCGTGAAGACGGGCGAATACTTATTCAGATAATAGTTTTTGAGTGCATCTCCTTCAAGATTCTGCGAGCTACCGTCCGGATTCCAACCTCGGTCTTCTCCGTCTATACGCGCAGAAGTCGGCGCATAAGCGCGGGTCTGGTTAAAGCACACATCCACATGCGCGTAGCAGTTATTGAAGACCTCATACACGGCGTGGAAAGTAACTTGATTATTGCGCCAGATCTTCTCGCTAAATGGCTTCTGGGCGATAATCGGCGTAGAAGTGTTACGCTGACCTGCTATATACGCGCGGACATAATCGTACGCACGGTATTTGGTATCCTGCGTGAAATCCAAAGAGAGACGAAGACTGCGACTCGGACGATAAGAGAGTTGCACAAAGATGCTTTGCGAGTTATCGCCCATGTAATGACCCATATTGTAGGAATTGGAGGTAAACTCTAACACGCTGATAGAGTGCGTGTAACAAGCGATATACGAACGCATAAACTCACCCCTTAACGACAATCCGCGTACAGGCCAACCGCTCCAATTGAAGCCCACCAAGTACGAAATGGGGTTGTTTTCTTTATTGGATTTCTTGAGACGAGAGAACTTGAACTCATCAAGGAAGAACGATCCGTAGAGCCTCAGATGATCCGTAGGACGAAGCGTCAGAGTTGCAAAGAACTGCGAGTTCTGGTTCTCTGAGTTTACCCCTTTCGTAAAGAGGTGATCGAGCGATTTGAAGAAAGCAATCGGAATGAAGAACTGCGCCTGTGGATTGCGTTCGGCATAGACGATTGAGTTACCGAAACCGAACTGCAGATACTTGCAGGGAATGAAAGTAAACATATTCGCCGCCATGAATTTATTATGGGGACGATAGTTAATCTTCGTGCTATCTTCAGTGTAGCGCTCTACGTAATAATACGTAGAGTCGATTACGTTACTGGGCAACCACGCATGAAAATAATCAAACTGGAACCATTTGCAAGGCGTCAGTTGCAGCGTCAGCATCGGAACCGCCGGATTGTGGGCAGAGAGGATGTTTGAGCAATGCTGTGCGTCACCCCATTGGATGCGTTCACGCTGAATGCCTATACTACCCCACCACATGTAAAGCGAGATTCCGCCTCGCATATCTGAGTAGTCTCCACCATATTCCGCCTCTTTGTATTGTGCGCCGGGCAGGTTGTTCAGATAACTCGGCTGCGACAGACGTGCGCCGTTGATCTTGTCATAGGTAGAAGGATAATACTTGTCCTTGAGAAAACCTTTGCCCGTTCCTTTCCAGCTGTTGTCGCGGATAGAACCCCAGATAGAGAGGTGTCCGGCGATGTCCATCTGGATCTCAGCTCCATACCAACGATGGGTAATCATTCCTTTTTTGACATTGTAGTTAATGTCCATACCCAAAATCGGACGGATACGCATCTTGAAGATCTTGTCTTTGGTCAGAATATGCAGACTCGGATCCGCCAACGAGAGGTTGGAAACCGGCGTGATCCACTGCGTCACGTGCCTATGCCCGTACGAGTAATAAACAGGGAGTGTGTCCAGCTCCAGCGCATAATCCTGCAAGTAAAACTGCAGATCGTCCTTCTGTCGCTTACTGAGCAACGAGTCTTTACTCTGCGCTTCAGCCAACATACGGGCGATAGCATCTCGCGTATAAGGCTTGATTGCCGCATTGGAGGAGATTACTCCATCAGTTGTCAGTTCTTCGATGAAGTCATAAATCTCCGAATACTCAATCGCCTGCGGGATGCGCTGTGCGTTGACAATTGACAATTGACAATTGACAATTGACAATATAGCAGTTACGACTACCCAGCGAAAATAGCTGTGAGCACTCTTATTCATAATTATCAATTTTCAATTTTCAATTTTCCGTTTTCAATTACTTCTTATAACGTGCGTTCAGGCCTTCTACTACTTCGTTGGTAATATCGTAGCCGGCAACCTTGTTCATCAGCACGGCGTCGTTGAGGATGAGGTGGTAATGACCATCGGCGTTCAGCTCACGCAAGTATGCCTGTACAGAATCCTGCAACTGCTGCGTCAGAGCGGCTTGCTGGTTCATGAAATCTGTGCTCAGCTGCTGACGGAGGTTCTCCAGATCCTGCTGTTTGGCTGCCAACTGCTGCTCTTTCTTTTGCAAACGGCTCTGCTCACTCTCTGCGCGCTCACGGCTCAGGAAGGCACCTGCTTCTACTTTTTTCTGGAAGTTCAACACGTCCTGCTGGAAAGTCTCGTACTCTTTCTGGAAAGCTTTAGCTTTCGTATCGAGTTTTACCATCGACTCCTCATACTGGGATTGCAGTTTCTCCGAACTCTCCACCGCTA
>ONMU01000079.1 GCA_900319035.1 uncultured Bacteroidales bacterium
GGAATCCGCCGTGCATAGTGCCTCTGATCCACATTCCCCTGCAAACTATCCACAATATTCACCCACTTCGCTTTCATTTACTATTTCTACTTTTTATGCTTGAAATAGCGTTTCTTCTGCGATTTACTCATATCTTGAGTAATGATTTCATCCGTCAATTCGGGGACGACAAGTGTGGTTGCTTTCTCGTACTGCACATATTGCGTACCATCCCAAATCTGCGGAACAAAATGAGTGTATGGATATTCTGTTGCCAGTTCTTTCTGTTTAAAATACTGCTCATCCAAATACACGAACCCAACATATACATTCTCTCCCCTAACTAAGCCGATTGGTTGTCCTACTTCCACTGCATCGCCAGGGGTAACCAATGCCTTGAACATATGATAATACACAGCGAATGTCTCGTCCACATGGTTGATTACCACACCTTTCTTATCGCCTGTCAGGCACGCTACTCCTCCACGCATAGCATAAACGGTATCGTTATTCTCTTTCGCAAACGATATATAATTCTCTGTTCGTTCACTTTGCTTGAAATGTATGGTATGCGGATCAATTAAAATTCTCTCTTTCGCCTTAAAAGGAAACGCGTAGATAGCTCGTAGATAGTTCTTTTTCGGGAATGTCCCGCGATAATAGCAATATTCGGTTGCGGCATAATTTCCTTCCGAAGCCTGTGATTGTACTGGCCTGCTCTCCACTATATTCTCGCCCGGCAGTGCGTTATAATATCTCGCGCCCTTACGAACAACCATGTACGAACAATAATCTATATTGATATAAATACGATCTTTCGACTTGGTCGCATTGTTGTACCTGACTACATTTTTCACAATCGGCTCCGGGCTCTTGTATAAAGAGAACACCTGCAGAAACTCCTGCGCAGAAACCGTCGCCGCAACAATCAGTAGTACTATTGAAATTTTGAAGCGCATAGCAAACTATCGGGTGTCGTTTTTATATATCTATATTATTGTCATTCAATTCATTTTCAATTTCTTCGATAGTTGGCATCGTGCCACGGAAATCATCGGGGATAAGTTTCGCCAATTGGTATTGCGAAATTCCTAATGGCTGTGAAGAGCTCTCCAATGCGTATTGTGCCAAAATATCGTTCTTTTCTTTGCAGATCAGCAAGCCTATGGCCGGATTGTCTTGGGGAGTGTTAAGCATGTGATTGACTGCGACTACATATCCACCTAATTGTCCGACATTAGCACTCTCTAATTTTCCTGTTTTTATTTCTACGACTACGTAGCGATGCAAAGGCACGTTATAGAATAGCATATCTATGAACATTTCCTCTCCGTCTACCTCCAGACGGTATTCGCGTCCCATATATGCAAAACCTCGACCGAGCTCAAGCAGGAATTTCTCTATGTTCTTAACCAGCTCATCCTTCAATTCACTTTCCTTGTATCGGTCTTTGAGTTTAAAGAAATCGAATTGATAAGGATCCTTGGTCAGTTGCTGCGCCAAATCACTATCTACGGCAGGCATTGTGGTGGAGAAATTGGTAATGGCTTTGCCTGCACGCTCATATAAATTCGTGTCAAGAAAGTTGAGCAGCACATCACGCGACCAGCCATTTTGGTATGTCTGATGCACATAGAACAACGCTTTGGCGGAATCTTTTTTGCACTTGTCTATGATACGAATATGATGACTCCAAGGGATAGCAAAAAATTCTGCAACAAGTTGTTGCAAAATTTGGCTTGAACTATTAAAAAGGGCGTTCGCTTCGCTTATTGCCGCCTTTTGAATTTCTACAAGAGGCTGTTGTAAATTTTGTGCAGAGGTACTATTCTCAATTTTTGCAACGGGTTGTTGCAAATTTATAAATTCCTGATTATAAGTAAGAAACCAGCGCTTGCAGTAATATAAATTGCGCGGCGACAAACCGCTTATACCGGGCAATGCCTCTTTCAAATCTTGGCTAATAGACTGCATCACACTTTCACCCCAACGCTCTTCTACTTTTAGCGCAACGATCTCGTTACCAAGTTCCCAGTAGAAACGCAGCATCTCTTGATTGACATGCACAGCTGCTTTAATCTGGCTTTGGTGAAAGCGTTGGCTTAAAGATTGAATCCATTGCCGGTATTCATTGTTGATATGAATGAGGTTACTCATATGTTTATATTCTTTGTGATTGCGAACGCAGTGTATTCGTAATTAAATCACTCCCCGCTCACCCCTCATTTTGAGAGGCAAGCGGGGGGTGAGGGAGTATTTAGAACTTAAAGTAATTCTTTGCGTTGTTGTAGCAGATGTCTTCGACCATCTGTTGAACGCGGGCTTTCTCGTAGCCGGTGTACGGGATCATGCCGTTCTCGATATCATTGCCGAGGACGTTACAGAGTGTGCGACGGAAATACTCATGACGCGGGTAGCTCAGGAACGAACGGCTGTCGGTCAGCATACCTACCATGCGGCTCAAGAGACCGAGGTTACTCAAAGCCATCATCTGCTTCTCCATGCCGTCTTTCTGATCGAGGAACCACCAACCGGAACCGAACTGAATCTTACCAGGAACGGAACCATCTTGGAAGTTACCGAGCATAGTTGCAATTACCTCGTTTGCACACGGGTTGAGGTTATAGAGGATGGTCTTAGCCAGGTGGCCTTCGCTATTCATCTCATCGAGGAAATGACTCATGGCCTTGGCAGTGGTGAACTCACCGATGGAGTCAAAACCGGTGTCTGCACCGAGTTGGGCAAACATCTTGCTGTTATTGTTACGGATCGCTCCGTAGTGGTATTGCTGAGTCCAACCGGAAGCGTAGTCCATCTCAGCCTGAGCGTGAAGATAAGCGTGCTTGTATTGGCGGATCTCATAAACGCTCAACTCCTTGCCTGCGAGGGCTTTCTCGAAGATGGCGTTGATCTCTGCGTCGGTGTAGGGTTCGTCGTAGAACTCCTCAATTCCGTGGTCAGACAGACGGCAACCGAGCGACTCAAAGAAGTCATGGCGTTTCTGGAGCGCTGCTACGAGGTCTGCGAAGTTTCGGATCTCTACACCGGCAACCTTAGCCAGTTTCTCGATATACGCTTTCCATGTAGCGGCCTCGATATTCATGCCTGCGTCCGGACGCCAAGTCGGCAACATACGTACTTCGGCTTTCGGATCGTTCTTCAACATCTGATGCCATTCGAGCGAATCAGCAGGATCATCGGTCGTGCAGACGAGCTCTACATGGTAGTGCTTCATCAGTCCCTGCGGACAGAACTTCGGATCGTTGGCAATCAGGTCGTTGCACTTGTCATAGATAGCGCGTGCGGTCTCCGGGTTCAGGCGCTCCTCGATACCGAAAGCGGTCTTGAGTTCCAGATGAGTCCAGTGATACAACGGGTTACGGAAAGTGTACGGAACGGTCTCTGCCCATTTCTCAAATTTCTCCCAGTCGGTAGTGTCCTTCCCGGTGCAGAAACGCTCATCCACACCATTGGAACGCATGGCGCGCCATTTGTAGTGGTCACCCATAAGCCAGATCTGCGCAATCGACTCGAAGCGCTTGTTCTCGGCAACCATTTGGGGAATAAGGTGACAGTGATAATCAATGATCGGCATCTTCGCCGCATGCTCGTGATACAACTCCTTGGCAGTCTCGGTTTGCAGCAAGAAGTCCTTGTCCATGAATGCTTTCATATCAGTATTTTTTTAGTTAAATGAATATTGCGTACTATAACACGCTGCAAAATTACGCAAAAAATAGCAACTCTATGTGTAAAAATTGACACATTTTTTGCACATATCAAAAAAATATACTACCTTTGCAGCCAGTTTGGACAAAATGGACACTTTATCGAACATACGACAGCCGATAGCGGCGCAGTGGACGCAGTACGAGCGGATGATGGAGACCTCGTTGCGCGCGGATAATAAGTTACAGCAGGAAGTGCTGTCTTACGTCGGTTCGCGCAGGGGAAAGCAGTTACGTCCGTTGCTGACGATTCTTGCCGCGCAGATATGCAACCCGGTAACCGATAAGACGCTACGCTCCGCGGTGGCGCTGGAGTTGCTACACACGGCAAGTTTGATTCACGACGATGTAGTGGACAGTTCGGATACCCGTCGCGGCGTTGCGGCCGTACATACCAAGTGGACCAATAAAGTGGCGGTGTTGATTGGCGACTATATGCTGGCGAAGGTGATTGGACTGGTGGCGGAAGTGCGCAATATTCGTATCTTAGAGATCGTTTCGAACCTCGGCAAGAGCCTGAGTAGCGGTGAAATGGTGCAGTTGCATGTGGGGCAGAGTATGTGGATAGACGAGGAGCGGTATTTCCAGGTGATTAACCAAAAGACCGCGCAGTTGTTCCAAGCTTGTGCGGAAGCCGGTGCGGAAAGCGCAGGATGTACACCGCGTCAGCGTGCAGCTTTACGCGACTACGGTCATCTGTTAGGATTATGTTTCCAGATCAAAGATGATATCTTTGATTACAGCGACTTGGAGGAGATCGGTAAACCGACGATGAGTGATTTAAGGGACGGGAAGGTGACCTTGCCTTTGATTGAGGCGCTGCGTCGTGCACCGCAAGACGAGGCGGAGCATATACGGG
>ONMU01000011.1 GCA_900319035.1 uncultured Bacteroidales bacterium
CGGTACGACATACAGCACCTCCGGTACCTACACGCACTACGCTCGTACTCCGGAAGGATGTGACAGCACGACTGTACTCCAACTCACCGTTCATCCGCTTGTGGATACCGTCATCAACGTTTGCGACAATGACCTGCCGGTTCTCTGGAGCAACAGATGGAGCGGCAACCAAGAGAGCTACTACACCACTGGTCTCTATCGCAACGATACGACTATCAACGGTGAGAAGATGTTCTACGGTATACAGATCAATGTTTATAACCAAGTCTTCGACACGATCCGTCACGCGATGTGCGAGGGTGCAAGCTATGAGTTCAAGGGTAACACCTATACCGAAGCAGGCATCTATCGTGACACACTCCGTGCCGCTAATGGTTGTGACAGCATTGTGACATTGATCCTCACGGTTAACAAACCGTACTACAACATCATCAAGGAGAACATCCTCGAAGGTAACTCGGTTGAGTTCTACGGTACAAGCTATAACACCTCCGGTACCTACACGCACTACGCTCGTACACCGGAAGGATGTGACAGCACGACTGTTCTCCAGTTGACCGTTCATCCGCTCATCGATACCGTCATCAACGTCTGCGACAATGACCTGCCGGTAATCTGGAGCAACAGATGGAGCGGTAACCAAGAGAGCTACTACACCACTGGTCTCTATCGTAACGATACGACCATCAATGGTGAGAAGATGTTCTACGGTATCCAAGTCAATGTAGGCGAACAGAAGTTCGACACGACGAGAGCCGCTATCTGTGAGGGTTCGTTCTACCGCTTCAAAGAGATCAATCTCTATGAGCAGGGAATATACCGCGACACGTTGGTAGCAGCTAACGGTTGTGATAGTATCCATACGCTCGTATTGACAGTTAACAAGCCGTACTACAACACGATCCAAGAGGACATCCTCGAAGGCAGCTACTTCGTCTTCTACGGCGACACGCTCCGCGAGAGTACGACTCTCCACCACAGTGGACGTACACCGGAGGGTTGCGACAGTACGACTATTCTCCAATTGACCGTTCATCCGATGGTGGATACAGTGGTAACTATCTGCTCGAACGAACTGCCGTACGTATGGCATAACCGTTGGAGCGGTGAGGAAGAGAAGTACTACCGCACAGGTCTGGTTCGCAATGATACCATCATTAATGGCAAGAAGTTGTTCTACGGTCTCGACCTGCGCGTAAGCGAGCAAGTCTTCGACACTATCCGTCACGCTATGTGCGAGGGATCGAGCTACGAGTTTGCTAACCAAGTACTCTACGATGAGGGCATTTACCGCGATACCTTGGTAAGCAAAACTACCGGTTGTGACAGCATTGTGACCTTGATTCTGACGGTCAACAAGCCGTACTACAACATCATCCGCGAGACCATCTTGGAAGGTCAGTACTACGTCTTCTTCGGCGATACGATCCGCGAGACAAAAGCCGTAACGCATAGTACTCGTACGCCGCAAGGTTGCGACAGCACAACGATCCTTGAGCTGACCGTACACCAACTCGTTGACACCGTGATCACTATCTGTTCAAACGACCTGCCGTACGTATGGACGAATAAGTGGAACGGATTGACGGAGACCTTCTACAAAGAGGGTACGTACCGCAACGACACCTCAATGAACGGTGAACGCTACTTCTACGGAGTGAAACTGGTGGTACGTCAGCCGAGCGATACCACTATCTATCGTGAGATTTGCGAGGGTAGCAGTTATAAGTTCAACGGACGTGACCTGACTGTTGGCGGCGAGTACCGCGACACACTCATCAACACGATCGGTTGCGACAGTGTGATCATCCTCAACCTCAATGTACTCAAGACCTACCACAATGTGGTTTATCATTCGATCTTTGAAGGCGATTCGGTTGAATTCCAAGGCAAGTACTACAAGACCGCCGGCAATTATCCGTTCTACTTCACGAGCTCGTATGGTTGCGATAGTATCATTGAGTTGCAGTTGACGGTTAACCGTCTCTACGATGACTCCATCTCCATCTGTGCCAACGATCTGCCGTACGTATGGAACGGCAAGACCATCTACGAGTCCGGTATCTACCGCGACACCGTAGTCAATACACAAGGCAAGGAGACAGCCATCGGTCTGAAGGTAACTGTACTGCCGATTGCTCATGCACCGGAAGCGATTGTAGCAACCATCTGCGAAGGTGACTACTACAAGTTCGGTGATTCACTGTTGACCGTACAAGGTACGTATTACGACACGCTAGTTGCTGTAAACGGTTGCGACAGTATCGTCATGCTCGCTCTGCAGGTAATGCCGACCAAGCATCAGGTAGATACGAAGACGATCTTCGAGGGCGACACCGTAATGTTCTACGGCGACACCTTGACGACATCCGGTATCTATACACATAGCGATACGACCGAGAACGGTTGTGCTAACACGCATCAACTCGTACTCACCGTACTGAAAGAGGCAAGAAGGGATACGACAGCATACGTCTGCGAGAATAAGTTGCCGTTCATCTGGCAGGGATACGAGTTCAATCAGTCGGGTGACTACGAAGTTCCGACCGCTTGGACCGATTCCTCACGCGTTGTTACTACCCTCCACCTGATCGTACGCGAAGCTCCGTACAAAGAGTTGAGCATCTCTTTGTGCTACGGTAATATGCTTATTGTGAACAGAGATACGATCAAAGAGAGCGGTACATACGACTATACCGTTCCGACGCCTCTGGGTTGCGACTCCTTGATACGTTATATCGTCAGCGTTCATAACCGCTTCGAGCGTTGGGATACAGCTCATATCTCCGATAAACAATCGTACGAGTTCCCGGCAGATGATGGCTCTATGCGTCAACTGACCATACCGGGAGACTACGAGTACACCGGTAAGACATATGAGACGGCGTGTGATAGTATTATCCACCTCCACTTGGTAGTTCATCCGTCGTATTACTTCAAAGATTCGATAGAGATCTGTAAGTCTGATGCAAACTATCCGTACGTATGGAAAGACGGTAATGACTCTGTCATTACGACGATCTATGAGACGGGTACATACTACAACAAGCATCTGACTGCACGCTACGGATTCGATAGTATCTACGAGTTTAAAGTAGCTGTTTACGATTCGTACCTGATTGAAGAGAAATACGAAATCGGAGTAGACGAACATCTGGATATTCATGGTCAGGACATCTCCAAGCCGGGTATCTACTATGATAATTTGCTCTCGTCTCACGGATGTGACTCTATCTATAAGATTGTGGTGAACCCCAAACGCGTAAAAGAGTTCACATGGACGAAAGAGATCTGTCAGGGTGAGTGGTTTGAACTCCCGGACGGCAAAAAGCTCACGCAAACGGGTAACTACAAATACGTATCAGCAACGAAGGATAGCGTGATCTATCTAAGCCTGACCGTCATCCCAGTATCTTACACAGAGGAGCGTATCGTCATTGCGAAAGCGTCCTTGCAGCCTTGCGGCGGAACCGACCCGAACTGTTATTCCTACCTCAACCCGAAGAACAGTAAACTGTACACCGATCTGCATGTAGGTTATAACATCTTCGACGAGCGTACTGCAAGTGGTACGAAGTGCGATAATATCCATCGAATCATCATTATCGTTACGGAGCACTATAACAAGACTTGGGATCAAGTTCCATTGTGTCCGGGCGGACAGATCGAGATCAACGGTACAGTGATCACTCAACCGGGTTCATACCAGATCGAATGTCTGAGCGAATTGACAGGTGAGATGGATTCGCTCTATCGTGTGAAGGTTTATCAGGCTAAGTCCTACGATATGCCGGCTATAGATAAGACCATCTGCCAAAACGAACTCCCGTATAACTTTGGAGGTCACCTGCTCAACCGTGCGGGTAGTTACGAATTCACAGATGTAACGAAAGAAGGCTGCGATAGTATCATTCGTATCAACCTTACTGTCAATCCGACATATCAGTACTTCGAAGAAACTACCATACCTGATTACGGATCATACAAATGGGTTAGAGATGGTAATGTATACGATTCTACATATGCTTCTGGTGACTATTATTACTATGAGTCAACACCCGAAAACTGTGAGATTAAGTATACCTTGCGTCTCAATATAATTCCGACACAACGATATGCTTCGGACGCAACCATATGTTCTGGTGATGAGTTCCCATGGCGTGGTAAATTCCTCAAGACACCTGGTACATATACTGATACGATTTATCATCCGGAAACATTTATCTCGGCTATCTACTCGCTTGATTTGAAGGTTCTCGAACCTACATTTGTAGATAATCAAAGTACATCTATAAAAGATGCATGTGCAGATGATAAAGAGATGACTCTCACCTTCTCGTACACAGGTGCAAGACCGTCGACATACAACATCTACTTTGATGCACAAGCGAAGAGCGTAGGATTCCAAGATATCATCAACAAACAGTTGCTTAATGATGAAAGAACTATTTATATCCCAATTCCGCAGAGAAGCGATACTCTGCCGATGGGTCAGAATAACTACATCAAGCCGAACTGGTACACGATGCATCTTGTATTCGACAACGGAGCTTGCAGACCGAGCACTTCGAACGATATCAAGTTCCTCATCAAGTATCCAAGCTGGGTAATCGAGCAGAACTGGGACGATGTAGTAGCTCCGCTGAACAAGACGAACAACGGTAGATACGAGTTCTCGCAGGTAGAATGGCAAATCATACGTACCATTGGTACCTACACGGATGTGATCAGTATTCCGAACAATGGTCAGGGATACCTGCACTACGACGACCTGCGTGTGGGCGATGAAGTACTCATGATCGCAACCCGTAAGGGTGAGAACTACTCTATCCCGAGCTGTCCGATTGTTATTCAGTCGTACGCTTCGAGTACGGGTAACGAACCGACTCTCGTAGATCCGATCTACGTATATCCGAAGATGGCTCCGCGTCATGCACCGAAGATCACGATCGAGGCTCCGCAAGGCTGCGAGTACACCATCTACTCGTCTATGGGTTCGTTCATCTCCAGCGGCTCTATGGAAGCTGGTAAGCAAGAAGTAACCCTGCCCAATACCAACGGCATCTACTTCATCCGTACTGTACAAGGCAAGGAAGACACGACACATAAGGTAGTCCTCTACTAAGAGGGCTGCCTAAATATACCATAAAACCCCGCGATTGATTTCGCGGGGTTTTATGGTTTTAGGAATTAAAAATTAAAAATTAAGAATTAAAAGTCGTTGATCGAAGGTCGATAGTCGTTAGTCCGAAGACTAATTCCTAATTCAAAATTTTTAATTATAAGCTTTTCTTCCAGAAAGTGGAAGTAATATCTTCCCATTGGTTCCCTACCCGTTTGTAGAGACGCTGATTCGTTTTCTCACTCTTGAGACCTCCAAGGGATTCGATATACGGTCCGAACTTGACAAAGGTGAAAGGTGAAAGTTGAAAGTTGAAAGAAGTTTCCGGAGTCGCAGGACGACCGGAATACCAAGCCGTTTTTAATCCCTGCACATGACTTGCCAAACGAGCCACTTCCTCCGGATCGGCGTCTCCGCCCATGAACGCTACACAGGTGATAAGACCCTTATAGCGTTCTGTCAGATCGTCTAAGAGTGCCTCGTTGAGTTCCTCTCCTATGTCTTCCCATAGATGCTGACTATGACATCCCGGGCAATGACAAGGACAGTTAGAGAGATTAAGGGCGAGGGTTACCTCGCCCGGAATCTCTTGAAAGACTATGTCGAATGATGCTACTTTCAAATCTTCAAATCTTCATTAGCACTTCGGTGCTTTCTGCTTCTCTGCGTAGTAACGCTGAGCTGCCTCTTTCTGACGTGCCTCTGAGAAGTTCGACACACGCTTCATATAACCGATAACGCGGGTCAGATAGTCCACGTTCTTCGAGTGACAGCAAGGACACTCTTTGAGGTAACGTTTGTCAATATGACCACAGTCGTTGCAGACCGTATTCGGGATATTGAAGGTGAAGTAGTTACAGCCCTCTACAGCCGCTACACGCAGCAGTTGACGGTATTGCTCTTGGCTGAGGTGCTCCTCCAAGTTGCAGTGCAGGGCACTACCACCGGTGAGGTGCTCGATGTATTTGCGTCCGTGGAGACGGAAACGATCCAATACGTTCAGACTCTTGTCCTCTACTACGTAGAAATAGCTGTTGTAGCAATCACGCGGTACTACATAGCCGTCCTCTTTGTCCCATTTAGCGTGCTTAACACCCACGTTCTCTGCAGGGATCATTTCGCAGTTGAACATAACGTCCTTCGTGCGGTACTCCTTGTTCTTCTTCTCGATGATACCGAGCAGCTCCTGAACGAAGTGTGCGTATTCGGGTGTATCTTTGATCTCCAAGCCGAGGAACTCAGCAGCCTCCACCAAACCGTTCACACCGATGGTGAGGTATTGGCGACCGATGTTGATATAACCGGCGTCGAAGAGCGGCAACATGCCTTTCTCCTGCAGGTTCTTGAGGTTCTCGTTGTAAGCCAACTGCACTTTGTGCATGAGGTCCACTACATCCTCGATGTAAGCCTGATAAGGGATGTTGTTACGAACGGCGTACTGGATAGCACGGTTGAGGTTGATGGTGAGCACCGATTTCGAGCCCGTAGAGATACCACCGGCACCGAGGGTATAGCTGAAGCTGTTATCGGTGATCGCGTTACGCAAACGGCAGCACGAAGAGAGACTGTCTGCATTATCAGATACATAGGTGAAGAAAGAGTGACCTTTCGAATACATCTCTGCGGTGAAATCGCCGTACTCTTTGTCCTTGATGTCTCCGTTCTCTGCCAAGAGCGCCATGGTCTCAACCGGGAAGGTGAGGACGCAACGGGTACGCTCTTCGTTGAACCAGTTCATGAAACGACGCTGCAACCAATCCAAGCTCTCCCAATGAGGTGCCTCGCCGTTCGGGAAACGGAAGTTATCGAACAGGCTCTTGAAATAGTAGCGGTCATAGTAGCTGATATTCCAGAAGACCGATTGGAAGTTACGAGCACCCGAAGGCTGATTCAGGCTATACACCACCTGCTGGAAGTAGTCGGTGATGACCTTATCGATCGTACGACGCTTGAGGCTGAGATCGACTACCTCGTCCGCACGTTTGTAGTAATCCTCACCGAACTCCTGCTCAATGAAATAGTTCATATACATCAGGAACTCAGGCGTAGCGCAAGCACCGGAGAGCATCGATGAAACCATGAAGACCATGTTGATGAATCCGCCGCAGAACGACTTGAGGTTGTGAGGAGGCGTAGCATTACCGCCGATACTCTTGGTTCCACCGATGAGCCAAGGATACATGGTGATAGAAGCGCAGTAGTTCGCCAAGTTGGTCTCGTCATTCTTGTAGATAAAATGCTGGTTGAGGAGCTGCATATAACGGTCGCTCAACTCCTTGCCGAACATCTCTTTGATGCGCTCGGTCAGCAAACGACGGTTCAGACGGATGAAGCCCTGCTTCGGCAGCTCGCCTATGAGCGTAGCGATGTTCTTGTGCTCCACGTTCGCATTCGCATCGAACTTACTACCCTCTGCTGCATTGGAAGCCTGCACGTAGTTCATCATGAAATCCAGACGCTGCTGGGTCTCACGATCCTCTGTGTGTCCCTGACGATAGAGGATGAATGCCTTAGCAACCTGATAGTATCCTTCGCTCATCAAAGCGACCTCCACTTGATTTTGGATCTCCTCGACCGTTACGCCGTTATGTACCCGCAGATGCGAAAGGATAGCACCGAGTGTCTCCTCTGTCGCAAAAGCACCTACTGCCAAGAATGCCTTAGCAATTGCGTTTTTGATTTTGTCAATGGTAAAAAGTTCTTTTTTACCGTCACGTTTAATAATGTATGTTTCCATATATATAATGTTATAAAATCACTTATCTCTCGAAGATGGACCGACATTGGACCGATAACGGACCGACATTGGACCGACATTGACCCGTTCAAGTCGAGGAATTTTCTTCTATCTAATAATAGCGGCGAAAATGCGGTGCAAAGGTACAACAAATTTTTGAATTGTGCAAATTTTTTGACAAATATTTTTCAACAAAATTTCACAAAGTTATCCAAAACTTTCAGTCTTTTTACTCATTATCAGCGATTTACATTTTTTATCAACACAAAAAGTTTTCCAAAACATAAATTTGTTAATAAATCATGGTCACATAAAACAAAAAAGAAGGCTGCGCCCTGCGCAGCCCTCATTTTTACTATGTTTGACCTATAAAAGGGTCGATTTTTTACTTCACGATAGTACCCTGAGCGTTGAACTCTACACCATTCTTGATGATGATGAGTTTACCGTCACGAACCACCTTCACAGCGGCAGCTTTAGCGTCGGTGTTCTCGATACCCTCCGGATACTCACCGAGGCGGCAGTTGATTGCACGACCCCAAGTGTTGGTAGCCTGTACCTCGATCACACCATTCTCCAGAACGGTTACGGTTCCGGCATTGAGCAACCACAGCGAAGTTAATGCTCCACCTTCATTTAAAATACCAGCAACAGAACCATAGATACTTCCACTATTGACATATCCAGCGTAAACGGTACCAGGTTCACCAGAAGCGTCAATATTATAAACACCGGTAGCCAACTCAGTAGCACCAGCCTCTACATTAAACTCAATAGCGATCATGTAGTTCTCTGCATCTGTAGCTTCAGCAATCAATACGTTGTATTCAGCCAAATACTGATCATCAATGGTGTACTCTGGGAAGTTGCGAATGAAGTCTTCGTCTTGTGCATCATACTCGTCACCACCCGGCTCGTAGTCCTCAACCGTAGCGGTGAGGTTCAGCGTGAACTCAATTACATCTGCGCTATTCACGTAGTTCTGTCCTCTCAATGTACCAGTGATGGTAGCGTTAGTACCAGAAACAGCTACGTTGATGTTCGCATCTACCATATCGTAGTACAAAGTATCTCCTCCTACGAGTTTCATTACATAGGTGTAGTCAGCAGCCAAATCAGCAGGACCGTACGTATTCGGAATGGTAGCAGAATAAGCTGCGATAGTTAAGAAATTGTTACCAGCAACGCCTCTGAATTGCCAAGCGGTTCCGTAGTTAGTGATCACACCGCTCATGGTCAAAGTCTCCTGACTTGTAGGTTCCGGAGCAACATAACTCAGGTTAAGGATGTACTCAACACCGTCCATACTCAGTGCAGAACCGGTGATTACATAACCTCCATTAGAAACAGCAATTGTAACCGACCCCTGATAGAGTTCAATCTCGCCGTTTGCATCCTTGATAGTCAGTTCCACCTCCTCTGCATCAAACGTACCTACATAGTTCTCAGCCGACAGATACATACTAACCGAATAATCATCATTACTTGCGTTAGCTACGATGATACCAAACCAGCTTGCTAAGCTTTCATCCAGTACAAGGTTTGTACAGGTGATATTCTCCTGGCTTTGCGGAGTCGGAATCTCGAAGAACATCGTAACATGATATACATTACCGTCTCCGGCAAGGATCCAACCCTCGAGTGCGATATTGCCGTTCAGCTCTGAAACGATGCAATGTGCTGACTTAGCCACCAAGTCGTTCACAAACGTGTAGGTCAGGTTCATATCAGCCTCAGAATAAATACCTGCAGCGGAACCTTCAGTAGCTACGTTGAACGTGAATGCTATATCCATCGAGTCGTTCTTCGTACGCAACTGACACATATTCTGTGCAAAAATAGGCTTATCCATGTGCTCTTGGAAGAAAATATCAATGGTGTCACCCGTGATAATGAACGGAGCCTCCTCATAAACCAGGGTATAGTTGTTGCCCAGCGAGTCAGCAAAAGCTGCATCAATGTGAACCAACTGCTGCTCCTCATATGCAACCAACGACTTCGTCAGCGATGCCGATGCATACACGGTTTTGTTGCCCAGAGAATCTTTCTTGTACGAATAGTTAGGCAGCATGTCAGCCAGCGTATACGCATGATTCAATTCCAACTCCTGCGAACCCTCTGCTACTACGATGTCGAAGTAGTAGGTGTTGCCCTCTGCGTCAAAAAGACGTACATACACATCGTTGTCCGCAGAATAGTATTTCTCTGCATAATCTACGATCTCGATGTCGTAGTTCTCGTGCTTAGCCTTCGGCGCACGCTTCAAAGAGGTAGCCAAACGATCTGCTTTCATTAAACTTTTAGCAGGAAAAGCCTTAAATGGGCTGTCTGCCTTCACTGCCTTCATCTCCAAAGCCTCAGCATGCTTGGATTTACCCAAGATCTGAGCAGGAGCTGCACTTACGCTCAATACAATCGTAAGAGCGCAAAGAATAGAGAAAAATTTCTTCATAATTCCTTTTGTTTTTAGTTAATAATGTTTATTTTTGCTTTGAATTTTAGTCGAAATGTTTCTTTTTGATAAGTGCACACAACAAAATCGGCACAAAATTACTATTTTTATGGCAAATATGCAAACTTTTGCTACATAAAAGGCGCCAAAAGTTCATTTTGTAAAGTCCACTTTGCAAAAAAGCGACATTTTTTATTTGCATATGTCAAAAAAAAGCAGTACCTTTGCAGCGCGAAATGAAAAATAACAGTACCAATGAAAAAAATCATCTCCTTATTTATTATTGCGCTCGTGTGCGTACACGTGCAAGCAGAAACCCGTTATGTCGGCGGTGACATCTCCGCCCTGCCTTTGTATGAACAATACAACTCGCCTTACAAGGATGTCAAGGGCAATAACATCAGCAACCTGCTCACATGGTTTGTGCAGGATTGCGGTTGGAATACCTTCCGGGTGCGTATATTCGTCAACCCGACGAAGAAAGATCATGGCGGCACCTCTAATCCGACGGTGTGCCAAGATCTGGCTTTTGTCACTGCTTTGGGTAAGCGCATCAAAGATTCCGGCGCTTATTTCATGCTGGATTTTCACTATTCCGATACATGGGTCGATGCAACGCATATACAGGCTCCATCGGTTTGGAAGGGCGCTTCGGATGCGATGATGGCGGATAGCGTCAGCGCTTATACGCATCGCGTGCTGCAAACACTCAAAGCAGAAGGAGCTACGCCGGATCTCGTACAAGTAGGCAACGAGATCATGTACGGTTTATGCGGTATTCAGGTGCATCCATACGACAAATCCGGAGATAACTGGGACGGCTATTTAGGGCTGCTCCATGCAGGCTGTAACGCCGTGCGCGAAGAGTGCCCCGATGCGCAAATCATCATTCACACCGACCGTCCCACCAACACCGGTTATAACTCCTATTACTATAACAAGCTTAAGAACGCCAACGTGGACTTCGACATCATCGGTTTGAGTTACTATCCTTTCTGGCACGGATACATCAACGCTGCGCAGGTAGCTTCCAAGACGGATAAGAACAACCTCGTCAATGCCATCAAGAACCTGAAAACGCTTTTCCCGACCAAGCGCGTACACATCGTTGAGTGCGCCTATAATTTCCAATGGTGGCCTTCAAGCGGTGTCAACTACGACACACAGGATGTTTGGCCTTGCTCTGTAGCGGGTCAATACCAATTCGTGAAAGATCTGGTAGATAATCTCAAGCCGCTTGAGAACGTAGATGGTATCTCGTATTGGTTCCCGGAAGAAGCAGGAAACGGCGATAAAGGAACAGTTATTCCGTCTTGGCAGAACCGCGGTTTCTGGAACGAGAACAAATCCACAAGCGGACACGCCATCAATAAAACCGGAAACGTCTCCGGCACGAAGACTGCCGAAGACGTCTGTGCGCCGTATTACATGCGCAATTTCTATAATGATCCTTCAGAAGGACTCTCTACGGAACGTTCGTCGGGACAGGCTGCATGTCGGAAGATTCTGAAAGAGGGGCGGATTCTGATTCAGCGGCCTGACGGCTCTCAAGTTGCTCTTGACGGTAGCCTGCAATAAAGAGCATCGTCACCGCAAGCAGGAAATAGCCTCCTGTTAAAATCCATAACGCGATATACTCGGTGCGCGTCGCCCAAAGCGATGCGCCCATTGAGTTGATATGTATGAACCCATGGGCAGCCCATGTATAAGGAACGAGGTACGACAACCATTTCCAGCCCAATGGCACCATCTCTTTCGGCCACGAGATACCGGCACCGAAGAGGAAGATGAGCGAGGTCGAAATGAGCAACACCATACCTGCCTCACGGTTGCGAACAAAGAAGCCCACACACATGGACATAAAGATGACCGAAAGGATGAAGGGCACGTTAAAACGCAAGATGTCTCCTATCTCGCCAATATGCGGTATTTCGAACAAGCGAGGCAACAGACCCAACAAGATAGCCGCCAAAGCGTAATATATCATGAAATAAGCTGCCGCACGCGCCAAGGTGATACGGATAGCCGAATAACCTCTCTTACGTCCCGGAATACGGAATAACTCTCTTTTCTCCTCACGAAGGGTACCCGCCATCATGCACATACCGAAGAAGAGCGTCTGATGGAGGATCATGACAAGGACAGCAGGGATGAGGAACGAACCGTAACCACCGTTGGAAGTATACAGCGCTGTTTCGGTATAAGGAGCCTGCTGTACCAAAGCCCATGACATCTCCGGTCCAACGCCCATATTCTCATAGCGCTCGATCTGCACATTCCGCATAGATTCCAACATGACTTGGTTACAACTCAGGTAAATTCCTTTCATATAGAGGAAGGACGACATATCGCAATAGAGCGAGATCGTCGCCTTGCCCAGCGGGTCAGCCAATTGGGATGCGTAGTCACGCGGAAAATAGATAATACCATGGATCTTCTGATCCCGCAACAACTCCTCTGCTTCCGCCATGGACGCACAGGTATAAGCCAGTTTGATATCGGGAGCAGCACTCCAACGATGCAGGAAATTACGGCTCTCGGGCGAATTGCTCATATCGACTACCGCAACAGGGATATTCTGAACCTGCTCATTCCAGTACATCGCTTTGTACAGGACCGGATATGCCAGCGAGCCGAGGAAGAAGATGACCATCACACCCGGGTCGGTGAAGATGCGACGCAACTCATCGACCGTTATCCAGCAGGCTTCCTTCAGCTGCAACCACCATTGATATAATAAACGATACATACTATCTATTTAAGCGGATAATTCTGATAAATAAGCGCACGGTGCAGACGGGGTGCTACACAGAGCGCAGGGACAATAAAGGCAACCAACATCAGTGCTGCCGGGGTACTGTTGATCGCCGGAGCACCCATCAACGCCTCGTTCACATAGATGACGTAGTAATGGCGCAGCGGTTCGAGCCAACTCAATGCCTGTACGGGAGGTAACATTCCCATTACCGGATACGTAAATCCGGAGAGCGAGAAGCCCAACATCGAGTACAAGGCACCGACGGAAATAGCGTCACGCAACGTCGGCAGCAAGCCGATGAGCACGATACCCATCACCTCCATTGCCATGATGAACAACAGCAGACCGAAGAGTAAACGCCAGTGACTACCCAAAACCGGAAAGCCGAACATGCTAAACATCACCGCGTAGCAAACAACTCCCAAAGACAAATAAATGACCGTAAAGGGCAGCAACTTACCGATCATAGCGATCGTGTAGTTACCTCCGGCGGTACGAAGCCACTCCCGTGAAGTCTTGCTCTTGAGCTCAAAACCTACCGCAAAGACCGTCAGCATCAACGCAATCACGCCCAATATACCCGGCAGCACGGTGCTCACCAGATAGATGGTGTAGTTACCCCAAGGGTTCGCTACCATATGCGCATCGATGCTCACCGGCTGAATACGATTCATGATGACATCATCGGTCATACCTTTCTTACGCAATACCTCGCGCTGGAAAGCACCGGAGATGAGGTTCACAATCGTCAACATCTGCTTATACGCCGTGTTTCCGCCCACGGTATAGGAATTCGTCACGTAGAAATCCACACGCGGACGCTTGAGGGAAGCTAAATTGCTATAGAAACCTTGCGGAATAACAAGGATACCATAGATCTTACCCTGCTGCATCGCACCGCGAGCCTCAGCGTAGTTATTGGTAATGAGTTGGATATCCACCGAGGGCGTAGCCTGCATCTCATGCGCAAGGCGACGGGAGATAGAGGACTGATCCAGATCCACCAACGCCACAGGCATCTCCTCCGCAGCACCGGCTTTCATCAGCGTCATGAAGAAGAACAGGGAGAACAGGAATGCTCCCACTGACGCAGTGAGGTACAAGGGACGAGAGACGATGCGCTGTAACTCACGCAGCGCGACTTGCCAAATATAATGGAAAATCTCTTTCAAATTCAACTAACAACTTTAAACTATCAACTCTCAACTTTCAGCTATTACTTCTTCTCCATCACCAGAGCCGTCATACCCGGACGCAGACCGTCAATAGGAGTAACAGGACGGCACTTCACATCGAAGGTACGCACATCATAGCCACCGTTCTGTTTGGTGGTACGCCATGTAGCATAGGTACCCATCGCTTTGATATACGTAACCACTACCGGGAAAGTCTTGTCCTCGCCCAGCGCCGGAATACGGACATCTATCTGGCTACCCTTACGGAAACCGTCTAACATATCTTCGCGCACGGAGAAGGTGAACCATACATCTGTCAGGTCAAGGATCGCCATGACAGGACTACCCTGTCCTACCAACTCTCCTACTTTGGGGAAACACTCACTCACCTCACCGTCGCAAGGCGACAGGAGATAACGCTCAGCCTCAGCAGCTGCCAATTCCTTGAGCATTCCATCTACTCGTGCTACCTGAGCTCGTGCAGCCTCTTTGTCCTCAGAGCGAGCACCAGAAAGCGCCATGTCGTACTGACTCTTAGCGGCCTTGACGGTAGCCGAAGCAGCTTTGTACTGCGCCTCTACCTCATCGCGTTTCTGCTCGCTGACCACACCTTTCTCGAACAGACGCTGTACACGCTCGTAGCTCTTACGATAGATCTCCTCACCTGCCAACGCTTTCTGGTACAACTCATAAGCACCCTCGATCTGCTCGGGTTGCGCTCCGTTCTTGGCTTTGTCATTCACAGCCTCAGCCATACGACGGGCTGCCAAAGCTTGATCTTTCTTTGCCTCTACCTCCGGCGAATAGATGATCACCAAAGTGTCACCTTTGCGTACTTGTTCGCCCTCCTCGAAGAGATACATCTCCACACGGCCGGGCACTTTACCGGACACACGGTACTCGGCAGCTTCCGCTTCGCCCTGCACCTGAATTTTCTCGGGTTCGAGCGCCAAGATACCTACCAGCGCTACAATGATGATCACTGCCAACAGCGCTACAACGCCTAAGAGCAGACTTCCTTCTTTTTCCTTTTTCATATTGCTAAACTTTCAACTATCAACTTTAAACTTTCTACTTTCAACTATCACTCCAACTCACCCATATACCGTTTGAGGGTCGTTTCGGTGGTCTTAGCCTCCGTCTCGGCATCGATGCGGTCGGAAGCTGCGGACATCCAATTGGTCTGCGCTGCCATGAGTTCGGAAGAAGTGATCATTCCGGCATCATACGACTCACGCGCCATACGCAGCACCTCATCAGCATTCGCTTCATTCAAACGAGCCAACGCCACTTTCTGCTGCGCCTCCATCAGTTTCTGGTTAGCCTGTGTGGTCTGCAGCGTCAGCAGTTCACGGGTCTCTTCGGTACGGAGGCTCGCTACTTTGGCTGCCTCCTTGGCGGCTTTGTAGCGCAAGATATCATCCGCATGAGCGATCGGCACGTTGACCACTACGCCCACCGAGAAGAAACCTTTGGCGTTCCAGTTATTGCTGAAACCGTTCTCCACATTGGGATTCGACCAGATATAGTTGGCAGAAGCAACCACATTCGGTTGCAGACCTGCGGCAGCTATCTTAGCGGTACTCTTGGCTATTTTCTCAGCCTCCTCCACCATCTGGAGCTCATGACGACGCTCTACGTACAACTCCGCGTTGATACGAGGCGCAGCCAAAGAGGTCTCGTTCAGCCCGCTGTCATCTACTTCGAACTGATCCATCAGCGGCAGACCGCAGACCTGAGCCAAGGCCATACGGGAAAGGATCAGACCGTTCTCTGCTTGCAGTTTCTTCACCTCCGCTTCGCCGCGTTTGGCAGTCACTTTGAGCAGATCCGACTTGGTAGCCATACCTTCGTTCACCGCCTCATTGACATCGCTCTCCAGTTGTACGAGCAGGTTATAATACTGATTTGCGAGCTCTTTCTTATGCTCCACGGAAACGACTCTCCAATAAGCCTCGTCCACCTTGCCGATGATCTCATCGTGCTTGGCATCCGAACGGAAACGCGCTAATTTCTCAGCAGACTTGGAGATCTTGTACATCTGGATCAATCGTCCGCCGACCCAGATCGGCTGACGAATACCCACTTGCGCTACGAGGATGTGCTGCATATCCAGCGTCAGCGCATCGTACAGATGTTTGTAGGTGTTCGCAAGGGTCTGACCGGCTTGGTTTGCGATATCCACCAAGGGCTTCTGCAAAATCGTACCCGAGGTCATATCGATCAATCTACTCAGCGCCGTCGTGCTATTCCAATCGAACGAAGCCGAACCGTCGCCGTGAACAGATGCTGTACCAAGGGCAAACTCCGTCTGATCTGCTAAAAGATGAGCCTGACGCGAATTCCACATATAACCACCGTTCGCACTCACATGAGGGAACATAGCAGCTAAAGCTGCCTGACGATTATACTTAGCAGCAAGGACGGAAGACTCCTGAGCACGAGCGCTGGCACTGTTGCTCAAAGCCATCTCGCGACACTGCTGAAGCGTGTACCGCACGGTATCACCGGCAGACAAACTGACTGACATAGAGATGGCAGCCAGAAGAAACAATAAATACCTTTTATTATTCATTATTCACAAAATATTTTTCTACCCAATTACAAAATCAGCCACAAAATTACTGCTTTTTTTTCATTTATGCAAATAATTGCGACATTTTTTAGCAAATATTCGCATATTTTAAGCGATTATGACTATTTCTTGTTCGTCAAAAGTTCTCACTACGGGTCAATGTATGCGTTGACCGGTGATGGTGAAGATGCTCTCTCCCACTTGGATGAACAACTGTCCCGAACGGAGATACTTACGCGCAGGAACGTCCAAGGTGGTCGCTTCAATGCCCGTCGTACCGCAGGAGGTGAGGTAGTCCGAATAGGAGATGCCGGATCCGGTAGCGTTGATGACGACGCGGGTGAAGCCGATACCTTGACCAGTGTTGTAGTTCGTAGAGAAGGTCAGCGGTGCACGTCCGGAAAGCGGCTGCGTATTCGTCCATGTATAGTCGCTGAGGGTCTTACCATTGATGGCTACGATCGTCGCTATCTGGGTCTGACCGGCTTTGACATCGAGGTTACAATACTGCGTACCGCCATAGGTGCGGATATTCACTTCGATAGACGAGAGACCGGCAAGTTCTATCTCCGGCGAGGTCAGCTCTTTGCCTTTATCGAGCAACCAGTAAGAGCCGCTCATCGAAGCAGTGTTGATCCATCCCTCCGTATGATCCGCGTCATAGGTATAAATCATAGGGGTGATGACACCTCCTTGTTCTCCATGAGCAAAGACAGCATAGAGGGTCATATCCGCTGAGACAGCAGGTACATCAGAAGGCGTCTTATAGAGGACAGGCGCTTGATCGGTAGTGCCCTCGATAGGTGCTGTGGTCCAACCCATGAAAGTGTCGCTGGTCTCAGAGCATGAGACAGGCGCAGACGGGAAAGCGGTAAGGGCACGACCGGCGATCACCGAATCCGTATAGAGCACCACACCGCAAACCGACCACGTCACACCATATTTGGTAACGTGAGAGGGATCGTACCCTCCTCCCTCGCAAGTAGGCGTCATCGACGACAGATCGACCGTCTGACCGACCTTATTGCCCCAGATATACTCCACCAGTTCGGGATAGTCAATGAACGGATTACGATTATGCTGAATGCCGTACACCGCTTGGTTTCGGTCTATCTCTTTCTGCGAGACGGGATCCTGACGATGCCAATCCAGCAGGAAAGAGAGGCTGTATGCAGTGAGGTTCGTAGGCGAAGAACTGAACATCTTCGACCCGTTGCCGGCATTAAGGCTATTGGAGCGGTATCGCGCTACCATATAAAAGAACGTGCGCGCGAAATCACCTTTGTAGTTATCATCCGGCTCATAGACAGTACCTACTCCACTGGTGGTGGAGGTACCGAGTTTGCCTAAACCGTGGTGGTCAGGGTCTTTGGAGAAGCCACTGAAAGAGCTGACCACACCATACGGATAATTAGAGCGCAGGTTATTGATACGCGCATCGGTGGGATAGACGTTGAAGAGGTCGGAGACCATCGGTCCGGAGCCGAGCCAAGACTGACAAACGACGTGTTCTTTGTTCCATCCGTCACAAACAGCTTTCTGCGGGGTATTGGCATCCGCCATGGTAAAATAGCACGTAGAATACATGTCCCACAACGAGTCGGCATAGAAATCCGTCTGCTCGTAATAGGGTTCCAAACCGTCATACGAGATCACTGTATGGTTATCAATGATGTTGCAGAGGGCATTGAGGATATTATCGGCGGACTTCTTGGTATCCACACCGTCGTAATAATGCTCCGGAACAGCCGCTACTCCTATCACTACGTTAGCCCATGTGCTTAATGAAAAAGCACATAAGGCAAACGCGATTATTGCAAATTTGATATTTGACATTTGATATTTGAAATTCATTTCACACGTTGACCTTGAAGATTGAATAACTGTTCGTTATGCAGGATGTAAATCTGTCCTCCTACGAGCACCTTACGTGCGCTGGTCGGACTTGCTACCAACTCTACCTCCGTCGTTTCCTGACAGGCGGTGATATACCGGCTGTAGGTAGTAGCCGAACCGGTAGCGTTGATGACGATGGACTCGATACCGATACCTTTGTTGGCTGCTCCATTAGCGCAGGTAAAGGTCAGCGCGGAGGTTCCGGCGATATAAAGGTTGTTATTCCATGTATATTCGGTCATGGTAGAACCCTTCGTTGCCTCTATAGTGGTCAGTTTGCCATCTGCCTCATGGATATCGAGTTGGTCGTATTGTGTGCCTCCATACGTACGCATCTTCACGACGATAGACTCCAATCCCGCCAGATCGACCTCCGGCGAGACGATGCTCTTACCTTGGTCGAGCAACCAGTATGTATTCGTCTTCGAAGCTGTGCATGTCCATCCCTCCTGATGATCCGCATCAAACTGATACACCGCCGGAACAGACGAACCGCCGCTCTGAGCTTTCGCAAAGACTGCATAATAGGTCACATCTTCGGTTACAGGCGGGAAATCAGCAGGCATTTTGTAGAGCAGCGGAGCCTCGTCGGTGGTATCAGCGATAGGAGCTGTGGTCCAACCCATGAAGATATTACTCTCTTCCGAACACGAAACAGGCTCATCCGGCAGCGCCAAGATAGGCACCTCTTCGGCTATCGAGTCCACTGACAACACATCGCCGTTAGCCGACCATGTCACGCCGTACATAGCACCCGGGATAGGCGGCACGAACGTCCTCTGACCATCGCTCACGCCCGGCACGAACAGCGGATCGGTACTCGGCATGAGGTAGTTCATATCAATCGTCTCACCCGCATGTTCGCCCCAGATATACTCCGCTAAATACGGATAGTCAATAAAGGGGTTGCGGTTTCCCTGCGTCTGCTGGATACCGTTATTACGGTCGATCTCTTTCTGCGACACCGGATCTTCGCGATGCCACTTCATGAGCAGCACCACAGCTTTCTTGGTCAGACCGAAATAGGCGGAAGCGGTATAGGTTCCGCTAAAGAAATTATTGCCGGTAGTCAGATTCGACTGCTGCCACTTAACGATCGTACCCATGATACCACGGGCCCAATCCCCCTTATACTGAGGTTTGGGTTCGAACACATTCCCCGAACCGTTGACCGACTCACCGGCAGCGGAAGCGATGGTCTTTTTGTCTGTGGACCAAGAACCGGCAGCGCCGTATTTATTGCCTCGCCAATTGGTACCGCCGTTCACCTCTCCGTACTCGTAGTTCGAACGCACACCATTGATCTTACCGTCCGTAGGCAGCACATGGAAAATATCGTTTCCGATACCACTTGTTCCTCCACCCCACCAAGACTGCGGGATCGAGTGCTCACGGTTATAACAATCGCAAACACCATTATAGTTACCGCAGGTATTGGAAGTAGCAAACACGCACTCACCGTACATGTCCCAAATCTTACCGGCTTTACCTACCGAGTCCGCAGGATACACATCGGTCTTGAGATACGCCGAATACAAACCGTTGTAACCGATCGATTTGTAGTTCTTGGAGGTAGCGGCACTAACCGCCGACCAGAGGGTCGCACCCGACTTACCATCTACACTTGACCAATACGCCGGAATATCTGACGGTGGGGTCACCGTAGCAGCCAGCATCATCAGCGACGACATACACAGCGCCGCAAGAAAAAGAATATGTTTTTTCATACTATTAAATTTATTCAAATGTCGTATTTCAACCGTTCCTTTTGAAATAGTCTGCAAAGGTACTGCTTTTTTGCGACATACACAAATATTTGAATATGTTTTACAGCAACTCGTGCAAAATCTCACTGACGGTGGGGTGCGGGAAGACCACTTGCTGGAAATCCGAAAGGGTGTATCCGTTGCGAACGGCACACGAAGCCGCAGCGATGAACTCCGAGCAGGGATTACCGATACAATGCACACCCACGATGGTGCCGGTACGGCTGTCAACAATCATCTTACAAAGTCCTGTCTCGCCTTCGTTCTCCGCCATGAAACGACCACTAAACGTCATCGGCAGTTTGCGTACTTCCACCGAGATTCCCATGGATTCGGCTTGTACTTCCGTCAAACCGACAGACGCGATCTCGGGGTTGGTATAAACGACCGACGGAATAGCATTGTAATTTACCATTTGGACATTTACCATTTGGTCATGGAGCATATGCTCCACTGCTACTTCGGCTTGACGGGAAGCCACATGAGCAAGCATGATCTTGCCGGTGACATCACCGCAGGCATAGACCTTCGGCAGGTTCGTTTGGCAGAACTCATCAATGACAATCGCCCCGCGGTTCAACTCCAAGCCCTCCAAAGCCTCTAATCCTTGCAGGTTAGCACGGCGACCCACACTCACCAGTATCCGCTCTGCGGAAACCTCTCCCCGACCCTCTTCAGAAGAGAGGGAGGAATAATGCACCGTGTTGCCATCTATGGACTCCACCTTGGTCTGAGTGAGAATATTGATACCGGCTTTCTTATATTTATCCAGCAGGACTTGCACGACCTCTTGATCAAGGTTCGGCAGGATCGTCGGCATCGCTTCGATGACCGTTACCGGCACACCAAGTTCGTGATAGAGGGTTGCAAACTCCATACCGATTACTCCACCGCCTACGATGACCATCGACTGCGGCAGTTCGGTAGCCGCCAAAGCGTCTGTCGAATCCCACACAGCAGGATTGTCTTTTATGCCCGAGATCGGTGGCACGAAGTTCGTCGAGCCGGTACAGATCATCAGGTGCTCTGCTTCGTACTCTACCCCATTACACTCGATCCGCCAAAATTGGCGGATATTATCAAGTACTTTCGCTTGTCCGCTCACCACCGTGCAGTGTTCGTTATTGAGGCGTTGTTTGATGCCGGCTACGAGTTTGCGAACAACGATGGTCTTGCGTTTCTGCATTGCTGCAAAATCGAAGGCTACGTTCTCAGCCGTTACACCATATTTCTGTGCGTGCGAAGCGTTATAGTACTGTTTGGCGCCGTATAAGAGCGATTTGGTAGGAATACAACCTACGTTCAGGCAGGTTCCGCCCAACGCATTCTGCTCAAAGAGCACGACATCTTTTCCGGCTTTCGAAGCGATCTCCGCCGCAGTATACCCTGCCGGTCCGCCACCTACAATAGCTAAAAAGTATTTCATAGTATTTATGCTTTGTTTTTAATTCGTATTTCGGGTGTGCTTTGGAGCACTATGCTGTTTGCTGGGACGCTTTGCGTCAACCAGATGTTACCGCCAACGACGGTGTCATGACCGATGGTGACACGACCGAGGATGGAGGTGTTGGAATAGACGGTGACGTGATCCTCCAAGATCGGGTGACGAGGAACGTCCATAGGACGACCTTCGGCATCGTACTCGAAGTTCTTCGCGCCGAGCGTCACACCTTGGTACAGCACCACATGCGAACCGATGATAGCGGTCTCGCCGATGACCACACCCGTACCATGATCGATACAGAAATGGTCGCCTATCTGCGCCGCAGGGTGAATATCGATACCCGTTCGGCTATGCGCGAGTTCAGTTAACATACGCGGGATACGCGGCACGCCGAGTTGGTAAAGCACATGGGCGGCACGGTAATGGATCATTGCGTATTGCAGCGGATAAGAGAGGATCACTTCGCCCCGATCGGTCACTGCAGGGTCATTATGGAGGACAGCATCCACATCGGTGTTGATGAGTCGTTTGATCTCAGGTATCTGCACCCAGAACGCCTCCGGCAGGCACAGGTCTTTCGGTCTCTCCACTGCCGGATAATACTCCGGAAATACCTCGCCCTGCAGATGCAGCACGAGTTGTTTCAAATGCGCTATATTAATAAGTCCGTTCAATTTTAATTCTTAATTTTTAATTTTTAATTTACAATACGGAAAGGTACCGTTCGCCTGTATCGGGTAAGAGGACGACGATGTTTTTGCCCTGATAGTCGGGTTGTTGGCTTAGTTGCAGAGCAGCCGAATACGCAGCGCCGGAAGAGATACCGACGAGCAGTCCGTGGTCTTTGGCAAGCGAACGAGCGGCAGCAAAAGCGTCCTCGTTGGTAACGGTCATCACGCGGTCGATATACCCTGCCTGATAGGTCTCCGGCACGAAGTTCGCGCCTATACCTTGTATCTTATGCGGTCCGGCTTTTCCTTCGGAGAGCATAGGAGAGGACGCAGGTTCAACGGCGATGATCTCGACGAGCATGTTCTTCTCTTTGAGTGCGCGCCCTACTCCGCTGACCGTACCGCCTGTTCCCACACCGCCAATGAACACATCGACCTGTCCGGCGGTGTCTTCCCAGATCTCCTGTCCGGTGGTAGCATAATGGATAGCAGGGTTAGCAGGGTTGGTGAACTGTCCTAAGATCACCGCATTGGGGGTGTTGTCCCGCAGCTCTTCCGCCTTGACAATCGCCCCTTTCATGCCTTCTGCGCCCGGAGTGAGCACGAGTTCGGCACCATAGGCAGCCAAGAGGTTTCGGCGTTCCACGGACATCGTCTCGGGCATCGTCAGGATCACCTGATAACCTTTGAGCCGACCGATCCACGCCAAGCCGACTCCGGTGTTGCCAGAGGTAGGTTCGATGATCGTAGCGCCCGGTACTAAGACTCCTTTGCGTTCCGCATCTTCGATCATCGCTAACGCGGTACGGTCTTTGACCGAACCACCCGGGTTAAAACGCTCTAATTTGAGCATCAGACCGGGTTGTATTTCGAGCATCGGCGTCTTGCCGATGAGTTCCAATAAGTTCTTAACTATCATAAGGTGTGTAGAAAAATTCTCACTGCCTGTGCTACCATTTCGGAGCAGGGTCTTTTTTCGTAATACTGTTGTGTCCGCTCTTCGGGTTTGGGGTCTTGCGGTTTCGGTGCAAGACCTAAGAGTTCCGCGCAGATGAGCGATCCGTATTGGGCTTTGAACTCTCCGGCAAGCTGTTGTACGAACGCGTAGTTCGCCATCTTACCTTCGTTGTCATGGGGTGTAGAGGAGCCGTTCTGCAGTCCGGCAAGCATGAACATGCCCGAAGCAGCACCGCAAACCATACGCATCCTTCCCATACCGCCTCCGAACGAGGCAGAGAGGCGGAGCGCCAATGACTCATCGGTGACACCATATATATCCGCGCACGAGGCAAACACCGCCTGCGAGCAGTTATACCCTTGTTTGAACAAATCCGTTGCCCGTTGAGCACGAGCTTCTATTTCTTCGTTTGTCATAGTCGTTTATTCTATTTTGCGTCCGAATAGGTCGTATGTCTGCCCGTTACGGAGGAGGAGCACTTGTCCGTGACGGATGATCTTGGTCGGTTGCGATGAAGGGTCTTGGGTGTTTTCCGTGCCCCACGTAGCCGGACGGGTGCCTTCGCCCCATTGACGGTAGAGCCAGTTGATACGTCCGTTGAACTTATCGAGGAACGCATCGCGTTTGGCACTCATGTTGCTGTTCTCGCAGTAGTTCTGCGTGCCGTTCCAGAGCTGCGCATCGCGTTGGGCTGCCACGGCGACCAGAGAGGCAAAAGTACTGATCTCTGAACGGACGTCGCTCTGCTGATCGTGGTAGAAGATCCACCAGTACTCTTTCAGTTTTGCTTGGAAAGCAGGCCATGTAGCGAGCTGTCCGATCCAGTACTGAGGGAAGGTCGGGTTGTCGTATATCCACGTCTCCCCGCCTCGGTTATAGGCATTGCCGAAATCCCATACGGGTCCGAAGAACCATTTCTCGGCTATGCCGTTTCGGTCACGGTCTTTGTAGAGGTAACAACTGCCGTGATAACTCTCACAGTCCTCCATGATCTCCTGCACGAGGTAGTATTTGACGGCTTCGTCAAGGTCGATTCGGTTCCAGACATCCGTCTCGTTAGAGCCCCAGATAGCGGTATTGAGTCCGTTGAGTTGGTTCTCGATATAGGTACGCTGTTGGGTTGAGAGGACCTCGGGACTCTTCATCGTGACCCATATCTGCTGACCGTTGCCTTCGGAGAGGGTGACGTTGCCCTCCTCGTAGTAGTTATCGATCTCCACGAGCCAACCTCCGCTGACGGAGTCGATGGCGTTATCTTCCTGCTCGGTGACATCCACACGGTTGGAACCAACGCGGATCTGTTCGGTCAGAAAATAGATACCTTGGTACTGACCGTTCATCACCAGTTCCACCGGCACCAGACCGGGTGTCCATCTCAGACCGATTGCTTCGCTGAGCTTGAAACCGATATAGTTCTTCAGATAACCGAGGTTATCGTCCGCGCCGGCTAAGAGACACCAGTGTTTGTTCTTGGGCATGCCGAGCACTTTCTGTTTGGCGTCGAACTTGATGCGGTAGGGTTTCTTGTCAAAGCCGGTCCACGTCCAGTTACCGCGTCCTTTGAACTGTCCGGTCACCGGTGCTTCACTGCTGCCCAAGGCGTCGTAGCCTGTGTTGAGCGGATCGATATACAGTGAGCCGGTGATATACACCTCTTTGCTGGTGATGGCTACGCCGTTGGTGGTATTGAGATAGACGATCGGCAGGTTACCGCTGGGGGTAACCGCACCGGTCTGTCCGCCTAACGAACTCTCCCATACGGCAAGGTTCATCCATGCGCCTTGCACCCAGTTATCGCCGTTTACGGGAACGAAGATCTCTCCTGCACTCATCTGTGCATCGGAGGTAGCGGTGCGGGTGATGTTGAGCGTATTACTGATATAATCCTTGAAATCGCTGAACCGCTGGTCGTACGTACCGGCTTGGATATCTCCGCCCACGAACGTAAAGCGATAGATGTCATTGACGGTCTGAGCGATGGAGACCGCCCATTTCTGCCCGTCAAAACTCATATCCAACACATGAGTCTCGGAGACATCGTCTCTGCCATACACCATCTTGACCGTAGAATAGCCGGTCTTAGAGTTGTCAAAATAGAGCGATCCCTGCGGAATCGTCATCGCCTGCATGCCTGCACTAAATAGGAAAAACAGCAGAATACCTGTGTACCTTTCCATTTTCATTTTCATTTTCATTTTCATTTTCATTTTTTATTTTTCACCTTCATCAAGTCTTCCGCGCGGCGGAGAGCGAAATGGATATTCGCGCAGATATTATGCGGATTCATCTGCTGCTCAATACCGCCTTGGAGCAGTTGTTTATGCACGTGGTCGTTCACACCGGAGAGGATGATCGTGATACCCTCTTTGTGCGAACGCTGAATGAGCATAGCGAGGTTATGCATCGCCGTCGAATCGACGAACGGCACCTTACGCATACGGATGATACGCACCGGATAGTCCTTACCCGACACATGGCTCATGATCTCATCGAAACGGTTCGCTATACCGAAGAAATACGGACCGTCGATCTCGTACACCTCCACGCCCTCGGGAACGGTCAAGTGCTCGAGGTTGAGGTTACTCTCGGTGTCTTCGTTCGGGTCGATCTCGTTATGGAAGGTACGGATCTGCGTCTCTTCGTTGGTTCGCATCAGGAACAGCACCATCGCCAACAGCAGACCTACCTCGATAGCTACCGTCAGATCGAAGATCACCGTCAGGAAGAAAGTGGTCATCAGCACCCAGAAATCACGATTACGATGTTTGAAAAGACCCACTATCGTCTTCCATCCGCTCATCGAGTAAGCCACCATGATCAGCACCGCTGCCAGACACGCCATCGGGATGAGACCCACGAGCTGACCTAAGAACAGCAGCACGAGCAGCAGCACCACCGCATGGATGATACCTGCTACCGGCGTACGACCACCGTTGTTGATGTTCGTCATCGTACGAGCTATAGCACCTGTAGCCGGAATACCGCCGAAGAACGGCACCACCACGTTTGCTATACCTTGCCCGATGAGCTCGGTGTTCGAGTTATGCTTATCGCCTATCACACCGTCTGCCACCATCGCACTCAGCAAGCTCTCAATAGCGCCGAGCATAGCGATCGTGAAGGCAGAGGGGAACAGTTTCTGTATGAGCGTGAAGAACGACTCACCTTCCGCCAACTCCATCTCGGGCAGATGAGGAGCCGGGATGCCGTGCGGCAAAGCGTAGAGGTCGCCGATGGTCTGCACCGACGCTACACCCCAAGACTCCGGAGCGTAGGTCTTGAGCAGCCACAACGCAAAAGTGGCGAACACGATAGCCGCCAACGAACCCGGGATGCGTTTCGTCAGCTTAGGCATGAAGATACATACGAACAGCGAGAAAGCACCAATAGCCAAAGCCCACCAGTTGACGCTGAAATGCTGCGCGTAATAGATCCATTTATCCACGAAGTTAGCCGGTACATCGCTCAGACCGAGACCGAAGAAATCGTTCATCTGAGTAGAGAAGATCGTCACGGCGATACCGGCGGTAAAACCGACGATGACAGGGTACGGCACGAACTTAATGACCGAACCCAGATGCGCTATACCCATCACAATGAGCAGAATACCCGCCATAATGGTAGCGATCATCAGACCGCTCAGACCGTACTGCTGGATGATCCCGTAGATGATGACGATAAACGCACCCGTAGGACCGCCTATCTGCACCTTGCTGCCGCCGAACATGGAGATCAGCAGACCGGCGATGATTGCCGTCACCAAGCCTTCCGTCGGACCTACACCCGACGATATACCGAAAGCGATGGCGAGCGGGATCGCTACGATACCTACGATGATACCTGCCAACGCATCTTGACCGAACTGCGCACGGTTATACTGACGAAGTGTTTGGAACAACTTCGGCGAAAAGACTTCTTTGATTGATTCTTTCATGAACACTCCCTACGCCTCCTTTATTTACTGATGATCCAACTCGGGGTGTACGGTTTAGCCACAGTACCTTCTGTGCCATCATTGCGATAGACGAGCGTCTGCTCCGATCTGAAGATGCTTTTCAGCTTAGCCGAGTAATACTTAAGCGTTACGTTAGAGCCGCTCTTGGGAGCCGTCACAAAGAGATAGAACAAACCATCTTTCGCTTTCGCCAAACCGATACAGTTCTCGCCGTCAAAAGCCGCCAACAGGTCATCCGCCGTCACCGTCCAACCGGTTGCTGCTGCCTGACTTGCATACGAAATCGACAGATCCACCTTGGTAGTGACAGTCATCGAAGAGGTCATGTCGAACTCATCCGACACCGCCCATGTAGGGGTGGACACATTGCCGTTGATGGAGTAGGACGGTTCGTCCTTGCTATCCTTTTTACAAGAGATAATCGCCACACTCATCATTGCCACGAGCACCAGACCTAAAAGTCTCATTTTCTTCACTTGAAACATCATATTATTTACCATTTAGTCATTTACCATTTATTCATTTATTGGGACATTTGGCCAATTTGGGTGCAAATTTACTACAAAAATTGCACATATGCAAATAAAAATGGATTTTTTTGCAAAAAATAGAATGAATTCTATTATTTTAAGCGATATGAGTATGTGGGAGCTTGCTCACAAACATGCTCATGGCGGTTAAAATAGAGGGTTTACCCTTTTTACAAAAACATCCATTTATTTGCATATGCACCGCAGGACGCGAACGTACATTCGGAGGGAACCCGCCCTAAATTATATAAATAAATTTAGGGAAGGGGCGTGCCGAAGATACTGCTTTTTTTGCAGATATGCAAATTTTGGGGCACTTTTTTCGTTTTTCTCCTGCATATATGAAACTTTTGTTGTGATTTTGCTGCGGATTATGAGATATGATAATATTCGTTACTGCCAATAATCGTATTTGACAGATATAATAATGTGCGTTAATGTGCATTCATTTATTTAATAAATTTTATATAAATATTAGTATAAGAGTGCAATAAATTTGCATATGTCAATTATTTTTCATAATTTTGCAGCGTCTTTCATTTTGTGAAAGAAGAAAGTTGTACTTTTGCAGCGTCAAAACGAAAATCGCATTATGAACAAATCATCAACATCGTATCTCTTTGAGTGTTACATCTGGCTTGTAAACACTATCGCACGCGGACCAATTTCACGCGCTGCCATAGATGATAAGTGGGCACGTGCGTCTGTGAATGATTACAAGACGGACTCCATTCCGGAGTGTACCTTTCATCGTTGGCGCAACAATGTGCAGTTGCTTTTCGATGTTAAAATCTTATGCAATAATTATGGCGAGTACTATATTGAGGACGGCAGCAGCCTCCATGATGACGATTGGCGCAATCGCATGCTCAATCTTTTTGCCGTAAATAGCCTACTCAAAGATTGCAAAGAATTGCGCAGCCAAATCCTCTACGAACCTGTGCCATCTGGAGAGAAATTCCTATCTACTGTCGTAGAAGCCATGCGGGATCATTGCTTGCTGAAGATGACCTATCAGAGCTTTAGTAAGCCCGCTCCTTCGACCTTCACTGTCGCGCCGTACTGCCTGAAGATGTTCAAGCAACGCTGGTACATCTTAGGTTTCTCGCCGGGAAGGAAGAAAACGCTCATCTATTCGCTGGATCGTATCAAAGAACTAGAACCTACCAACGAGCAATACACACTGCCAAAAGACTTCGATGCGGAGTACTATTTCCGCAACACGTACGGAGTCAGCGGCATGGAAGACAAACCGCAAACGATAGAAATCAAAATCGAGGCCTACCAAGCCAACTACCTGCGCACGCTTCCTCTTCATTCCTCACAAGAGGAGATCGAACGTCAGGAGCAATTCTCCATCTTCCGTTACAAGGTCGTGCCTACTTTTGAGTTCATCCAAGAACTCCGCAAACACGGCTCTGTCTTGGAAGTCCTAAAACCCAAATGGCTCCGTAACGACATCCGCAAAGATTTAGCGTATCAACTTTCAAAATATCAGGAAGCAGACGAAGAACCATACCCAGACTATCGTCCGCTTACACAAGAGGAACGCGACCGTATCTTCGGTCGCCAAACAGAAATAAAATTTCACTTATAAATGATATGGAAACGATTAATCAACAATTGAACGCACTTTTTGAGAAGTGGAAAGAAGCCAGCTTGAATAATGGTGAAAAAACCAATGAATTTGGAGTTATTTTCACAACGGATGGATTAGTGTATAAAAATGATAGGAGCATTGATGTGGAAGAGCAATGGAACTCTTCGAAGAGAAAAGTACTTTTTATCTTAAAGGATCAACCTACCCAATACGCTGATGATGTTCGTTTTTGGTTGCGGGATGTGGAAGGAAAAGATAATACGACAAGACACAACAATAGAGTGCTAAGACCGCGATTTATTCATAATATCGCAAATATATTTTACGGTTTACAAAATGTCGATCGGCACAAACCGGTTCCTTTAGAGCAGGTTAATTTTGATGACATCAAAGATTGTTTCAACACGGTACCGTTTGCCTTCATTGAATCAAAAAAACAAGGAGGTGGAACAAGCATAACAAACTCCGTATTACGAAATTATTTGGATAGATATGCGTCGTTCTTAAAAGAAGAAATCGACATTCTAAAGCCTAATATGATTGTTTGTACTAGTGAGATCATATATAAACATATAATAAAACTATTTTCTTCTCATGAAATAGTAGAATTCGAGGGACATAATAGTGTCAAGCTTGTAATAAAAGAAGAGCCAGTACTTCTATTTTGTTCATTCCATCCAAGTGCTCATAAGTCTTATGGTGATATCTATGATGGCGTAATGGATCACTTTCGTGCTTTTGTTAAATCAGATTATTATCGAGAATTTTTTGAATAATTTTCTCCCTTTCATCTTGTGAAAGTTCCATGTAATAATTTTGCAGCGTGATTCGAAAAGAGTCACGCTGTAACTTTATTAACTGCAAAATTATTACATTATGGAACCACTTATCGCCGCTATTAAACCATACCTTTCAGAAGGCGAAACATACTTTTTCCGCCCCGACAAATTCTATTTTGAACTGAATGTGTGGGAAACTGATTTCGAGGACCGCCTTGAGACTTACATCAAAATCACAGATCTGCGGTTTGCTATCGAGCATGGCTTTGATTTGGCAAAGCAAGTTATGGAACATATTGACAATATGCCTAAAGAGCCGGGGTATTTAGAGCCAATCCTTGCTGCCTTTCGAAGGTATATAAAATTCTTGCGGACGGGAATTGGTTTGTCTGATGGCACATTCAATATTTCAAATCCAATTATGAGCCTTGGCGTTGAAGAAACGGTTGAACTGTTTTGCAAAGAAGCTATGGTATGCTTACCGTTAGAGTCTGTCCCTCATTGGAATTATAGGGCTTTATTGGTTGCCAGAGATGCGCATATTATAAGTGATGATGAATACTATAAAATTTGCACAAGCCCAACCGATTATTATTTAGGCGCTATGGAGCGTATAAAAAAGAAAGAATAAAATTATCCTAATATGACTGCTGACTCGTGATGAGCCGGCAGTTTTCTGTTACGTTGGCTCTCAAACCCTTAAACAAGGACGATTCCCAAACCAGTGAAGCCAAACCATCAAAACCAGAAAAAGTGCTTTCCGTGAGCACTTTTTTTCGTTTTCTCTTGCATATATCAAAAAAAAGCAGTACTTTTGCAGCGTTTTTCGCAAATATAGATACAAATTAGCGAAAAAATATAGATAAAAAAGAGCATGGAAAGTATTGATAATTCTATATTAACGAGCCTAAAAAAACGCGGAATGGGTGTAGTATTCACAAAGGACGATTATGCGCACTATTCGAATCCCAAACGGGTGCAAAAAGCGTTAGAGCAATTGGTGAATCAAGGTCATGTGATTCGGGTTGCTCGCGGGATATATTGCTACCCGAAAAAAGACAAGGTTTGGGGGACGGGTTATTTACCGCCCTCATATGATGATATAGCCAATGCGATAGCGAAGAAAGAGCGGGCAAAGATTGTGCCGACGGGTGTACATGCGTTGAACCGGTTAGGGCTATCGGAACAGCTACCGATGCGGTTTGTATATCTGACAAGCGGTAGGACAAGGAGTATAGAGTTGGCAGACGGTCACACGATGCAGTTTGTGCATACGGCATTGCGGAATCTGGCATTTCATAACAGGACAGCGATGTTAGTGACCTTTGCGCTGAAGGAGATAGGGCGCGAGCACCTGACGGAAGAGCAGAAGGCGCATGTATTAGGACTATTGCAGAAGGAGGACGGATATAGCATTCAGCATGATTTGGCATTGATGCCGGATTGGATACAAACGATCGTGATGGAGGCGATAGATAATAGGTGAATATGGTTGCATTTTTGAAATACACAGACGAGCAGCGTCGTCAGGCCTTTTTGCTGACCGCTCAGAAAAAGGGTTTGCCCGAGCCGATCATAGAGAAAGATTGGTGGGTGAGTCAAGTATTGAACATTGTGTTTGATCTGGAGATAGCAAATCAGTTGGTATTCAAAGGCGGAACGAGTTTGAGCAAGGGATGGAACCTGATAGAGCGTTTCTCGGAGGACATAGACTTAGCTGTTAATCCAGAATATTTCGGAGTGACGGCACTGCCGACGAAGAAGCAGATCAAGAGTTTGCGCAAGCGTTCTTCGTTGTTTGTGGCGCAAGAATTAGCCGAGGCGTTGCAGCGGGCATTGGATGAGGCAGGTTTATCGGGTGAGTGCCGGATGGAAGTGCAGCCGGATGGTGAGGGCGACGGTACGTACCCGGAACCACGCGTAATCAGTCTGTATTACCGCAGTTTATACGAAGAGAGTTCTATATCGTACGTTCAGCCGGTTGTGAAGTTGGAAGTGGGTGCTCGTTCGTTGATTGAGCCTACGGAAGAGATAGTGTGCCGCAGTATGGTATCGGAAGTGCTGCCGGTAGAGGATTACAAGAACGTAGCAATCAGCGTAGCAGCTCCACAAAAGACATTCTTGGAGAAGGTGTTTCTGCTGCACGAGCTGTTCTCTATTGAGCGCGAGTCCTTATCTGCGAACCGTAGGAGTCGGCATTTGTATGACATAGAGCGAATGATGGATAAGCCATTTGCTATAGCGGCAGTGAAGGATGATGCACTTTGGGAGCATATCCGTCAGCATCGGATGGCATTTACTGCAATGGCTGGTGTAGATTATAATGATCACATGCGCGCGGAGTTGTGCCTTACGCCGCCCGAGAGGTGGTTGCGTGAATGGCAGGAAGATTATCAGCGGATGAGCGGAACCATGATTTACGGAGAGAGGTTATCTTTCGAACAATTAGTTGCGAGAATGAAGGAATTGGAGAAGCGGTTTCAGTAGCAAAAAAGAGCCCGTTAATGCGGACTCTTTTTGCTTGCTAATACCGCCCTCACGAAGTTCGGGAACTGCTTGCAGGGAGTGTCAGAGCTCAGCTGCTCGCGCCAGAGGTGGTACATCTCCATGAAACGGGGATGCGACTTGTCATGGATAATCACACTTGCTTCGCAACAGGCTTCCTGCCATCGGGAACGCTGGACGGTCTCCTTGGGCGTCAGAGGGTTTTCATCGTAGTCGCGGAGGTTCTGCGCGTAGATCTCTTTCGGTCCAAAACCAACCACTTCGCCCGTCAACGGATCTTTGACCTTTTTACGGCGAGTGACAGTCATGTGATGAACGCCTTGAATTTTCTTTTTGCTCAATGCTCCGGTGAAATTCTCAAAACCGTCTGAAGGTACATAATGTGCCATAATTATTGAAATTAAAAATTAATTAATGAGTTATGATGTTTTTTGTGCGAAAAACGTTACAACAGTTCGTTCATACTCCTTACTCACCTCTTACTTGCCCCCTTGATACTATCGGTAATGGTTAACGGATGACTAAGAATATATAAGAACCACTAACGATTTTGGATCAGAATATGGCTAGGGTGTCGCATGGATGCGACAAGCATAAACACTATTTTTTTGCAGTGAGACTATGGGACTTTGGGACTTTGGAAAGTCTCATAGTCTCAAAGTCTCATGATACTTTTTTATATTGACCATGCTGAATTTTCTTCACGAGTCCCTGTTCGAGCCAAAATTCATTCCATCTAAAGATAGTACTTCGAGGTACTCCTTGTGCCTTCGCTTCGTCCAAAAGTGTCTTCGTCTCAAACTCGGCAGGAAGGAGGGAGAGGAGAATCTGCTTTTGGTCAAGGGGTTGGATCTTGGGGACAGAGGGTAGCTCTGCGCCCTTGATCATCTGATAAGCCGCCGCCATATGGAGGATGAGTTTGTTGCCGATGAGTTCGGCGGTAGCGTAGTCTTCATCCGAACAAAGTAATTCGGTCTGTATTCTGTCAGCGAAGCGGTCTGTATTCTGTATTCTCATCGCCGTGAGTATCATGGCGATACGCTCTATATGCACCGCCATACGCAGCACAACGGAGTGAAAATTCACGCCTAATAACTGCATGAGCGCCGGATAAGCCGTTTCTAAATGTTGTCCTAAACGCGCTCGTTGCTCGCTCGTCAGGGAGAACTCCATCGGACGGCTCTTATAGAGCGTCTGACAGAGATCATAGAGTTGCTGAGCCGCAGCACCCATCACGCCGTTAGAACCGCTGGCAGGCTCTACATAACGGCTGGAGAACGCCTGCTGGTCATTGACGATAAGGGTCAGGAGGCGCGAGAAATAGCCGTTCTCGATACTCGGCACAAGGGCTTTGTATTGGCTGAACGTACCGGTAAGCAGCACACTCAACTGCGGGCACGTGATACTACTATTATCCCGTGCGCGATTACGCGTGATCGGTTCATGCTCAGCGGCTTTACGGAGGGCTGTATTGTAGTTCGCTACCGACGAACGCCATACATCGGTAATGACCGAACCTTCGCTCTCGTGGATATAACCGCGACCGTTCTGCCGTTCGAGTTGTTTGTAGAACCCCGGGTACGACGAGTCTCCTGCAATAACCAGCGGAGCCGCTTCATGTACCTTGCTGACGAGTTCGAGGGCGAGGTTGGCGATACCTTTTCCGCAGGCAGCGGAGCCGACGATGAAGCATTGGAGGTTAGCATAGTACTTCTTGCCCGTCAGTCCGTAGCGGAAATAGAGGTTTGGCATACAGCTGCCCGCAGCAGTAAGCAGCGAGAGAAGGAGCATGTCGCGCTCTCCATCACTTTGTGCGAGCGACATAACGGGTTGGATCATCGACGGCAGGTTCTCCGGCTCGATGTGTTTGGCGATGTGCAGATCCTGGTCTGCCTCCATCGCAGAAGATAGATTTTTAATCATACATAATTAGGTTTTTAATTGGTTTATAATAAATTTTTTAATAGTTAATAATACTCATGACGCGACCCAACGAATTGAAATCGGGTGCAAAGATACGACAAAAAACGTCCTTTAGAAAGGACGCATAAAAAAAAGGACGTCACGTGACGTCACTTTTTTGCTTTTTTGTTCAAACGCTTTCCCAAGGCGTTAGGGTCTACAAACCAGCCGAATAGGAGGGATAATTGGTCGCAGAAATCTGTCCTTTTTTTGTCCTTGAACGCTTTTTCAAATTTTTTGTCATATTTGCATCGTTCGAAGATATATTCGCGCACTTGCACGTAATTTCGTTCTTGTGGGACAGGTTGCACATCATCGAGTAAAAACTCCTGCCGGATGTCTTTCTTTTTGGGGTTAACCGGTTGGATCTTCTCTTGGAGGAAATGGATCCATTGGTTCATCCATTTGCGGAAGAGGTTGAGTTGATCCGGCGTGAAGGCCTTCATCTCGGGCTTGAGGAAGTCGTAGTCGGTTTCGTACTGAAGGACTTTGGTTTTGAACGCGGCGAGTTGGACGTTCGCATCCGGATAGAGGGCTGCCTCTTGTTCAACCGACGCCATGAGCCAGTTATAATAGCCGTTCAGCAGGTCTTCTGCGCGTTCGCCATCGAAGAGAAAAGAGGGGTTGGAGGTTTCGAGGGTCGGACTCTTTTCCATCTCTTCCGCCAGACCGCATACAATAGCCGCATCTGTCCAGTCGATGGAAAGCAGATGTTGGCGGTTGGTCTCTATATATCCGGCATCGAAGAGCCATTGTGCGAACGGCTCTCTCCATTCACACAGTTCGTAGATGTGTTCGTAAACCTGCTCTTTCACCAGTTGCTCCATATACTCCACCATCATCCCGAAAGCGAGGTCGTAGAGCCGCTCGTTGCCGCAGATGGCAAGCAGGATATTCATATCCCCGTTGAACTCCATATAGGCTTCGCTGAGTGCTTGCACTTCGGTTTTGAACATACCTCCGTTCTCATGCAGCGTCTCGTCTTCATAGCGACGGATGAACTCCTTGCGACCATTAGGATCAGTCACAAAGATCCCTCTCTCGCGACCTTCGTCTTGTCCGTAGAGCAGCGCGCCTAAGACCGCTGCAGCCGGAAATCCGCCTATCTCCGTCCGGTTTTCGGTACCGGTGTCGTAGATCATCCGATGGTTCTCATACCGCAGCGCATCGGAGAAAATATAATTGTCTAACAGCTGTTTCATATATGTCAATTATCGAAGAAACCTAATTGGCTGATGGCGGTTAACATGCGGTTGACGTAGGCGCTGTCGGGTGCGGACCAATGGAAGCCGAGGCGAAGCAGGACGGAAGAGGTGTAACGGTTGTCACGATTGATGTCCGCACCCAATTGGATGTTGGCGTTGTTCACTTGGATCGCAGCACGAATCTCAGCGTCCGTCGTAACAACGGTCACATCCGCACGGAGATAAGCAGAAAGCAGTAATACCGCTACGCTCAAAGATAAAAGACGAGTTCTCATATTTCACTTATAAACAATTTGCGCTGCAAAATTACTGCTTTTTGACGACATGACCAAATTTTTTGCCCTAAAAATGCTGTCAATTTTCGCCTTTTTAGTGTCATTTGGTATGATTTTAGCAATAAATACGATTGAGTATCTTGGTATGTGGGAGGCTTTAAATAATCCTAATTTTACCCCCTCGACTTCGAGGGGTTTAGAAGTCAGGCAGGTTTAAATGCCTTTACTCTTTCTCCAAGTAGGTGGATTGAACTCACCGACAGCTAAAAAAGCGGTGAAAAATATATTAAGATAAGACATATAGGCACAAGCGTGCGCCATTGAAAAGCGTAATAAGCCGTAAAGCTATAAAAATACAAAAAAATGGCACTTTTATTTGCAAGTGTCATTTTTTTTGTGTAATTTTGCAGCGCAAAATGAATCGTGCCCCTGTGGCTAAGAAAGTTTTGCAGTATTTAGCTCACGCCGAGGGTATATGTCTTTCGGGATGGGGGGCAAATACGGACATATTGAAAAAGGCGTCTTACGCGCTTTGTTTTGGCTAACTCGAATCTGGTAAATTCATTAAATTCCAAAACATTGCAGCACAAGATGCCCATTGGTATGTAATTAATGTACGCGCGTACTGCGCGCATTGGTACATACGGCGTGGGCTTCAGTGTTGTTGTTTGGAATTGAAGGCAATACCAGAGCCTGAGTTAGCCGAACAGCAAGATTGCAGTCCCGCTTTTTGTTTTTCCAAAAGTGGAACACGGTCGCAAACAACTGTTTTTTTGCATATTCATACGCGAATAATATTAAATTTTAATAATTATGAAACACAAACTTTTTACTCTTTTACTTGCAATAATAGCAAGCGTAGGAACAATGTTTGCCCAAAGTGGTACATGTGGCGACAATCTCACATGGAATCTCACCAATGGAGTGCTAATCATCACGGGAACAGGAGACATGACGAGTTATTTTAGTAATCATTCTGATTGTCCATGGGATTCTTATCGTTCTTCTATCCAATTCGTTGTGATAGGAAACGGTGTCACGAGTATTAGTAGTTTTGCTTTCTACCAATGCAGCGCATTGACCTCTGTGACTATTCCTAATAGCGTAACAAGAATAGGTACTCAAGCGTTCTCTTATTGCAGCAGTTTGGTCTCTGTGACGATTCCCAATAGTGTAACCTCCATTGAATATGCTGCTTTTACCAATTGTAGCAGTTTATCTTATATTTCTATACCAAGTAGCGTTACTCGCATTGGAAACTTTCCATTTAGTAATTGCATTAGTCTGACCTCTATAAATGTAGAGAATGGTAATCCCAATTATATTTCTCAAGATGGTGTTTTATTCAATAAAAGCAAAACGACACTCATTCAATATCCGGCCGGAAAAACAGCCTCTTCCTATGTTATACCCAATAGTGTCACAAGCATTGGTGTTGCAGCTTTTGAAGGTTGCAGTGCCTTAACCTATGTAATGATTCCCAATAGTGTCACAAGCATAGGAAATGGCGCTTTTGAAGGTTGCAGTGCTTTGAGTTCTGTGACGATCGACAGCGGTGTGACAAGCATTGGAGAGCGGGCTTTCCAGGGTTGCAGTGCCTTAACCTCTGTGACACTTCCAAACAGCGTCACAAGCATTGGAATGGATGCTTTCTATAGATGCAACCATTTGACCTCTATAAATGTCGATAATGGAAATCCCAATTATATTTCACAAGATGGTGTTTTATTTGACAAAGGGAAAACTGAACTTATCCAATATCCCACAGGAAAAACTGCCTCTTCCTATGTTATTCCTAATAGCGTCATCAGCATTGAAGACCATGCTTTCTATGATTGCAGCGGTTTGACTTCTGTGACGATTCCCAATAGTGTCACCAGCATTGGAGAGGCTGCTTTCTCGCGGTGCAGTGGTTTGGCTTCTGTGACGATCGGCAGCGGTGTGACAAGTATTGGAAATTATGCTTTCGCATATTGCGATGGCTTGACCTCTATAGTGATTCCCAATAGCGTCACCAGTATTGAAAATAGAGCCTTCTTCAGTTGCCGCAGTTTGACTTCCTTGACGATAGAAAATAGTGTCACAAGCATAGGAAATGAAGCTTTCTCCGATTGCACTGCTTTGAGTTATGTGACGATCGGCAGCGGTGTGACAAGTATTGGAAATTATGCTTTCGCATATTGCGATGGCTTGACCTCTATAGTGATACCCAATAGCGTCACCAGTATTGGAAATAGTGCTTTCCGAAATTGCTATGGTTTAACCTCTATAACGATTCCAAATAGCGTTACCAGCATTGGAGATGGTGCTTTTCAATATTGCAGAGGCTTAATTTCTATTACAAATTATGCAACCACCCCACAGACTATTAATGCAAATATGTTTGGTAATGTAAACATTTCTTCCTGTACGCTCTATGTTCCGGCAGAGAGCCTTGCGGCTTATCAGACGGCGGATGTGTGGAAAGACTTCGGTACAATCCTAGCGATAGGCGGAGATACTCCTTGCACTCCTATTTCTGGTACATGCGGCGGAAATCTTACATGGGAACTCTCCTGCGACAGCATTTTGACCATCAGAGGAACAGGAGCAATGGCTAATATAAGTAGTGCTTCTGATATCCCGTGGTATGAGTACCGCGATGCGATTAGATCTATAGTTATCAGCAATGGTGTTACAAGTATTGCAGGAAATGCATTCCAAAAGTGTACTAATTTAACCTCGGTAACGATACCTAACAGCGTCACCAGCATCGGACAAGTTGCTTTCTATGAATGCTCCGCTTTGACCTCGGTGGCGATACCTAACAGCGTCAAAAGTATTGGAATGGGAGCTTTCTCCTATTGCAGCAGTTTGACCTCTATAACTATCCCGAACAGCGTTACAAGCATTGGACAAGCTGCTTTTGGATATTGTACCGGTTTGAAGTCTGTCACTATAGGTAGCGGCATCACAAGCATTGAACAAGGTCTTTTCGGTAATTGCACTAATTTAACTTCAGTAACGATACCTAACAGCGTCACAAGCATTGGACAAGTTGCTTTCATTGGATGCACCTCCTTGACGTCGGTGACCATTCCGAACAGCGTTACAAGTATTGGAATAGGTGCTTTCTCTGGTTGCAGCAGTTTGACCTCAGTGACGTTACCCAATGGCATCACAAGTATCGAACAGGAAACTTTCGGTAATTGCAGCAGTTTGACCTCTATTGTAATTCCCAACGGTGTCACGAGCATTGGAGATTGGGCTTTCCAGAATTGTATTGGCTTGACCTCGGTTGAAATACCCAACAGTGTTACAAGCATTAGTGATGAGGTTTTCTCCGGTTGCACTGCTTTGAGGTCTGTGACCAACTATGCAACCACTCCGCAAACAATCGATGCATATGTGTTTGATGATGTGAACATTTCTGCATGCACACTCTATGTCCCTGCAGGAAGCCTTGCGGCTTACAAGAAAGCAACTATTTGGAAAAACTTTGGTACAATCCTAGCGATAGGGGGAAATACTCCTTGTCTCATTGCTTCCGGTACATGTGGTGCAAACCTCACTTGGGAGCTCACCTGTGACAGCGTATTTACCATCAGCGGAACAGGAGCAATGGCAGATTTTAATAGTACTTCTGATAATCCGTGGTATGCGCATCACAATGCTATAAAATCTGTAATCATTGGTGATGGAATCACGAGTATAGGAAAGGGCGCTTTCTATAATTGCATAGGATTGACCTCTGTAGCTATAGGCAATAAAGTCACGAGCATCGGAATGGGTGCATTCCAAAATTGTATAGGTCTGACATCTGTGACGATCCCCAATAGCGTCACAAATATTGAATATGGCGCTTTCAAGGGGTGCTCCGTTTTGAGGTCTGTAACAATAGGTAACAGTGTCACAAGCATTGGAGATTATGCATTCGAATATTGCAGCAGTTTGGCATCAGTAGAAATACCTAACAGCGTCACAAGCATAGGATACGGAGCTTTCGGTAATTGCAGCGGATTAGCTTCGGTAACAATAGACAAAAACCTCGCAAGCATTGGAAACTTTGCGTTTTATAATTGTAGTAGTTTGATTTCCGTAACTAACTATGCAACCACCCCGCAGACAATCACCACGAATATGTTTGGTAGTGTGAATATTTCTTCCTGTACGCTCTATGTACCTGCAGGGAGCCTTGCTGCATATCGGACAGCGGATGTGTGGAAAGAATTCGGTACAATCCTAGCAATAGGCGGAGATACCCCTTGCACTCCTATTTCTGGTACATGCGGCGGAAATCTCACATGGAAACTCTCTTGTGACAGCGTGCTGACCATCAGCGGTACGGGAGCGATGGCTGATTTTAACAGTGCCTCAGATATCCCATGGTATGAGTATCGCGATGTGATTCGTTCTATTGTTATTAGCAAGGGTGTTACAAGTATTGCAGGTAATGCTTTCCAAAAGTGCACTAATCTAACCTCGGTAACGATACCAACCAGTGTCACGAGCATTGGACAAGTTGCTTTCTATGAATGCACCGCTTTAACCTCAGTGAAGATACCCGGCAGCGTCACCAGTATAGGAATGGGGGCTTTCACCTATTGCAGCGGTCTGACCTCTTTAACCATTCCAAACAGCGTCAGAACAATTGGACAAGGTGCATTTGGATATTGCACCGGTTTGCGTTCTGTCACAATAGGCAGCGGCATCACAAGCATTGAGCAAGGTCTTTTCGGAAATTGCACCGCTTTGACCTCTGTGACCATTCCGAGCAATGTCACAAGCATTGGACAGGTTGCTTTTATTGGATGCACCTCTTTGACGTCGGTGACCATTCCGAACAGCGTTACAAATATTGGAATGGGTGCTTTCTCTGGTTGCAGCAATTTGACCTCAGTGACGTTACCCAATGGCATCACAAGTATCGAACAGGAGACTTTCGGTAATTGCAGCAGTTTGACCTCTATTGTAATTCCCAACGGCGTCACAAGCATTGGAGAGTGGGCTTTCCAGAATTGTACTGCTTTGACCTCGGTAACCATCCCGAGTAGCGTTACCAACATTAGTGATGAGGTTTTCTCCGGTTGCACCGGTTTGCGTTCTGTCACCAATTATGCAACCACTCCGCAAACAATCGATGCATATGTGTTTGATGATGTGAACATTTCTGCATGCACACTCTATGTCCCTGCAGGAAGCCTTGCAGCTTACAAGAAAGCAACTATTTGGAAAAACTTTGGTACAATCCAAGCGATAGGCGGCAGTACTCCTTGTACTCCTGTTACCGGTACTTGCGGCGAGAACCTGACATGGGTTCTTTCTTGCGACAGTGTCCTGACTATCAGCGGTACAGGGGCGATGACGGATTATACCAATACCTCTGATGTCCCATGGTATGAATATCACGATGTTATTAAATCAGTAATCATTGGCAGTGGTGTCACAAGCATTGGAAGTTATGCTTTCGATAATTGCACCGGTTTGACTTCCATTACCCTTCCCAATAGCGTTACGAGTATTGGTGAGGGGGCATTTAACAGATGTTCACATCTTGATTCTGTAAATATATCAAATTTGAATAATTGGCTTCGTATAACATTCCAAAATCCTCAAGCTAATCCTTTATATTATGCCCACAATTTATATGTCAATGGAACCAAGTTAACACAATTGGACTTCTCTCAGGATGGAACAACAATAAGGGATTACGCTTTTTACGGATATGCCGGACTAACTTCCATTTCTATCACAACAACAGCAGGTGGTAGTGTCCGAATAGGGAATCATGCTTTTTCTAATTGCGCAAACTTACAAAACATAACAATGTCTAAACTTAGTGGAGGAAGTTGTTCCATTGGTAATTATGCTTTTTCAAATTGTTCAAACTTACAAAACATAACAATGTCTGATCTTTATGGAGGAAGCTGTTCTATTGGTAATTATGCTTTTTCTAATTGCGTAAATTTACAAAACATAACTCTGCCTAACCTTTATGGAGGAGGCTGTTCTGTTGGTAATTATGCTTTTTCAAATTGTTCAAGTCTTACTGATATCTCTTTGCCAAAATTATCTCCAGGTAAAAGTAAAGTTGGAGAATATGTTTTTATGAATTGTTCTGGATTGATTTCAGTTAATTTAGGAGAAGTAAGAAATATAGCAAAAAATATATTTCTTGGATGTCAGAATCTTGAATCAATAACGGTTTCTTCCTCCTATGATTCAAAATATCTAACGGTTGATGGAGTACTTTTCAATCGAAATAAAACGGTCATAATACTATGTCCAATGGGAAAGGTTGGGAATTATACAATACCCAATACCACTACACAAATTGCGGATAGTGCATTTATGGGATGCTTCCAATTAACCTCTATTACAATACCTGCTTCTGATACGATTATTGGCAAAGATGCGTTCTCCAAGTGTTCTAGGTTAACTTCAATCACTTGTGCGGCAGTCACTCCGCCGGCTTGTGGAACAGGTTGTTTTACTAATGTGAACAAATTAATTCCTCTCCATGTTCCGGCAGAGAGCGTGGAGGCATACAAAGCTGCGGATGTCTGGAAGGAATTCGGGCAAATTCTACCTATTAATGCAGAAGACATTGATGTTACGACAACCACCGTTACTGCCTCTGCTACAACGGCTGATATTGTATGGCCGAAAGTGACTGGAGCTGTGACATACACCCTTGAAATCAGGAAAAATGGAGAGTTAATCTGCACGCTAACCTTTGACGCTGAAGGACACTTGATTTCAATGAGTTTTGCGGCACCTTCTCGCCACAATGCTCCGCACCAAACACAAGCAGCGGGCTTCTCGTTTACCATTACGGGGCTTGAAAGTGGTACGACATATAGCTACACGATGATAGTAAAAGGCAGTGATGGCAATGTACTTAAAACAGAATCCGGTACGTTTACCACCACCGGCGAGTCACAAGGCTTTGAAGATGTACAAGGGAACAATGTACAATGTACAAAGGTTGTTCGTGACGGTCAGATCTTCATCCTCCGCGGAGAGAAGGTGTACAATGCGCAAGGCGCTTTGGTAAAGTGACCAAGTACGCCAAGTGGGCAGTACCAAGTACAAAGGAAGGAAGTGTCAATAGTGGCACTTCTTTCTTTATTTTGCAGGGAAATAATGAAAATATGGCAAAAAGTTTCAAAAACGCTTGCGTATATCAACAAAAAGTTGTACCTTTGTACCAGAAATGTTAGAAGATTATATCATCAATGAGCAAATCCGCTACGAGAACCACTATCTGAAGGTGGCTCAGACGGATATAGCGATAGGCGGCGTGACAGGAGCTGCGCTGCTGAGTGCGTTGATCGTGGACACCGAGGAAGGTGTCCGGCGAGGGATAGCGATAGACAGCGACGCGGAGCGGATGGCATGG
>ONMU01000081.1 GCA_900319035.1 uncultured Bacteroidales bacterium
TTTGTAGGTTTCTTTTGCCCACGGTTCGACTATCTCCAGCGCCTCAATTAGTTTGCGCTCTTTGAGCAATTTTTCTACTTGCTCAACTTGTTGCTTGAGTTCTGCGGACTCGTTCTTCAGTCCTTTGGTCTGTTCATCTTTTGCCATATCTTGTATTTGTTTTAATCTTTCAATTTGTGAGACGCGCGTTGCACTTTTCAATTTGGTACACGCGTGTGCCAAATCTTTTTTAGTCCTTGTCTATTATCTCCCAATGACCGCCACGATCGCCATCCACACGAAGAAGGATTCCATTCTCCTTCAGGCTTCTCATATGACGATAAATACTACTTTCTGATAAGCCAGTTAATTCTTCTAATTGCTCGTATGTTACTTCCGGATTTTCCCGAATAATAGAGAGTATTTTCTCCTTCGGTTTCTCCTTCGGTTTCTCCTTCACTTTCTCCTTCACTTTCTCCTTCGGTTTCTCCTTCACTTTCTCCTTCATTTTTTGAAGAGTTAGAACCAGTTCTGTCTCGCCGGGGATAAGAGTTTCTGAGATGGTTGGACGTGCCCAATGGTTCTCAGCCCATCCCTGAGCAATGATGTCGGCTCCACTACCTGCTTTTTCTCCGAAGCCGAGGAAACGGAACATGTTTTGCAGAAGCGGATTGCGGCATTTGCTGCGGCTACCGGCGTAGAACTCTTCGACAGAAACCAACATACGACCAGGGTTACGCATCAAGATGCGACCGGGTTCGATCTTAATGAGGATGCAATGATACCACCGTTCGAGTTGGCGAATGACGAGTAGGTTTCCCAGAGGCTTGCAGGTAGTCCGCCTTTTGCAGACTTGTACTCAATGACCGCGTTTTCCGGCAAGCCGATTAGTTGTTTGATATTATCCATTGTTGTATTTATTTCAGTAGCGCACGCAAAATTGCGTGCAAAGGTACAAAAAATTTTTCAAATATGCAAATTTATTTTCTTTTCTCTCGTTATTTTAGCCGCCGATGGCTGCCAAATCTATTTTTCGTTATTCTCTTGCTCCAAGAAGATCTGTTTCTGACGCTCAATCTCGTTGCGCAGTTGCTCTTCAGTGGGCAAGAAAGTCAAGTACTTAGCTGCATAGATATGCTTCTTGTAACCCCTTCTCTATAATATGACGAACGTCATCCAATAACGTTTTAAAAGATTCGGTACGCACGCGTGCCAAATCTTGAGAATGATGTGATTTCTCTATATCTGCCATAATTTTTCTATTTGCTTGTTTATTGCCTGCACGCACTTTGGCGTGTAAAGGTACAAAAATTTTTTGACATATGCAAACATATTTGCATTGTTTCTATAAAAATGAGGGTTTTCGCATAAATTTTGCATGATTCTGCATAAAATTGCAAAAAATGATGCTAAAAACGAATAAAATGAAAGAAAAACTTGTATATATCAGAAAAAAGCAGTATCTTTGCAGCCGTTTTTGGTTACATGAAAGTAACCTTACATAATAAAGTGTTGATGAATTGGCATTTTGAAAATAAATTAAAAGGTTACACAACAATAACCATTTAAGTATAAAATAACTAATATATATGAAACAGGTTAGCGTAAAGAAGGCGTTGCAAGCTTGGCAAGGCATCCAACCGATTTCGGAGAAAGATCGGGAGCGTCTTAGTCGTCGGTTTACCATTGACTACAACTACAACAGCAACCATATCGAGGGTAATACCTTGACCTACGGTCAGACGGAGATATTGCTGTTGTTCGGAAAGGTTGTAGGTGAAGCGACCGTTCGTGATGTGCAGGAGATGACCGCCAGCAATGTAGGACTGAAGATGATGACTGAGGAGGCAAAGATAAAGGATATGCCGTTGACGCAGAACTTCATCCGCACATTGCATCAAACGCTATTGCGTGAAGACTATACGGTTTATCGTGAGTTGCCCAACGGTGTGCAGACCAGTTACACTATCCATGCGGGACAATATAAGACGCGCCCGAATAGCGTGATCACGCGCTATGGCGACCGCTTTGAGTACGCTGCTCCGGAAGAGACAGCTGCGTTGATGGCAGACCTCGTTACTTGGTACAACTCTGAGGAAGAAGCCGGTCGCTTGTCTCCTATTGAGTTGGCGGCGTTGTTTCATTATCGCTACATCCGTATTCACCCGTTTGAAGACGGTAACGGTCGTATCGCTCGTCTGATGGTGAATTTCATTTTGTCGCGTCACGGACTGCCGATGATTGTGGTTCGCAGCCGCAAGAAACAGGACTATTTAGAAGCGTTGCATCAGGCAGATCTGATTGTGGGCAAAGTGCCGAGTGACGGTGCGCACGCCACCATTAACGATATTGCGCCGTTTGTGCAGTATTTCCAAGGGATCGTGGCTAACGAGATATACCACGACTACCTGTTTGTAACGCACAAGGATGAGAATGTATGGTGGTACGACGGAGAAATGATTGAGTTCCGCACTCCGAACTACGCGAAGATTCTTCGGATGATGCAGACACGACCGGCATTGACGCAAGAAGATATGCGGGATGAGTTAGGTATCAGCCTGACAGCCGTACGTAAGTTGGTTGGGCAACTGACAGAGAAAAACTACGTAGAGCGAAATACCAAGGACGGTTCATGGCGCGTAATCATTACTCCTTCCGTTTAAAATACCACATGCCTTATTATTGGAGCCAAATAGAGACACTGGAGAACCTGCAATATGTGGCGGGTTTGGTGGACGGTTTTGATCAAAACCGTTTTTTGGCTGCTATAATGGGTAAGCCATTGGGCAAGGGAAAGATTGTGCACATGCGCAATGAACTGAATGAGATTACTGATAAACTGGAAGAGGAATATCTGGTGTTGGAGGAGTTTGGCAAGACGTTCAATGAGAAGTTTGCGACACGAAACAACCAGTATTTTTCCAGCGCAATGACGTTGCTGCGCAAGATGCATTCAGGTACGTCCAAGATGGTAGAGATATATCGGCAGTTTGCGCCTCAGAACAAAGCTGCACGACGAGCGGCACATGCTGAGAACCAGACCATGGATCTGTTCTCGCATTCGACTATGGGCGGGCAGGATTATACGCTACCGATGTTTAATGACATGGATGCCTATACGCCAGAGGTGGGTGAGTTGTTTGATGCCATGAAGCGGTTTATGGAGCATTTAAGCAAAAGTCTAAAACTGTGCAAAGGCATCTTGGAAGAGGAAGAACAGATTCGAAAAGATCCGGATGCTTGTTTGGAGCGATACCATTTCTTCAAGGATGAACATCGTGGGATGATAAAGGCGTTGTTGGAAGCCATCAGCCTTGATTCGAGTATCTTCTTGGCAGAGAATAATCCGGCAATCAAGATGCGGAAAGAGTCGAAAGACGAGAAGCAGTTTGCCGAGCGAGGTTTTCATAACTTAACCGAATCAGCAACGGTGGTGTTAGCTTCGAAAGAGATGATTGAGGAAGCGAAACGAGGTGAATTTACAGCACCGGAAATATGGCTGTTCGACTCGCATGAACGCAGTCATATACGTCGTGTGCGGGAAATAATACGGAAGTTCGATACATACCTGCCCGAGGATTATACGCGCAAGACGCTTCCGGCGAAGTATATTGCGTGTCTGTTGCGTTGGTGCAAGCCCCG
>ONMU01000086.1 GCA_900319035.1 uncultured Bacteroidales bacterium
CCGAGGATCATACCCCACATAGCCGGATCCATGCGTGTGAAGTCTTTCTCACCCATCGAGCGGCTGAAGAGGTTCATCAGCGCAGCGTTCTTCACATACTGGCTGAACGGCGTTACGAGACACGGCGTACCGAGCATCGGCCAGATGCGTTGTACCTCGTCGAAGAGCTGTACGAGCAGTTCATCTTCGGAGAGTTCGGGTTCGCCTTTCTTCTTGAGGTTGGCGTTGATAGCTGCGTGCATGCCTTTGAGATCCGCCATGAGCGAACCCATCATTCCGCCCGGCAGACCGCAACCCACGAGCAACGAAGTCATCAATGCGTTTTTCGGGTCAATCCAATACCCGAGGAAATCATCGATGAACGACTGCGTCAGGCTGCGCGCCTCCATATAGGCTTTCATATTGATGTCTTTTACAAGGAATCCTGCATCTTTGAGCATCGCCTGAATAGTGATCACATCCGGGTGTACTTTTCCCCAAGAGAGCGGCTCCATCGCTACGTCCAGCACATCGCCGCCGGCTTTCGCTACCTCGAGCATCGAAGCCACAGAGAATCCCGGTCCTGAATGTCCGTGGTATTGGATGATAATATCGGGGTGTTTCTCTTTGATGGCTGCTACGATGACACCCAGCATATGCGGACGACCGATACCTGCCATGTCTTTGAGGCAGATCTCCTGTGCGCCACCTTCGATCAGCTGCTCTGCGAGGTTGATGTAATACTCGGCAGTGTGTACTTTCGAATAGGTGATACACATCGTTGCCTGCGCGGTCATACCTGCCTCTTTCGCCCATTTGATGGACGGAATGATGTTACGCGGATCGTTCAGACCACAGAAGATACGGGTGATGTCGGTTCCCTGTGCGTGCTTCACTTTGTACATCAACTGACGCACATCCGCAGGCACCGGATTCATGCGCAAGGCGTTCAGACCGCGATCCAGCATATGGGTCTTGATACCCGCTTCGTTGAACGGCTTGCAGAACGTACGCACCGCCTGATTCGGGTTCTCGCCGTACAGTAGGTTCACCTGCTCGGACGCACCGCCGTTCGTTTCCACACGGTCAAAACAGCCCATGTCGATGATCACAGGCGCTACACGCGCCAATTGGTCTTTACGCGGCACATAACGTCCGCTACTCTGCCACATGTCACGATAGACAAGGGAGAATTGAATTTCTTTTTTGCTCATATAAGTATTTTAACTTTCAATTTTCAACTTCGATTTTCTTCATGCACACCTTTGCGACTGCAAAGGTACAAAAAAAAATTCATATACACAAGTCTGCACGTTATTTTTATTGATTTTTACGGATTTTTTTGCAATTATTTGCATATATCAAAAAAAAGCAGTAACTTTGCAGGCAAATTTGTCAAATGACCCAATGGGTCAATAAATCATACATCGTAAATGATTAAATCGTAAATAGCTTTATGGCACAACAGACACAAGAAGAAACATTCAAGAAAATCGTAGCGCATTGCAAGGAATACGGTTTCGTTTTCCCTTCCAGCGAGATCTACGATGGTTTAGGAGCTGTGTATGACTACGGTCAGAACGGCGTGGAGTTGAAGAACAATATCAAGCGTTATTGGTGGGATTCCATGACCTTGCTGCATGAGAACATCGTCGGTATCGACGCAGCTATCTTCATGCACCCGACGACTTGGAAAGCTTCCGGTCACGTAGATGCCTTCAATGATCCGTTGATTGACAACCGCGACTCGAAGAAGCGTTACCGCGCGGACGTGCTGATCGAAGATCAGATTGCCAAGTATGACGACAAGATTGCCAAAGAGGTAGAGAAAGCCCGCAAACGTTTCGGTGAGAGCTTTGACGAGGAGATGTTCAAAGCTACCAACGAGCGTGTGAAAGAGCACATCGCCAAACGCGAAGCACTCCACGAGCGTTTTGCCAAAGCGATGAACGACAATAACCTCGACGAGCTCAAACAGATCATCTTGGACGAGGAGATCGTTTGCCCGATTTCGGGTACACGCAACTGGACGGACGTAAGGCAGTTCAACCTCATGTTCCAAACCGAGATGGGTTCAACGGCTGATGGTGCCATGAAGATCTATCTTCGTCCGGAGACCGCGCAAGGTATCTTCGTGAACTTCCTCAATGTACAGAAGACCGGTCGTATGAAAGTGCCGTTCGGTATTGCGCAGATTGGTAAGGCGTTCCGTAACGAGATCGTAGCGCGTCAGTTCGTCTTCCGTATGAGGGAGTTCGAGCAGATGGAGATGCAGTTCTTCGTTCGTCCGGGTTCAGAGCTCAAATGGTTCGAGCACTGGAAACAGTTCCGCCTCAAATGGCACAAAGCCCTCGGTCTCGGCGACGAGAAATACCGTTTCCACGACCACGACAAGCTCGCTCACTATGCGAACGCAGCTACCGATATCGAGTTCCTCATGCCGTTCGGTTTCAAGGAGGTAGAGGGTATTCACAGCCGTACGAACTTCGACCTCTCGCAGCACGCTAAATACAGCGGCAAGAAGATCGAGTACTTCGATCCGGAGCTCAATCAGAGCTACACGCCATATGTCATCGAGACCTCCATCGGTGTGGATCGTATGTTCCTGAGTGTGATGTGTTCGAGCTACGAGGAGCAGCAACTCGAAGGCGGCGACACCCGTGTGGTTCTCCACCTGCCTGCAGTGCTTGCTCCGGTGAAAGCTTGTATCATGCCGCTTGTTAAGAAAGATGGTCTGCCCGAGAAAGCACGCGAGATCATGAACGAACTGAAGTTCGACTTCAAGGTGGCTTACGACGAGAAAGACTCCATCGGTAAGCGTTACCGTCGTCAGGATGCAGTCGGTACTCCGTTCTGTATCACCGTGGATCA
>ONMU01000087.1 GCA_900319035.1 uncultured Bacteroidales bacterium
TTTACGGAAGACGGATTTGATGCCTCCAAAGGCCAACGCTGGATGGGTTTTGTGAACGAAGACGACGGTTGTACCTTAGTCATCAATGTTTATTCGAACAAGAAAGCTTTCACGCTCTACAACGACAAAGCAGAAGCACAGGCCACCTTCACCAATGCCAACAAAGCATGGGAAGATTGGACCATCGAGAACCTCCCTGCCGGTAAGTATATTTTAACCGCAGCAAGTTCGCAATGCTATGTTTCCGCGATGACTTTTAGCGGCGGAGCACCTTCGACAGACCCTGTTACAGAGATCACTGTGAGCGGTCCGACGACGGGTGTTGTAGGTATTCCTGTTACGTTCGTTGCTAAAGCAAAAAAAGCTACTTCTATTTGGTGGACCGACAAATACGGCACAAAATTAAGCGAAAACGGCACGTTAGTGTTGACTCCGGAAGCAGCAGGTGAGTTCACTTATACCGCTTGGGCGGAGAATGAATTCAATGAGTCCCCTGTTACGAAGGAGCACACCATCACCATCTCTGACAAACTCTGCGGCGAGTTGATCAAAGCAACGCATACAGGTGGCAAGACGGCGAGTGTAGAAGGCGTTATTGGCGGAACAGCGGACAAGAACACCGCAAGTGATGGTAAATTTGGCAGTAAAGGTCAATTCTTCGGTATCACGTTAGCTTCGGGCGCTTTCCTGGCAGGTGACGAATTGAATGTACACACCACCAAAGCTGCAGAGCAAGGCACTCTTGCTATCTATGCCGACAAAGCAGGCGAGACACTGCTCTTTGACTCCGAATCGATGGGAGTTGAGGGAGATAATATCATTGTCCTTCCGGCAGTTTTGAACGAAAAATCCACGCTCTATATCTGCCGTACTGAAACCAACACATGGAACGGCTTTGTGGACTTCATCGCGGTAAACCGCGCATGCGGAGCAAGCAACAACGCCAACATGGCTCGCGTATATGCGCAGACAGGTCCGGACGAATTCCATGATTTCGCACGTGAAGGAGATGTTTTCTCCATTGAAGTTCCGATGGAGATTGGTGGTATCACCGAAGCCCCTGTATTCTTCGTATTGGAGCATCCGAAGGCTACCGCCAACGAGACCAGTCCGTTCAACGCTCCGATTCCTGAAGTAGGCGCAGCTCCTATCGAGAGAATTATCACCGTAACAGCGGAAGACGGCATTACCACACGTGACTTCACGCTTCGCGTGGCTCGCAGATCTGAAGCCAGTCATGATGCTACCCTGAAGAGCCTTGCAGTAGAAGGTTTCACCCTTAATCCGGCCTTCGATCCGGCGGTACTGGAATACACGATTACCAAGCCTCACGGAAGCGCTAATCCGGGTACAGACAAGCTCGTTTTAGAGCCGAATGACGATAGTGCTCACACTGAGAAACTTGCCGAAGGCGATGACCTCAAAGTGGTAGTTACTGCAGAAGATGGCGAGACGAAATTGACCTATGTGATTCATATCGTAGAGGCAGCAGCAAAGAAAGACCTTCTGGAGGTTGCATTCAGCAACGGTGTTCATGGCTTCATTACGGCCGGCAACATTGATGTTCCGTTCCTTGAGGGCGAAGCAGAGCCGACGTTTGTCAGCGCTACTTTCTGGGAGCCTGACGGCGAGCCGAAAGCAGAGATGGTGGATGGCAAATTGGTTGTTACCGGCATTGACGGTCAGCAAGCGGAATATACTATTACGTACCATGCCATTACTCCGATGGAATACTCGACTGAGGAGGTTGTATTCGACGCTGTTCCTTCGTATATTTACTCCGTTTACGGATTTGACGCAGACAAGGGTGTTAAGTTCTCGAAAGACGTAGAAGAAGCCTCTAACCATCGTATTTCCGAGGGTAAGGATCGCATCTACATTGCCCTTCCTGCAGTTAACAAGGTACTTCTCACCAGCGGTACCGGCGCTAAACGTCCGGTTAAGATTCTCGTGAATGGCGAAGAGAGCGCTGTCGCACAAACAGCCGCTTCCGACGAAGCTATTGAGATTATACTGAGCAAAGAGCATGCTAATTTCATAGGTATCGAGAGCAACGGCAGCAACGGTGACGGCGGCTTTATAAAGCTGCAGCTCAGCGAAGAATCGGGTCAAGGTATCGAGGACCTCGATGCTTCGGAGCACGCTGTAAAATTCCTCCAGAACGGACAGATTTTGATCCGCCGCGGAGAGAAAATCTTCACCGTAACCGGTCAAGAGAAGTAATTGGCACACCAGCTATAGGTTAAGGAAGAACAGCTCGCAGCAACGCGGGCTGTTTTTCGATGATAAGGGAGGATTAAACAAAAGAGCAAAGAGGCAACAAAGGGATAGCAAAGAAGTAGCAAAGGAATAGCAAAACACCCTGATTCAACCCCGAAAATCTCGCACTTATCTCGTACTTATGACGCACTTATCTCGCACTTATCTCGCACTAATTTTTGCACCTTATTATCTTGGTATTATATACGTAGTATATAATACTGTAGTTTATGCAAAAATGAAAGAAAAAATAAAAAACGCGCGAATATTTGCATATATGCAAAATTTTTTGTACTTTTGCACGATTTTTGTATTTTAAGGGTGAAAAGGACTGTTTATGCAAATATTACGACACATAGGAGAATATACGTTACTGATGGGCAAGGTACTCCGTTTGCCAGACCGTCAGCGAATGTTCTGGCGGCAGTACAGCCGTGAGTTGGAGAAGCAGGGATTGCAGAGTTTGCCAATTGTGCTGATCATTTCCGTTTTCATCGGTGCCATATTGACGATTCAGGCAAAGACGAACACC
>ONMU01000090.1 GCA_900319035.1 uncultured Bacteroidales bacterium
ATCATATTTAAGATTTATTCCTTGCTCCAGTCGTTCATCACACATCCGCCAAAGTTCAGATTTCACTTCCGTAGGCAAGTTGAGTCGGTACTCCTTCACGCCTCGTCCTTCCTCTACATACGGCAACAAGTAGTCATCCATTGAGAGACTCATCATTCCCATATTAAGGTCGTTGGTTAAAAAACGGAAAACCTTTCCCTTCACGCTCTCGCTTTCATAGGAGAAGATATAATCCAATCCAAAGGCCGGACATTGCAAATGAAGGCATGCGTGCCCAAGAACACTATATAGCACTTCCCCGGGCTCTGCAACCACCAGACTGACAACCACAAAATCATCCGCCGTACGATCGATAGTATCATTGAAGCCCATTTGTGCATTGCGTTCTGCTACTTTTAATGCATGCTCGTCTACTCGCGCGTTAGAATACGCGAGAAACGAGCATAACAATAGCAGAACGGCAACGATGCGCTTAGTCATTTTGTTCCTCAAAATTAACAATTTGTTTTATTTTTGCGTTTATTCGCCTACAAATTGGCGATATATATTACCAATATGGTGACATTTTGATTTCGGCGCAAATGTAGAGGTTTTTCTCTACATACGCAAATATTTTCACAAAAAAATAGAAATTGCTAACTCTACTTAACAAAAAGCCGCACATACGCTTTCACGTACATGCGGCTTTTGCTCGTTAATTCGTTAATTCCTTAACTCTTTAACTCCTTCATCAGAAGACTTCCGTCTCTTTGCGCTTAGGCGCACCTCCGGGGCCGGGGAGGACACTCGCCTCACCCGTCTTCTGCATCAATACGGTACTCACCGACATCACTTCCACGGAAGGTATCATATATTGCTTTTTCATATCCATTTTTCCTTTCACTTTTCACTTTTCAATTTTCACCTTTCACTTTACCAATTGACCGTCAACGGAATAAACATTCTCGCCGCGGATGATGTACACCTGATCGTTGATCAATACCTTGCGCGTCTCGCCCTTCGCGTCTACAACGGCTTCATCGATGCCCGTAGCAATCTGCGGCGCCTTAGCGCTTACGCGCAGGCCGTAGGCCGCCGTCGTGCCTTTCTCGAACGAACCGGTATAAGCTCCGTTGCTCAGGTTCCAGATTGCCTCACCATCACGCGTCAAGTACAGATCATCGGTAGCGCCCATCGCGCTCTCGATAGCGATCGTGTACTCTCCCGCCGCCGGGATAGACAGACCTAGCGGATACTCGTGCACGCCGTTGACAGCCGCAACGGTGTTCACGGACAGTTTGACACCATAGCGGTTTACCCATAACTGTGCATTGTTCTTCGCTACACCGCCTTTGGCAAGATCCTGACCGATTACATAGACTGCTTCCTTCTCTTCTGCCGTTTGGATAAAGAGGTTGTCCGTACTCGGGCGTCCTTCCGCGGCAACAGTGAGTTGGTAAACAGCCTCGACGCCTTCCGGTACACCGGCTGCACGTATGCGGCGCGGAGCAAGCGAAGGTGTTACGGCTGCGCGAATATCTACTTCGGTAGCTGTTTCTGCTTGTACATATACCGGTTTTCCTACCACGAACTTATAACTGCTCAACATTACCGTGCTGTAAACAGGACTGCCTTCGTGATTCTGGTAGTTATCCAAACTACCATTGTTCAATACCTGTCCATAACTTGTTCCCGCATCCAGATAAGCGTGATAAACAGCGGGGTTGGCTATACCGTTCCAGTTAGCGTCCTTGGCATTTCCTGTAGCAGCAGAGTGAGTCGTTACGCTCGGTTCTGCCATCGTCAAGGCTGTTGCATTGTTGTTAGCCTTGAAACGGATAGTCTTCCATCCCGGATCGAAGTACATCATATACATACGTCCCGGATGCATGATCTTATCGACATCATGCTGTACGTATTTCCAGCATGCAGGGCTATCGCCCTCAGCAGCACGTTTTGCTACATCGTAATAGATGAGGTCGAAGTCGCGGCCGATAATCAGATGACGGTTTCCTTCTTTCCAGAAGATGCCATTCACCGCATTAACCTCCCAAGGTACTGCAACTGCATACCACGTGCGTGCCTGCGTACCCGTTTCTCCATTAGGAATAAAGTCGAAGAAGAGTTCGTCCTCTACCGTGAGGTTGCTTGCCGTCACTCCGACGAGCTGACCGGATTGGTTACCGGTGGACTCCAGAATGAGACGTTCAACCATCAGGCCTCCCGTAGTGAAGGTGGCTACACCATCTTTCTTTACGATGATCACATCTGCCTCCGTATTCGGCTCGGTGATGGTAACCCTTTCGCCATTACCGGCAATGAGAACCGTTTCCGTAGGATTACCCTCGGTAAACTGCGCATACAGCGTACCGATATTACGCAGGATTACCGTCTCATTTGTAATCTGGTCGCCACCGACAGCCTTCGTAAACCAACCAGTGAAAGTATAACCTTCTTTGCTTGCTTCCGGCAGGGTCG
>ONMU01000092.1 GCA_900319035.1 uncultured Bacteroidales bacterium
AAAGATGTCTATCGGACAATTTATCTAAAGGATATCATTGAGCGTAACCACCTGCAGAACGAGGAGGGATTGGAGGAGATATTCCGCGTGTTGGCATCATCTATGGGAACGGCTGTTAATCCGACGAAGATAGCCAATACATTCAAGTCCGCAGCCCAGATCAAGATCGGTGTGAATACGATAACTAAGTATATCGAGCATTTGAAGGATGCGTTTTTAGTGAGCGAAGCATTGCGGTACGACATCAAAGGTCGCAGGTACATCGGAGCTGACAGTAAGTACTATTTTGAAGATCCGGGTATCCGAAATGCCATCTTGGGTTTCCGTCAGATAGAATTCAGCCACATGATGGAGAACGTACTATATAATGAGTTATGTGCGCGCGGGTACAATGTAGATGTGGGGTTGGTAGAGATTTGGGAACGAAACAAAGAAGGAAAGACAGTTCGCATCAAAGTAGAGGTGGATTATGTAGTTAATCGGGGTTCTCAGCGCATTTATATCCAATCGGCATACATGCTTCCGGACAAAGAGAAATCCGACCAAGAGCAACGGCCTCTGACGCACATCAGCGATAATTTCCGCAAGGTCATCATATCGGGGGATTACACAAGAGGTTTCTACAACGATGAGGGTGTTTATCGGATTGGAGTATTTAATTTCCTGCTAGATAGAGACTGTTTGAATAACTAACCCTCCTCTCTCTTTTCGCTTGCCAACACCGCCCTCACGAAGTTTGGGAACCGCTTGCGGGCTCGACATAACGGCTGGAGAAGGCTTGTTGATCATTCACAATGTGTGGCTACCTATGCCGCTGATAATCAGCGCATTACAAAAAGCTATAAAAATGCTGTTGCGTTTTTCGTGTTCGTTATTTTTGTACCTCTTCCTGCATATTTTTGCAAATAAATTTGCATATGTGCAATTTTTGTAGTATATTTGCACCCGATTATGTTGGAAGACTATATCATAGACGACCGATTGCGTTGAACTTCGTTTATCCTAAATAATTAAATACAATATCGTTATGAAGAAATCTTTTGAATGAAGGAGGAACTATGAAAGAATTAAAATGCCCGAAATGCGGGAATGTGTTTACTGTTGACGAGAGCGATTATGCTGCGTTGTTGAGCCAAGTGAAGACCTCCGAGTTTGAGATGGAGTTGACGCGTCGTGTGCACGAACTTGAGGAGAACCAGAAAGCCCGTCAGCAGGCAGAGCAGGCACGTCAGGCAGCCGAGCAGAAGACTGCACAAGCCCAGCTACAACTCCAACTCCAGACGCTCCAAGCCCGTTTGGATCAGGCTGAGCAGCAGAAGCAGTTAGCCGTGGCGCAAGTGCGTCAGCAGGCTACGGAGGCATACATGCGAAAAGAGCAGGAGCTGGCGCAAGCCAAGACTCAGTGGGAAGCGGAACGCAAGGCGGCGCAAGAGCAGATAGCCTACTACAAGGAACTCAAGACGCGCCTCTCTACCAAGATGGTCGGCGAGACACTGGAGATCCATTGCTCCACCCAGTTCAATCAACTCCTCCGGCCGCTCATGCCTTATGCCTATTTCGAGAAAGACAACGAGGTGGTCGAGGGAACGAAGGGTGATTTCGTCTTCCGGGACAAGTCCGAAGATGGGGTAGAGTATATCTCTATCATGTTTGAGATGAAGAACGAGAACGACGAGACGGCAACCAAGCATAAGAACGAGGACTTCCTTGCCAAACTGGATGCCGACCGGCGTAAGAAAGGCTGCGAGTACGCAGTCCTCGTCTCCATGCTCGAACCCGAGAGCGAACTCTACAACGGCGGTATTGTCGATATGAGCCATCGTTTCGAGAAGATGTACGTCATCCGTCCGCAGTTCTTCATTCCGCTTATCACGCTCCTTTGCCAGACCAGCAAGAAGAGCCTCGACGCCAAACGCGAACTGGCGTTAGTCAAGGCACAACAGGTCGATGTGACGAATTTTGAAGACAAACTGATGACCTTCAAGGACGCCTTCGGACGTAACGTACGCCTCGCTAACGAGCGTTTCTCCGATGCTATCGACGAGATCGACAAGACCATCGCTCATCTTCAGAAAGTGCGGGAGAACCTCGTTAAGTCCGGCGATAACCTCAACCTCGCGGATAAGAAACTGCAGGAGGTGACCATCAAACGTCTCACTGCCGGCAATCCCACCATGAAAGCCAAGTTCGACGAAGCTCGCGGCAACGACCCGGAGGAGTAAAA
>ONMU01000094.1 GCA_900319035.1 uncultured Bacteroidales bacterium
CGTCCGAGGAGTGTCATGCTATCCGGCAGGAAGTATGCAAAATCCGGAAGATTAGCATCAAGTTTCAATGCCAGATCCAGCAACATATTCCCCATCAGATCGTTGACTGTTCCGGTAGCAGAAAGTTTGCTGTCTTTGGTCTTGGCTGCCAGATTACGAATCGTCACGGAGGAAGGTTCTTTCTTATTCAGATCCAAGAGGGCATCGGCATCGAGTTCCAAGTCCCGCAGTTTGTACGGCAGAGGTTTGTAGGCTCCTTCACCGTCCTCTAAGGTCAAACGTGCTTTTACCAGCGGCATTGCGTTTTCGCCCAGGAAGCCTTTGATGTCCGCTTCCAAAGCAACCTGACCGTCCACCTCAATATCCTTCAACGCAGAGGTGAATTTCGCCGGAACGAGCGCCAAGAGCGGCTGGATTTGCCATTTATCTTTCGTAGCGATCCCTGCATTTATCCCGATGGAATCGCGAATATCTGCTGTTCCGCTCAATACGAGGGCAAACTCATTGACCGCTAATTCGGCACGTCGGAAAGCAAAATGCATGGTGTCCAAATTAACCGCCATGGGTGCATCAAGCGTCACGTGCAGGGAATCGGCGTACGTCTCACCCTTGAGCGTTGCGCACACATCCTGCGCGTCGAGCGAGAGGAAAATATCTTCCCAACTATTTGCGCTGGCACTCAAGTCCGTTTGACTGAGAGAAGCGCAGATTGTGTCCTTTTCATCGAGAAAAGTGATGGCGTTAGCTTTGATTCGAAGTCCGTCCACACGCAAGGCGTCAAAGGGCAGAGAGAAAGCCGAAGTGTCCTCTTCTGTCGTGTCGGGTGAGGTTACAAAGACGTCTGTAAGGTTCGTTGTGCCATCCCCGGCTATGTAGAAATTGACGGTAGCATCGTCCAAAATCGCTTCGTGTACATGGAGGTTCTTGTTGTTTAAAAACTCCATCACATCCACCGTGGCTACCAGATGTTTTGCCTCCACTATTGTGTCATTCTGCGCACCGGCTTTGGGGTTGATGAGCAGCAGTCCATCCGCCCGCAGACCAAAACGCGGGAAGGTGGAGAAGAACGTCAAATCCACTTCGCCGATCTCATGCTCACAGGTGATAAACTTGTCCGCTGCCTGGCGGGCAATAGGCGTCAAACGCTCCGGCGTGAAGACGACGTAGATAGCGATAATTGCTACCAACACTACTGCCAGAACGATACTCAGCAGCGTCCAGCCGAGGATTTTTAAAGCGCGTTTCATTGTTTCACTTTTGTAAATGAATGGGTAGTACCAAAATCATCTTTATAAATCAGACTGGAACCTGTCAATACGGTCACTTTATAGGGCTTCGGAATCTCTGCGCCACCATTATTCATCAGATTGACCAAAATGAAATTACCATTGGGGTCGAGTTGCCAGACAAACCATCCGTTTCCGTGATACGCGCCACCGTCTTCAATGAGTGTGAAGAGGAATTCCTCGTATGTACCCTGGCTGTCATCCCATCCTTTATGGTCGTTCATGTCCCACTCATAACCATAGCGGAACTCGCCAGATAGACCTTCCGGCGTCGGAGCGATGTCGGGCTGAAAGACCATGAACTGCAAGGTGTCGCCGGAGGGCGCTTGCCATCTGCCGATTAAGTCTTCTTTGGCAAAAGTGGAGGCTTCTCTCTGGCAGGATACAAAACCTGCTGCAATCGCTAAAACCGCTGCAAAAACCAATACTTTTTTCATCCTTTTATGCTTTTTTGATGTTAATATTCACGTTATAACCGTCCATCTCGAGGATTTGACAATTGACAGTTGACAATTGAGAATTGAGTTCGAGTTTGGTAGCGAGTACTTGCGATTTGATGTAATCACCGCAGTGGAGAACTGCGTTGTGGATCTCCGAACGATCTTCGAGTTCGATCTCGATGCGGTCGGTTATCTCCAGACCGGAGGACTTACGGAGGTTCTGAATGCGGTTGATCAACTCACGCGCAATACCTTCTTCGATGAGTTCATCCGTCAGCTCGATGTCCAGCGCGATAGTAAGAATTCCATTATTGGCTACCAACCAACCGGGCATGTCTTCCGTCAAAATTTCCACATCCTCGGCTATCAGTTGATAGTTGACAGTTGATAGTTGATAGTTGCCGTTTTGCTCCATTTGAGCAATCTG
>ONMU01000095.1 GCA_900319035.1 uncultured Bacteroidales bacterium
TAAGGTTTGAGGAACGTAATACAGGACTATACGGGTTCTTTAGTGAAGCAGATGAAGACGCTGTTAAGGGGGCAAGGCATAGATTCGTTGATAAAGTGCTATATTTGAATAAAAATATGAAATCTGAAAGAGTAGGAAGTGGATTTGAGATCCAAGATACTCATAAGCAATTTGCTATATCCTTTGGGCAAGAGATTGGACGTGCAGAGTTTGTAGAGCAAATGCGTTATTCGTTTGGATATGACGAAAACACCGCACATATTGCTGCAGCGAAATTCACACAGGAAACTCTGCTGCCGAAAGAACGGAAGAAGTTTATAGATCAAAATGAAGTAGGCAGCGTTCGGCATCTGATAGCGCTACGAAACAACTATATCCGGCAAATGATGATTTCCGCATGGTTGCGTATAAATCCAGTGTTGAGAAGCGCACAAGAAGATCTTAAACAAGCAACGATATTGAAAGAAAAATTTGAAATGCGTGTCAAGGAATACTTTAAATCCCTCGATCTTGCGCGATCACATCAGAAACAAGTTCCTGATATGCAGCCAGCTAAGGCAGGAGAACAGCTTGACCACGCAGCAGTGGCGCTGCAAAAGCACCTCGGCTTTATGATTATCCCATTCCTCGCAGGAGATCGTAATATAAGGTCGCATATTGAGCTGATCCGAAGAAGTGTCCAGCATAATATGGAGCGCAAGCAAAAGGCAGCCGATGCTGAAATTGCAAGAAATCAAAAAATAGACGTGCTGACGGCAGAAAAGATAACAGAGGATAGCGTTCAGGATGCGCTTAGGGCGTATGAGCAAGCGTGCGCAGCGATTCCGAATGATTTACGACAAGATGCGCGAGAGGCGGTCACGGCATTTGGTGATTCTCCAAGACCGGTTGGAGAGTATGATAGCGAAATCATGCAGTTTTATGAGAAGTCAATGGATCGAGTGCATAAAGCAGCGGTAAAAACCATGCCTATTCCGTCTGATTTTGACAGGCAGGAGCAGGTTGATAAAAATGATAACGGATTTTATAGAGGGCGAACAATGTGACATCTTGACAAACGCAAGATGGTGTGATATAATATACTTAGTAAACAAAGTTGGTTTACTAAGTAATTCGGTTAGAAAGGGGCGGTTTTATGAAGTCTGATATGATTACCTGCTCGTTTGTTATGGATAGAAACGTCTATAACACGTTCAAGAGCATTGTCAGCAAGCAGGGACAGAACGTCAAGGGGAGCATTGTGCGGTATATGCAGAGCGTGATCCAGTATGATACCCCGAATGCCGACACCATTTTAGCCATTCAGGAAGTAGAAAAACTGAAAAAAGACCCGAACAAGCGAGTTTACAGCTCGTTCAGCGAGGTATTGGAGGAGTTAGAGGACGATGAGTAACGAACCAAAGTACGGCATCGTTCTGACTTCGATGTTTAAAAAAGACCTGAAATTAGTCAAAAAGAGAGGTTATGACCTATCTTTGCTCACCAGTGTAGTAGATACACTCGCAATGGGACAGCCATTAGCCGAGAAGTACAAAGACCATAATTTAGTTGGAAACTACAAGGGTTGCCGAGAGTGCCATATTACGCCAGATTGGTTGCTGATCTACGAGGTTTCGGACAACGAGCTGATCCTTTACCTTACCCGAACAGGAACACACAGCGACTTGTTTTAGAATACCCCTTAGAGGCATTCATAAGCCCTGTATGCGATTTCCGTTCATGCAGATGTGCTACTAGTAGCACATCTGCATTGAACCCGGAAAACAGTTCGCTGCCAATGTGCTACTAGTAGCACGTCGGTATTGAAGCCGAAAAACAGTTCGGTGAGAATGTGCTACTAGTAGCACATTCGGCTTGGATCTGGTAATACATAATGAATACTTCTCTCTGCTTATCTGTCATCGCCGCCAGCATTTCCTCTCTGGTCTCACGGCGCTCGATTGCATCCTGCGGATGCTCTCCGATGTGGCCATCGTACCAATTGAAAGCTCTGCGGTAAGGATCAGCGATAGCCCCCTCCATT